>JBDSBP010000043.1:0-10508 GCA_039921525.1 Chitinophagaceae bacterium | reverse complement strand
TGTATCTCCGTGCCTTCTCCGTGCATCTCTGTGTAACAAATATATTTCGCAGCCTTAATTAAAGAATGTTCGAAATTGAACGGCGGCTCCGGAAATGTAAATTTGAATATGCCGACTACCTTCAACTGATAATAAAAGCCGGTTTAACTTGTCAAAGTAGAATTAATGGTTAATTGTTAATGGTTAATGAAGCAATGGAGTTATTGGCGCCGCTGATCGAAGAATCCTTTCTACTATATAACTTAACACAAGTTGGTAAAATTAAGGAGTTAATCATGCTACTTTTACAAAGTTATCTCACCTGAAGTTTGAATTTTCAATTCATTAGAGACTTTTTATAAATCTTCCAAGTTATTTACATTGTAACCTTGGGTCAACCTGGTGACCAAAGCTGATTGCTGATAGCTGATAGCTGACGGCTAAACTCATACCTGCGTATGAACGATGAGCACCGGTATCTTCAATCCATGTCTTACCTGGTTAATGGTTTCACCGTATAGCCAGTCTTTAATGCCTGCATGGCCATGTGCGCCCATAACCAGTAGATCTGCATTAACTTCTTTTACGATTTGAACAATCTCCTCTTTCCTGCTTCGGTAACCCAGCCGGCCAATTACTTCATATCCCCTTGCCGCCAATTGTTTAACATAAAAATCTAACTGTTCCTCATCTTTTCTTGTTTCCAGGTCGTCCGTCACATCTCCCAATACACGGGCGGTAGCACTTTCTACAACATGAATTAATACAAAGGAAGTTTTTTGTTTCCCCTGTCCAATTGCAAAAGCGATAAGCCTTTGATCATGTGCACCAAAATCAAGGGCTACGGCTACACGGCTAAATTCCGGTATCGGTAACTGATCAAGATTTTTTACTTCCGGGTGAATGGCTACCAGCTTATTAGTTTTTATTTTTTGAAGCCATGGATAGGCGATCACTACAATTAGCAAACCCAGCAACATTAGAACCCCGGTAACTATCAAAATTTTCCAGTAAATGGCATTAGGTGAAATGAGGAAATCACTTATCGAGCCGCTAACCATTTTTAAATTGAGGAAAACAAGAATGGCGGTTACCAGCCATGATAATATTTTTGTTACAGGGCCAATCGCAAACGAATGCATCTTACTTTTATCGCTCACAAAATGAATAAGCGGAATAATAGCAAACCCAAGTTGCAGACTTAAGATAACCTGGCTTAAGATCAGCAGTGCATCAATTTTTTCATCTCCGTACAAAACAATAACAAAAACGGCTGGGATGATAGCCAGCAACCTGGTCAATAAACGTCTCAGCCAGGGATTAATACGGAGTCTTAAATAACCTTCCATTACTATCTGCCCGGCAAGGGTTCCTGTAATCGTGGAACTTTGTCCGGCGGCAATTAATGCGATAGCGAAAAGAACGGGTGCCATACTGGTCCCTAATAAAGGAGCCAGCAGCCTGTGAGCATCTTTTATTTCAGCCACTTCGGTTCTGCCGGTTTTGAAGAACACCGTAGCGGCTAAAATCAGTATTGCCGCGTTTACAAAAAAAGCAAGGTTCAGGGCAATGGTGCTATCCAGAAAATTCATTTTCAGTGCATGACGGATGCCGGTCTCATCTCTTTTTATCTTCCTGGTTTGTACCAAAGCGGAATGTAAATATAAATTATGTGGCATTACGGTTGCCCCGATTATACCAATAGCAATATATAGAGCTTCGCTATTTGGTATAGATGGAATAAGGCCCGTTGCAACTTCCGCGAGGTCAGGCTTCGCAAAAATCATTTCTGCCAGGAAGGAAAGTCCGATAATAGCTACCAGGCAAATGATAAAGGCTTCCATTTTGCGCATGCCCAGGCGCTGAAGTAATAACAAAAGAAGTGTATCTAAAACCGTTATCAGCACACCGTATAATAGCGGTATTCCCGTAAGCAAATGAATACCAATGGCCATACCCAATACTTCCGCCAGGTCGGTAGCGGCAATGGCAATTTCAGCCAGTAGGTATAAAGCAAAATTAATACGCTTTGGATAGGCTTCCCGGTTGGCCTGTGCGAGATCTCTACCCCTCACTATACCTAATCTTGCGGATAAACTTTGCAAAAGCAGCGCCATAAGGTTACTCATCAATAAAACCCAAATCAATGTGTAGCCGAACTTACTGCCGCCCGCAAGATCTGTGGCCCAGTTACCCGGATCCATATATCCCACACTTACCAGGTAGGCCGGCCCAAAAAAAGCTAATATTTTTTTTAGCTTTCCTGTATTTTTCGTAGTATCTACACTACCATATACTTCGCTTAGTGATTCATCTTTAATAATTTTATTCATAAGAAAAAAAGGGTCTTTAGCACAATGTGTATATGTAAACAGTTTTTGGTTTATGTTATGGTTTTAATGAACAGGTTTTGATTTTTCCACAACAGGTTCTTCAAATTTAACGAACAGGTTTTTTGCAAGATGTTCGCTTATCGTAAAAGCTGATTGATTGCGAAGCTTCACTTCCAATGAATTATCAAAACTGAATTTCTTTTTCACTTCCAGTTTCGTTCCGATACGGATATTCTTATGATTTAGTAATTCCATGATTTCCGCCGTTTGATCGCCGATGTTACTAACCGTACAGATAGCATTTACAGGTAAATCAGCGAGGATTACCTGTTTGCTTACAGGCATCCTGCCCTGTAAATCAGGTATGGGATCCCCATGCGGATCGGTTTGCGGAAATCCGAGGAATTCTTCTAAACGATCGGTAAGCTTTTTGCTGGAAACATGCTCCAATTCTTCAGCTATTTCATGTACTTCTTCCCAGCCAAAGCTTAATTTATGTACCAGGAAGTACTCCCATAAACGATGTTTGCGAATAATTAAAATAGCTACTTTTCTTCCTTCCACGGTCAGTTTTACGCCCTTATACCTTTCATAATGCAATAATTTTTGTGCTTTCAATTTTTTTAGCATGTCTGTTACCGAAGCTGCCTTTGTTTGCAAAGCCTGTGCTAATGCATTGGTGCTGACGCTTGCCTGCTCCTGCTGCAAATGAAAGATGGCTTTCAAATAATTTTCTTTGCTGGCTGAATACTTCATTCAATGCTGTTTACAAATTGGTGACCCCCTCTTACTTTAGCTGTTTTTTTTATTTCTGAAAATTAAAAACTCTTACAATGGAGGCCTTAAAACACTTATATAATATCTTGCTAATTTATACTACCCTAAAATAAATTTTAGACAAATCTAAATAATATATTTGTAAATAGAAATTTAAAAACGAGAAGTTGACAACTTAATTTTATTTTTACCTTATAAAACAGGAGAAAGAAGACTTATGAAGAAACTTTTGCTCATTTTCCTGCTGCTTTTTTTCTTAATTGGTTGCAGAAATAAAAAAATTAAGCTGGCAGATACTGATTCGGTAGGGATAGCTGATTTTGTTGATTTTTTTCCTGAAATAAAATTACCCTTGCAAATTGATGATGGAGTACTTCTCAGGAGTGAAACAGACTCCTCTTCCATTGGGTATAAGATATTTACACAATTTATACCTGACAGTGTTTTACGCAAGCAATTCGGTGCTGATTCAAAGCCAAAAATTTATCCGTTGGGCAGGGTAACCATTGCAAAATATGAGACCTATCTTTTTTTGAAAGCAATAAGCTCTTCCAAAAAAGCGGGGTATATCATAGCTCTTGATAAAGATTATAAGTTTATTACCGGAATGCCTTTGGCTATTTCGGATAAGGATCCCTCTACATCTCAAGTGGGTTTGATGGACAAAAAGTATACTGTAACCAAGTTTATACAAAAGAAAAAGCCAAATGGCGAATTTTCCGAGGCTAAAAATGTGTATATATTAAACGCTGAAGCAGGGGCCTTTAATTTAATTATGACTGACCAGGGAATTGCAGAACAAGAGCAGGATATTATAAATCCTATTGATACGTTACCTCGAAAAAATAAATATTCAGGTGATTATATTAAAGATAAGCGCAATTACGTTTCTATTCGAGATGGGAAAAAACCCACTGATATGTTGTTTTTTATACATTTTGAGAAAGATAACGGCACTTGTACCGGAGAGTTAAAAGGCGCTGCGTCTATGCATGGCATAAAAACGGCGCTTTATCGTGCTATCGGTAATCCGTGTGAGCTTGAATTTACTTTTGGTGGCACAAGCCTGGCACTTAAGGAGGTGGCAGCTTGCGGTTCTTACAGGGATATTAAATGTTTTTTTGATGGTTCATTTATTAAAAGAAAGGAACCGAAATTGAAAGTAAATGCCAAAGGCAAAAAAATGATCCCGGTAAAGAAGTTGTAATTTCTTTTGATATCAAGTCTATTAGAACATATCGTATCAATAATATCACCTATATTGCCAGCTCTTTTTTAAAAAACAAAAGCAATAAAAATGTATGAGCTTTAGAAATTACAAAATACCCTATCCTACCGAAGAACGTTATGCAAAAAAAGTAGCTTATTTTTCTATGGAATTTGCGGTTCATCAACCATTGAAAATATATAGTGGTGGATTGGGTTTTTTGTCCGGATCACACCTGAGAAGCGCTTATGAATTAAGACAGAATATGATCGGTATCGGAATACTCTGGAAGTATGGATATTATGATCAGGCTCGTAACCAGGATCAAACCTTGCAGGTGACCTGGATGGAGAAGCAATACAGTTTCCTGGAAGATACGGGAATAAAATTCCAGGTAAATATTCACGAACATGCGGTATGGGTTAAAGTATATTATCTCAACCCCGAAACTTTTAAAAGCGCCCCCCTCTTTTTATTGAGTACCGATTTACCCGAAAATGATTATGTATCTCAAACTATCACTCATCGTTTATACGATGCCAACGTAGCTACGAAGGTTGCCCAATTTATTTTGTTAGGTGTTGGAGGGGCAAAGTTATTAGATGAAATGGGTTATTCACCAGAGGTTTATCATTTGAATGAGGCCCATGCCATTAGTGCTGCATTTTATTTATATAAGAAATTTGGCAATATTGAAGAAGTAAGAAAACGTCTGGTTTTTACTACGCATACTCCCGAGGAAGCTGGTAATGAAAAGCATGATATATACCTGTGTCATAAGATGAGTTATTTTTGTGGCTTGTCTGTAGAAGAAACCAAACACCTGACTGGTATAACAGATGATCAATTTAATCACTCGCTGGTAGCCCTGCGTTTTGCCAGGCTTGCCAATGGTGTGTCTCAATTGCATGGAAAAGTTTCAAGAGCGATGTGGAGTAAAGTGGACGGTATCTGCCCGATTATTTCTATAACCAATGCACAGAATTGGAGGTATTGGGCAGACAAGCAGTTATATAAAAGCATGGAAGAGCATAATGATTTTGCCTGGGATGATCGTAAAAAACATCTTAAGAAAAGAGCTTTTGAAATTGTTGTTGACCAAACGGGGAAGCTGTTCGATCAGAATGTTTTTACAATAGTTTGGGCCAGGCGTTTTGCCGGTTACAAACGCGCCGAATTAATAACCAGGGATGTGGAGCGTTTTGATAAATTAACCAGTAGTACCAAATATCCTATCCAAATTATCTGGGCAGGTAAGCCTTACCCAATGGATTACCCGGCTATTAATGATTTTAATCACCTTGTACATTTAAGTAAAGGATATAAAAATGTAGCAGTAGTTGTTGGATATGAAATGTCTTTATCTAAACGATTAAAACAGGGTGCGGATTGCTGGCTTAATAATCCAAGAGTTCCCAGGGAAGCCTCTGGAACAAGCGGAATGACAGCAGCAATGAATGGGGCCGTAAACTTTTCTACGGATGATGGATGGATCCCTGAGTTTATTAACCAGGGTAATAACGGGTTTGTAGTTCCACAGGTGGATTATGCCAACCTTCATGTTCAACATCAGGATGAATACGACCTGAATAAAATTTATGAAATGTTGGAACAGCAAATATTGCCACTGTATTATGATAACTATGACACATGGAGACAAATTTCCAAGAACGGCATGAGAGATGTCCGCTTCCAATTCGATTCAAACAGGATGGCTCATGAATATTATGAATTAATGTATAAATAGCATAGATACCAGAAGTCTAAATGTGTTCGTACAGCATAAAAAAGACTGTCTTAATTTTTAAGACAGTCTTTTTTATTTAAGCTATGCCTGACCGTCAGGCAATTATTTTTTATTCACAATGTCGAGTAATTCAACATCAAAAATTAAAGCAGAGCCGGGGCCAATTTTTGAACCCGGAGGAGAGTAATTACCATACGCCAGTTCAGCAGGAATAAACAATTTCCATTTACTGCCTACAGGCATTAACGGCAATGCTTCCACCCATCCCTTAATTACGCCGCCAACGGGAAATTCTGCAGGCTGCCCCCTGTCGACAGAACTGTCGAATATGGTGCCATCGATAAGGGTGCCATGGTAATGACATCTAACCGTATCATTAATAGTAGGCTTAGGACCGGTTCCCTCCGTTAAGATCTGGTACTGAAGGCCACTAGGCAAATTTACTACCCCTTGTTTTGTTTTATTTTGTGCAAGAAATTCTTCTCCTGCTTTTTTGTTGACCGAAGATTTTTCTTCTTTCATTTTTTCTAGATTATTGGTGATACAAAGATTCATTTGTTCATCGGTAAGTAATGGTTTACTACCCTTCAGGGCATCATTAATACCCTTTGAAACAAGCACCGTGTTAACCGTTTTTATTCCCTGTTGTTTATAAAATTGTGCCAGGCTGAGACCTAAAGCATAACTTAAAGAGTCGGTGCCGCTTTTCATTACTGAAGATCCTGATGAAACAGGTTTGACAGGAGCTTTTGTCTTGGAAGCTGGAGAAGTTTTGGTAGTACCTGCAGGTGATGGTTTTGATTTAGGTCCTGTTTGCGCACTCACGGACAGCGTCGCACTTAAGCCAATCATAATAGCAATCAGGGATGTCTTTATCATATTTTGAATTTAGGCTCGCAAAAGTATTACAATTTGACCAATTAACAGGTAAGATTAACAAGTTCGCGTTTTGGTAGTCTTAGCTGGACATTTTAGACGTTTTTGCTATTTTAGCTGTTGTTGGCTAAGAACGCTTTCCCGCTTAGAAAATTGTTAAAGTCTTTAATAACTTGATTCCAGATAACTATTTTTATAGTTCGATTGTTGAACATACAATATAGTGGCTTCTAATTTAAACTAAGCATTATTAAACTCATCAAAGCAATGCCTCTAGAATTATATAGTAAAAATATTGAAGTCAGGTGGTCAGACCTTGATCCTAATTTTCATGTTCGGCACTCTGTGTATTATGATTATGGGGCCAGCGTGCGTATTGATTTCCTGCAGGAAAATGGTATCCATTTAAAATTGATGCAGGAAAAAGCGGTTGGGCTGGTAATTTTTAGAGAAGAATGTGTTTTTAAAAAAGAAATAGGCATGAACGATAATATCTCTGTGGATATAAAATTATTAAAGGCCACAACTGATTACTCAAGATGGAGTATTCAGCATATGATTTTTAAAAACGTACATACTTTATCAGCTATCCTAACGTTGGATGGTTCGTGGATGGATATCATTAAACGGAAGTTGACCATGCCACCGGAGGAAGGAATAAACGCATTTGAGTACATGCCAAGAGCGGAACAATTTGAATGGCTTACTAAAATAATTATTTAACAAAAATCGCATTATGAAGAAATACTTATTATTATCATTTTTCATCTTAGCAGTAACTATCGCATTTTCTCAGAAAGATTCCAGTAAGTCCGGAAGTTTGAACGGGCTATTCAAGAAAGCAGGCAGTGTATTAAATTCTTCCAGTTCTTCGAAATCCGGTTCCGGCAGTTCCCTCAGCACAGATCAAATTATTGCAGGGTTGAAGGAAGCTTTGTCGGTAGGGGCAAAAAGCAGTGCTGGCAGATTATCAGCAACAGATGGATTTTTTAAAGATGCTGTTGTAAAGATTTTAATGCCGGAAGAAGTTCGCAAAGTGGAAACCAAATTGAGAGCACTGGGAATGGGAAAGATAGTTGACCAGGCTGTTGAAAGTCTAAACCGTGCGGCAGAGGATGCGTCCAGGCAGGCAACTCCTATATTTGTCAGTGCCATTAAAAAAATGAGTGTGCAGGATGCGCTGGGTATTTTAAAAGGGTCAGATACTGCTGCTACTTCATATTTAAAGAAGTCTACCTCTAATGATCTTACTAATGCCTTCAGGCCGGTTATTGAGAGTTCGCTTAAAAAAGTGGACGCTACAAAATACTGGAAGGAGGTGTTTACCTTATACAATAAATTTGCAACTACCCCGGTTACTTCTGATATCAATGAATATGTTACAGAAGGGGCTCTAAAAGGAATCTTTTATTATGTGGGAGAGGAAGAGAAAAAGATACGTGCGAATCCCGCAGCCAGGGTGAGTGAAATTCTCAAAACAGTTTTCGGCGGAAAGTAAGTTTACTGTTCAAAGTCTAAAGTTTAAAGTTGAACCCTGCCTTTGAACCTTAGACTTTGACCTTTAAACTTCACTAAGCTCCAGCCATCGAAATTCTTTCTCGTCTAACAACGCATTTATCTCACCAATACGAATAGAAATCTGCTGCAGTTCTTCAAAAGGAGTTTCAGCGCTATTTAGTTTTTCATTTATAGATCTTTTTTCTGTGCCTAAATCAGCGATCTCTTTCTCTAATAATTCAAATTCTCGTTTTTCTTTATAGGATAATTTCCTGGTTGGCACGGTTACGGCTGGTTTGGCAACATGTACCGTAGTATAATTGCTATCTTCTGTTTTTGAAAAAGATGAAGTATTCCCTGCTTCTGATTTCTCCTGTTCCTTCATCCATATCCTGTAGAGCGAATAGTTGCCAGGGTAATCCCTGATGAAACCATCTCCTTCGAACACAAATAGATGATCCACCAGTCTGTCCATAAAATAACGATCATGCGAGACAATGATGATACAGCCCTGGTATTCACTTAAGAAATTTTCGAGTACGCCAAGTGTCTGCAGGTCGAGGTCATTCGTTGGTTCATCCAGTATTAGAAAATTGGGATTTCTAAATAGTATGGAAAGCAAATGCAATCGTCTTTTTTCTCCACCGCTTAATTTTGAAACATACGTGTATTGCTGTTCGGGAGGGAACAAAAATAAATTAAGAAATTGTGCGGCGCTTAATGAACTTCCATCAGCAAGTGGAAAATGCTCCGCAATATCTTTTACAAATTCAATCACACGTTTATCTTCTTTTATATCCAACCCCTGTTGTGCATAATTGCCAAATACAACGGTTTCTCCAATATTTACTTTTCCACTATCAGGCTGTTCCTCGCCCTGCAGAATATGTAGGAAGCTTGATTTACCCACGCCATTTTTTCCGATGACTCCTATACGGTCACCTTTTTTAAAAGTGTAGTCAAACCCCTTCATAATAATCTTGTCACCATATCGCTTGTGCACTTTTTTCAGCTCAACTATTTTTCCACCCAGCCGGCTCATCTTCACATTTAGCTCCAGTTGCTGGTTATCTAATTTTTGCTTAGCGATGGCTTCCACATTATAGAATGAATCAATCCTGCTTTTAGATTTTGTTGTTCTGGCTTTGGGTTGTTTGCGCATCCACTCCAGCTCTTTTCGATAAAGGTTCTTTGCTTTATCTATGGTCGCGGATTCGCTTTCCATCCTGGCGGCTTTCTTCTCCATGAAATTTTCATAGTCACCTTTATACACATAAAGGTAATCCTGGTCAAGCTCCCATATTTCTTCGCTAACGGCATCTAAAAAATAACGATCGTGGGTTACCATCAGCAGTGTAACCTTTTCCTGCCCAAGATAATGTTCCAGCCATTCTACCATTTCTACATCCAAATGATTGGTGGGTTCATCCATGATCAGCAGAACATGCTTATGCTCAAAGCCAATATCAATAAGTGTTTTCGCAAGCGCCACCCTTTTGCGTTCTCCGCCAGATAGTGTGCCTGCCAGTTGCTGCAGCTGGTGAATATTTAATTTACCCAAAATCTGTTTAACTTTCGTATCAAAATCCCAGGCATTCAACTCATCCATTAAAACTATGGCATCGGTAATTTTATCAACATCACCCTCTTCTCCCAGCAATTCATAATTTTTGATGGCGTTAATAACCGGGTGTTCGTGATGAAATATATTATCAAGAACGGTTTTCTCTTCTTCAAAAACAGGATCCTGCTCAAATAATGCGATGGTTACGTCTTTATGTATCCATACTTTTCCTGATTCAGCGGTTTCTTTGCCGGCTAGTATTTTTAGAAGAGTAGATTTTCCTGAACCGTTTTTGGCTACAAGGGCAATTTTATCACCTTCCTCGATATGAAATGAAATATTTTTAAACAGGGGTTTGATACCGTAAGATTTGCCCAAACCTTCTACTGATACATAATGCATGCTGCAAAGATAATGAGGTATCAGGTATCAGCAATGAGGTATAGGCTTTCAGCTATCGGCTATCAGCTATCGGCTGTCAGCTATCAGCTTTCAGCTATCAGGCTTTAGCTATCTGCTGTAAGATAT
>JBDSBP010000042.1:0-2875 GCA_039921525.1 Chitinophagaceae bacterium | reverse complement strand
AAATGTGACCTGGTAAATTCTTTCTGAAAGTTAATAGCTAAAAGCCGATGGCCGATAGCTGATGGCCATTTCCCCCCTCACCATCCTTCCGCATACCCATTACGCCGGGGATCTGCTCCACCCATGATCCAGCCGGTCTTGTAATCGATGGTGATACCCTGTGCTCCACCAACCGTCATCGTCCAATCTCCCAGGCTGGTGTCGATAACATAACCCATCGCTTTTAGGGTGTTGATGACATTCGGCGGGATCCTCGTTTCCATAATAATTTCCTTTGCCGGAACTGATCCTAATTCATCTTTCCAACGGAAACGCGGGGCGCTGATAGCATCCTGGATATTCATTCCATAATCTACAACGTTCATGGCTACCTGCGGAACGGATTGCAATATGCCAAAACTTCCCGGTGAACCTACAATAAGTTCCGGTTTGCCGTTTTTAAGAAACTGGAGCATCCCCCCGATACACCAGCCAATGGCTTTTCCCGGTTTAACACTGTTTGCCTCGCCCGGTTTTAATGTCATCCAATCCATTGCACTATTAAATACCAATCCTGTTTTACCGGCAACATATCCTGATCCAAAACCACCGCCATGTGTTTGAATGATAACAACGGTATTGCCCCAACGATCGGTAGCGGACAGGCTCGTAGTTGCATAGGTATATTTGCCTGCGGATGGATTATCAACGGGAGCGGTTATTTGCGAAGTAGCATCCTTCGTTGCCGCCTTCATGGCCAATGTTCGTTCCTTCACCCTTGCCACCACTCTTGCCCGTTGGCTGGCAATGTAACTATCAGATAAAAGCATATCTACCGGTACCGAAACGAAAAGCGGATCACCGATATGTTTATCGGTATCTATCCTGCTTAGATTAATCGCTTCCAGTAAATCTGCAAGATATTCAACACTGTTGTGGCCCATTTTTTTCACGTCAAATCCTTCCATAATTTTTAGAACCTGCAATTGCTGGATACCCATGCCCGGTGGCGGATTCGTGTACACTGTATAGTCATGATATTTAATAGAGATAGGATCAACCCATTGCACTTTGCCAGGAACAGAAGCAAGGTCCTTCTTCGTGATGAAACCACTATCGTGTGCAAAGGCCGCTGCAATTTCGGTGGCAATCTCACCCTTATAAAAAACATCAATCCCTTCTTTAGCAATTCGCTTCATTGTTTTAGCAAGCGGTTTATTAAAAAAGAAATCGCCCATAACATATGGGTCTTTGCCATTCTTTAAAAATATCGCGGCTGACTCAGGATGCGGCGCCACTCTTTCTACGGTACCTGCCCACATGGCCTGGTCCATTTCTGTAATCGGGATCCCGTTATCGAGATAGTCAATCGCCGATTCAAAAACTTCAGAGAGATTCATTGTGCCATAATCCTTCAGCGCTTTTGCCCATCCGGCGAGGTTGCCCGGCACTGCCGCTATTCTCGGCCCGATGGTTTCCATCGCCCCGTGGCCGGCACCATCTGCCACTTTAACTCCCGGTTGAAATTTTGTTATGGTAAAATTTTCCGGAACCCATCCACCGAAAATTAATGACCGCACCCTTTTTTCCTTTGCGGAATAAAAGAGCATATATCCAACACCGGCGGTTCCTGACATATATGGTTCAACAGCGTTGAGGGAAGCCGCTGCTGCTACGATGGCATCAATAGCATTTCCTCCCTTAGCAAGTATTTTTTGGCCTGCCATGGTAGCTAATGGATTGGATGTAGCCACCATTCCCAGTTTTCCCAAAGCCGCCGGCCGAAGATTTTTCTTTGCTGCCTGGGCCTGAACAGACAAACTGTAAACTAGTGTCAAACAACATATACCTGTAATCATCCATACTTTGATAAAACTCAGCATTTGTTTCTTCATCGTTAATATGTTTAATAGATCAACAAATTACTCCACATTTAAAACTCTACACCTTATTCCTTATCTACGATTTCTCAAAGGGGAACAAGGGTCCGCGCCGATAGTGATAATTAAATAATGTCATATCTGCCTGCGTAACTCCTGGCGTATTCACCTGGATGATTGTCGGGCAAACTTCCGAATATGCTGCCAGTGGCGCTATTACCCCCTTGGCAACAATGGCGTCAAATTCAGCAGGATCTATATTTGAAGAAGTTAATTGTTTCAGGCTGAATGGCACGGTACGCAAGGAAGTGAGCATAATAACACTTCCTTCGGATGTGGCTACAATGGCCGTTTGACCCATCCTGAAGTTTACCTGTCCTCCATGACGGGGTATATCTTCCCTGAAATTACCGTCGGTAAGCCGAACAAGGCTTGCGTTAATCAAATCGATCTTCGATCCTTCATTGCCGGTAGTTCCGGTAATAGACAGGTTGAATCTATCACCCGGCTGGTATTTCATAACTTCCAGCACGGCGCCCGGATCGTACATGCAAATAAAATAGTTGAATTGTTTACTTTGCTCCAATGCTTCCAGGATGCAACTGTTATTACCAGGAGCTCCGCCGCCGATATTATCTCCCATATCCAGCAACAATACAGGTTTCTTACTTTCATTTATAAGGGCTAAAGAAGATAGTATACTGTTTTTCTTACCTACAAAACTTTCCCTGTTGTTAATAATATAAGAACTCAATGCAGTTCCGGTTGCCATTGCTTTTCCCAGCTCGTTATCTGCTACTACGATAACAGAAGTTCCCATTTCATGAACATCGGCATAAGGAAATCCCAACTGAATGCTTACCGATACTATACCTTCCTGCTGGCTTAGTTCATTCGCATATTCATACAAACTTTTACACGGCTCATTTTTTGTTAACTGCTGCTCTATACTGATGGCTACGGGTACCTGTACAAGCACCTGCACTGGTTTTATATTGCTGCGTAGTACCTGTACC
>JBDSBP010000041.1:0-2673 GCA_039921525.1 Chitinophagaceae bacterium | reverse complement strand
ATGGACAATTGGATGGTGTGGTAGCAAACAGCGGTTCGGCGTGGGAGGCTGCACCAGGTAACTGGATTTATGGAAGTATTGCCGGTGGTGACGCCCATAAAGGAAGTTTCGGTGGCGACCAACCCGCGATTGATCCCATTGCGAAATTTATTGCTGATGGTAGTAATGGTTTCTTCAATAGTAAATGGAAAGCTGTATATAATGGAGTCAGTGCTTCAAATTCCGTCCTGAACCTGGTGGCTCGTGCAAAAGATATCACCGCAGCAGATAGAATTAATATTGTGGCGCAGGCTCGATTTCTTCGCGGTCATTATTACTTTGAACTGAAAAAAATGTACAATATGGTTCCCTGGGTTGATGAAGCCACCGTTGATTTCAACCAGCCGAACGACCAGGATATCTGGCCAAAGATTGAAGCGGATTTCAAAATGGCATACGATAGTTTGCCCGCCACACAAGCACAGGTTGGACGAGCAAATAAATGGGCTGCAGGAGCATATTTAGCAAAGACGTATCTATATGAAAAGAAATATACGGAAGCTAAAACTATATTTGATAATGTAATCGCAGCAGGGCAAACTTCAAATGGATTAAAATATGGATTGAGTGAAAAGTATGAGGATAATTTTGATGCACAAACAAAAAATAATAAAGAATCTATTTTTGCTGTACAGATGACCGCTCATGATGGAACCAATTCCGTATCAAACTCAAACCAGGGTGGGATGTTAAATTTCCCTGGTGGTAATGCTCCATTCCGTCGTAATGGCGGTTTTCACCAGCCAAGTATAGACCTGGTTAATTCGTTTCGTACAGACGCATCCGGCCTACCCATGACTAATAGTTACAACCAGGCTCCGTTAAAAAGCGAATTGGGAATACTTTCCAGTGATCCATTTACTCCTGATGCCGGAAATCTTGATCCGCGCCTAGACTGGACAGTGGGGCGCCGGGGAATACCATTTCTTGACTGGCAAAATTATCCGGGTTTAGATTGGGTGCAAACTCCATCCTATGCGGGACCTTATGGACCCAAGAAAACTGTTTACTGGAAAGCGACCCAGGATCTTTATGCGGAGCAAAGCTCATGGGCTCCGGGAACAGCTATAAATGTTTTGCTTATTCGTTTTGCTGATGTGTTATTAATGGCTGCAGAAGTGGAGGCCAATGCTGGCTCATTAGATAAAGCGCAGGAATATGTTAACATCGTCAGAGCAAGAGCTGCAAATCCTGTTGGCTGGGTATATAAATATAAAAACCCCTCAAACCCCGCGGAGGGATTCTCCACTACGCCCGCTGCTAATTATACAATTTCCACGTATCCTGCCGGATATTTAAGAGGATTAGGAAAAGATGGAGCACTTAAAGCCATCTATTTTGAAAGAAGACTTGAACTAGGTATGGAAGGACATCGTTTCTTTGATCTTTCACGTTGGGGTATTGCCGCAGAAACATTAAATGCATTCTTTGATTACGAAGGAAAGATAGTTACGGATGTTACTGGCGGAAAATTTATAAAAGGTAAAAATGAATATTTTCCCATCCCGAATTTCCAAATCGACCTAAGCAAAAAACCAGGTGGCTTTTTATTAAAACAAAATCCAGGGTACCAGTAGTGAAATTTGAATTTCAAGCAACACTTATGTGAAATTTATGAACGTGTATGTTTCAACAATACTTTGAAACAGGATAGCCTTTTGTAATACCAATTGAGTGGTAACTAACGGAACATCACCAAATATTCTTAAGAGGTTGAAATAGTTCCGCGCCCGCAGAAATGTCACTTTATCCAGGTAACGGATTAGCAATGTTGCATCCATGGTTATTGCAAGGCGGCTCCGTATTACAATGCACTCGGATTTGGGGGCTTTCAGATATACAACATAATGTTGCGTAGTTATTTCTTTTTATCGAACTTAACTTTTTTGGCTCCGAAATTTGAAATTTAAAATGAGGTCACTTTTTGCCCTTTTCTCAAAAATCTCATTTCAAAAGCAAAAGAATTTGTTACAGTAAATTTATCTTTTCCGGTAGTAGAGAGTTCAATGTCACTTACCTTTGGTGGGTCATTATTAATTTATCAATTCGTATCTGTATGTTATATTCTGTTGTTAATTCTTCACTTCGTTAGTTGCCTTCATAATCTGTCAGTCTATTGTTATAATCTTCAGTCTTGTGCGGGTCATTGCTTTGGTTTAGCACTTTGTTGAATGGTACCTTTTTCTCAATTAATTGCTCTTGGAGGAACAGGTCGGCAATTGGCAAAACTTTTCCTGTCATTTGATAATGTTCATTATTGCTCAATGTAATAATGGCCAGGTTATTTTCGGGGAATCTTGTCAAGACAGCCCGAAATGCGCCGGCATGCCTGCCGTGACTCATCACTTTTAATCCTTTATATTTATATTGTAACTGTCCTTTTGCATGATAGGTGGTATCACCGGGGCTTGCTGCCCAGATAACCAGCTCATTGTTGTCTAGCGAAGAAATTTTATTGAAGTTCCTGATCAGTTCTGCGTCTCCTATTATGGGGGTAGAAAAATTATTTGACCATTTTGCCAGGTCCTCTGCAGTTGTCATTAACCCAACTTGGAAATTATCCATTCAAAATCATGGTAAAATAAACTATTTTTATGTATATATTAAATTAATGAATGCATATATAACAGATAA
>JBDSBP010000040.1:0-5422 GCA_039921525.1 Chitinophagaceae bacterium | reverse complement strand
ACCTGCTTTAGCTTCCGTGGTTTTGCTGAGGGTAATATTGAACGATGCGTAAGCTGCGGTGTAATCTTCCTTTAACCTATACACAGCGGACAAAGCATCATCCTTCCTCCACTCCATTTGCTGTAATGTTTGGAAACCGAGGTCATTATCAAAAGAGGACAGCGTTTGCTTTATACCGGTTTCCATGCTCATATGTTCAGTCAGCTTTTTGGAGTAATCCACAGACCCTACCCAAAAACGGATAGGAGTTCGCTTGCTGGTTCGAAAAAAAAGGTCGTACAAATAAGCATTGTTTTTATTAAAGTAAGCGCTGTGATAACTTACTGGCTGATTGTTATGATAATGGATGTAGTCGAGATTGAAAAGCAGCTTTCCATTGTTGATGAAACTATGCTGCAGGTTGATGTTGGCGGCATAGTTATACCAGTGACTTTTTTCAACATTATTATGTTTGATCAGGGTATCTGGACTTCTATTTTTCAGGATGGTAGTGGTATTATGCTCCGACTGGGTGTACCTGTTATCATAGCCTGAAATCAGCAAACCCATAACGGTACGCTTTGTCCATTCCACATCAATACCGGCTCTCGCGCTTATATTCGGATTGATATGCACCCTTTGTACCTCCGTAGTCATTTCGGTTATAGTACCGCTATTAGAAAAAATATTGTTATCATTAACGAATAACGGCTTTTTAGATCGTGAATAAGAAATGTCACCGTAAAGGTTTAGCCTGCCTTTCCTGTGGTTGATGTTCATGTTTGCCGTGGTAACCCATCCCCTGCCGTAACCAGCTGTTGCAGATACAGAACCATTGGTACCAAAAGTATTATTTTCCTTTAGCACAATATTGATATAGCCTGCATTGCCCTGAGCGTCAAGGCTTGCGGGTGGGGTGGTTATAAGTTCTATTCTTTCAATGGTTCCCGCAGGCATACTCTCCAGAAGTTGCATTAAAGCCGAAACAGGTATATGGCTGATCTTGCCGTTTATCATCAGTACCACCCCGTTCTTGCCATTCATGGAAAGAGTGTTGTTCTGGTGATCCACCGTTACACCAGGAGCCCGCTCCAGCACTTCAAGCGCAGTGTTGCCTGCAGAAGTAATACTCGCCGCAACGTTGATAACGAGGCGGCCAATCTTTTGTTCCAGCAAAGGTTTTATCGCAACTACGGTTACCTGATTCAATGTAGATGCTTCCGCTACCATAGTTATTGCATCAACACTAAAACTCAAGTTGGCTTCGCGAACTGGAATAATGGAACTGTAAGCGGATAGATAGCCAACCATACTTATTGACACAATATAACTACCCGGCTGAGCCTGTTTGAAAACATAATTTCCATCTTTATTACAAATAATTGCTTTTACCAGGGAGGAATCGTTTGTGCGCAGCAACAACACGCTTGCATTGATGGCAGGCTCGTCTATTGATTTCCAAACCTTGCCGTGTATGGTTGATTGCCCATAAGCCGCAGGAGGAATGAAAAATATAGTTATAGCCAATAAAAAAGGTACAGTAAGTTTTGAGAGCATGATCTTTTTCATGGTTGTCATTTTTGCAGGTAAATAAAAGGATCGCGAACCTGGAACCGCGTCAGAGTTACGTTCATATAAAAACTTAATGGCATTTTAAAAGCAGAAGAAGCTTGGATCATAAAATTATTACGTGCAGCGGCCCTGGCCTCACATGCAATTGCGAACAACCTTTTTATTGAGGGAACTGTTACATTTAATGAGGGAACAAAAAATAAAAGGCTGCGATTGCACACAACTAGTGAGGTTGTCCGTTCGTTTTTTGACTCTTTTACACAACTGATCTAATTGATTTAAAGAATTAATTTTACATTTAGTTTTTTAAGCGCACCTATTACAAATGTGTTGTTGCAATTTTACTCTAATGATTTTTGAAAAGTTTCAATAGCCAATTATTACTTCAGTTATCCGTGTAAGTTTGACTTAGGATTTCATATACACGCAATAATTTATGATACTCATCAACATTGAGTTTAAAAATTGCTATAGCTCCTTTTGTTCTTTTAGTTTGCAGCAAATCAATCCTTATGTATCTTAGTTGGCCTTCGTCAAAAATAAGCCGGGTGTTTGAGCTGGTTTAACAATATGATATAATTTAATAGCAGTATCAATACCTCCATTATTAATTAATAAACTAAGAGTATCTAATAGCAATTTAGAGGGGCAATACTTTCAACCCAAGCCTCCTTTTGTTCCAACTGAATTGGTATCCTTTTGCCAACGTATAGCCGAAGATGGGTGTCGAATTTATTTTAAAGGAAATCATCCGGGTAAACAAGTCGGATAAAGATAATCATGATGATAATAGTGTTTTCAGTTTAGATACAACGGTCCAGGAAAAGAATATTACCCGTCCAACGGATGATAAACTTTTATTAGATCATTAAAAAATGCCGGATTATCGCTGGTAAGGAAGCGATCGATCTGAGGCAATCCTATGATCAACCGTAAAGAAACTTGGGCGTGCTCGCGGATTTAAAAACACTAAGAATGGAGCAAAGGCAGCCCGGAAAGCTAATAAAAAAATAAAGATAATTGCAGGCCGCCTGGTGCTGGAACTCGCTCGCTAACTGCTTTCGGAAAGACCGGTAGTTTACCTGCGGGCACTGAAATTATATCAAAGAAAGCTCCCTCAAAAGCGCAGGGACAGCTTCATTTAGGGTTTTTAGAGATGTAAAAAATGTGTGGCAGCAATTGCTCACTAATATAATCCCTGTTTAAAGAGAAATTAAGTGTAATAAAGGACCTCGCATTTTTCATGAAATCTTCATCAATAATCCTTTGATTAGCGATAAATTTTTTATTGGAGAGGTGAAACAGGAAATAGATATCTTATACAATTTGAATTGAATTCATTTTTACCTTGCCTTTGATATAATTTGGTTTCTATCTGTGCTATCATAACAGATCCAGGCCAATTGGTATTAATCCTTTGCTGAACTTAAAAAACAGCTTCTTCTATCAAATTTGCAAGCTATTATGAAACTGAGGTCGAATCTAAACCCGTTTATGCGTTCTATCAATTGGTTCGCTGAACCTCTTCTTCGGAGGCCGTTTTTCGCTGCCGGCTGCTTTTGAGCTGTTGGTTGCCGAAGCTGTATGTCAGATTTAACATGACAACTCTCGTGTCTCGAGCGATTGAACCTCCGCTTGAAAAACCCGGAGCGTTAATTTTAAAACGCGTCTGGTTGGTATGCAGTATATCCTGCAGGCTCAGTTTAGCCTTCCACTTTGTGCTAAACAACTTTTGGACTCCCGCGTCAAGTGAGCCAAGCCAGGGAGACGTTTGGATCGCTTGAACAGCCGGTGTGTTTAACCAACCTGCTAATTCGCCTGTCCACCCTTTGCCAAATGCAAAAGCGTTTGAAGCATTAAGCCGTCCCGCTATTTGTTGCACATGGATTGGAGAGCCTTTGTATGTAAAATCAAATGCGCTGTAGTTTCCCATCAATGTTCCCTGAATAGTCCATCCGTTGCGAACTTTTACTGGAAAACTTAATGTAAGACTGTAAGCCTCTGAGTTACCAATATTTTCCGGCATGCGCCGGGTCATTTTTTCATCCAAAGGTTGTATAAAATAGAATTGCAGATCCCTAATAAAGCTGGCTGCAAATGAGGTAAAGATTTTTTCTTTGTATCCATGCCTGAGTTCGAGGGAGTGGGTGTACTGGGGCTTTAGATAGGCATTACCAGAACTATAGGTATATGGATCGAGGTAAGAGCGCGCCGGATTAAGGTTCTGGTAATTGGGCCGGTCAATGCGGTAACTGTATGAAAATGTGAAGGTATTTTGTTTGTCTAAAGTATGCGATAGAAACAAACTTGGAAAAAAATTCAAATAACTTCTGCTAACAACATTGTTAAGCGAAAGGGAGTTTCCGACAGAATGGGTGTGTTCTGCACGTAGGCCGGCCATCAGGTTACTTCTTTCACTTAATTTGCCCGAAAAATTCAGGTATGCAGCATTTACCTCTTCTGTATATTTAAAGTGGTTCGACAAGCTCGTGTCCTTTTGCAGGTTGCCGCTCTCGCCGCTTTTTAGCTCTACATTATTATCAGAGCGAACCGAACTGGCCTTCAACCCCGCTTCCATTTTCCAGTTGGTATTAAGCTGCTGGCTGTAATCTATTTTTATACTCCCGATATTGATAGAGGTGGGCATTTGGGTATATAATCCGGCGATTGGTGAGGGAATAGTGGCAGGAATTAGCGTTTGGGTGTTCAAAGCGTTAGCAAAGTCGCGGCTGAAACGGGCAATGTCGAAATCGGCAGATAGCTGCGCCTGTTTTTTGACAAAGGTGTGTTGTATATTTAAGTTGCCTAATTGGTTGGACGAATTCCTTGTTATACTCTTATCCGAAAGTGCGTGCAGGTAAACCGGCCCGTTTTCCTGCCTTCGAAAAATGCTGTGTGCCGGACTCTGTTCGGTAAAATCGTTCCAGAAGGCCGTCCATACCATACCTATTGTAGTGCGCTTGTTGATAAAATAATCCAACCCTGCCTTAACGTTCTGACCGTTATCCCTTAATCGGATTGATGATAGGCTCTTGATGAAGTTTTGTTCTGTGCCCAGTTCTTGGCTGCGTGTTATATCAAAATCCAGGTAGCTACCTCCCCTGTAAGCACTGTAGTTGCCAAACACATTCAATTTGGAGGTGCGGTGATTGATTTGCAGGTTCCCGCGTTCACGGTCATAACGTCCGGTTCCACCGCTTAGCGATAAAGAACCGTTGGTACCTACACTATTGTTCTTTTTTAAGCGGATGTCAATAATTCCCGCGTTACCTGCTGCATCGTATTTTGCTGAAGGATTGGTGATCAGTTCGATCCGGTCAATATTGTCGCTTGGCATGCTTCGTAACAGGGCTACCACATCAGCCATAGGAAGAAAAGTTTGTTTACCATCTATCTGTACGATAACACCTTCTTTACCTCTCAAACTGATCTGATCATTCTGCCTGTCGACAATTACACCCGGAGCCTTTTCAAGAACTTCAAGAGCCGTACTTCCGCTTGCAATAATACTGTTGGACACATTTACAACCGTGCGATCGATTTTCTGCTCTAAAAATGGACGCTTACCCAAGACCGTTACTTCTTTCAGTTGCTTTGATTCTAAAACCAGTTTTAAAATAGGAATTTGGAGTTCGTTCAGTCCCGCAGCCACAGTAAATGGCGCACTAAACACCTGCTTGTACCCTACACGCGATGCCGATAAAAAATACCGGCCGGGACGAATCTTGTCAAATGCAAAGTTTCCATACACGTCTGTCCCTGATCCCTTTACCAGAACGGAATCTTTCGTAGCCAGTAACAGTACATTTGCGTATGGCAGCAACTTTGCGTTGTCATCCTGCACCTTGCCTTTAATGGTTTGGCCGAAACC
>JBDSBP010000039.1:0-43943 GCA_039921525.1 Chitinophagaceae bacterium | reverse complement strand
GAACTATACGAAATATAATCTTCGTTCAAATGTTACTGCTAAAATTACCGATAATCTAACTTTTGATTTGAACCTGAATGGTGTGGTGGATCAACAGGACCGGCCCTACCAGGATTCCTGGTGGATCGTGCGTGGTTTTTGGAGACAGGGCCCCCAGATACCCGCTTACGCAAACAATGATCCCACAAAACTTTTTCATGGGTTGATCGAAGGGGATAACCCACTTTCATTTATGGATGCAGATGTTGACGGATTCAAAACATATAACAAAAAATGGTTTCAATCCTCAGCGAGTTTAAAATATGATGTTACAGGAGTGAAAGGTTTATCCATCAAAGGGTTGTTTAATTACGATTATTACGTGTCAAGCGCAAACCTTTTTCAGAAAGAATATAACCAGTACAGGTATGATGAGGCTTCAAAAACATATACAAAATTTACCCGGCAATCACCCAGTTCAATAAGGAGAGAATCTTATTTCAGAACGTCAACCCTTGCGCAGTTGTCGGTGAATTATACCAGAACGTTTGATAAACATGCAGCGAGCGGGCTTATACTTGGGGAGGCTCAAAAAAGAAACAGTGATAACTTTTTTGCCCAGAGAAACCTGGTGCTTCCATTACCCTATATTTTTGCCGGTGTGGCCGATCAGCAGCAGGCTACCATGAATGCGGGCGCCGATGGTCTTTATGAAAATGCCAACGATGCGTTGGTGGGAAAGTTTAATTACGCCTTCAGCGGAAAGTACCTCGCTGAATTCCTTTTTCGTTATGATGGATCCTCCAAATTTGCAGAGGGATCACAATGGGGATTCTTTCCTGCCGCTTCAGTTGGCTGGCGCATTTCTGAGGAGCCATTCTTCAAAAACAGTACTGCTTTGTCTTTTGTATCTAGTTTAAAAGTTCGTTCTTCCTACGGTAAAACCGGGGACGACGGCGCTTCCAGTTACCAGTTCATCTCCGGGTATAACTATCCTACCCCTACAAGCAGCCGCAACTTTACAGGCGGATATGTATTTGATGGTAGTTTCGTTGCAAGCGCTGATAACAAGGGCATTCCTAATCCAAACATTACCTGGTATACAGCTAAGTCGTTTGACGTAGGTGTAGATCTTGAATTATGGCATGGCTTGTTGGGCTTTACCGGTGATATTTTTAGCCGGCGCAGAGAGGGGCTACTGGCAACAAGAAATGGCGGCATACCAACAGTTGTTGGTGCAGGTCTTCCACAGGAAAACCTGAATAGTGATCTCACATACGGCTTTGATCTGGAAGTGAACCATAGAAATCAGTTGGGGGCTTTCAGGTACAATACGAAAGGCATATTTTCTTTAACGCGTATCAAACGCTTGTATGTAGAATCTACCGCATATGGCAGCTCATGGGACAATTGGAAGAGTAATCAGAATGATCGTTTACAAGGTGTTCATTCTGGCCTCCAGGGTGCTGGACAGTTCCAGTCATGGGAAGAAATCTGGAACAACCCTACATATATTGGTCGTGGAACGGTGCCCGGCGACTACAGGTATGAAGACTGGAATGGGGATGGGGAGATCAATGGAAACGACGTCCATCCAATCCGCTACAACCAGGTTCCGTGGATGAATTTCAGCTTTATTTTCGATGGTTCTTACAAAGGTTTCGATGTAAACTTCCTGCTACAGGGTTCTGCAAAAACTTCGGTGATTTACGGAGAACAACTTCGCCAGCCTTTGTGGGGTAACGGGGAATCCGGCGCCATGGAACAGTTTATGGACAGGTGGCACCCTGCTGATCCAAAGGCCGATCCATATAGTCCTTCTACCCAGTGGGTTCCTGGTCGTTTTGCTTACACAGGAACTTTATCGGATGAAAACTCTACGTTCAACGTGGAAGACGGCGGTTATTTACGCCTGAAGAGCATAGAATTGGGCTACACTATTCCGTCCCGCTGGATTGACAAGGTTGGTGTAAAAAACCTGCGTATTTATGCCAATGCCTACAACCTCTTCACGATCTCTAAGGTCAAGAATGTTGACCCCGAACACCCCATCGATACCTTTGGGTATCTGTATCCATTGAACAAAACGGTTTCTGCCGGTATTAATCTAACATTTAAATAATTAAGCCATGATATTGAAAAAATATTTGTTCATCATATTGGCTTTTTGCAGCGTGTTTATTTCTTGTAAACGTTCTTTGAATATTCCTCCCATGAACGTGGTGCAGGACAAGGACCTTTTTTCCAGTGCCGCAGGGATGTCTATATATATGTCACGCATATACAGTCAAATGCCTTTTGAAGATTTTAAATATTCCCCTGCCCGCCAGTTCTATGATGACTGGTTGGTGGCGCCCGGTTCAAATGAAGGATCGTCTATAAGTCGCGACGCCGGTACAGCAATGACTTCGGAAGGTTATGGCCGCCTTCAAAGACCTTTCTGGGAGCAGGTAGCGTTTAATTTACTTCGGAATGCAAACCGCCTGCTGGAGACAGTGCCGGGATTTAAATCAAACTTCACTGATGCGGAATACAATCATTTCCGGGGTGAAGCCTATTTTACCAGGGCAATGGTTTTCTACGCACTCGCAAAAAGGTATGGTGGCGTTCCTTTGGTCACTTCATTATTGAAATATCCCGACATCCCCGCCGCCGAACTGGAGGTGCCTCGGTCAACGGAAGAGGAAACCTGGAACCAGGTGCTTTCCGATTTCGATTCAGCAGCTTTGAATCTTTCGGAAACAAGCCCCAAAAGAGGGTATGCCAATAAATACGTGGCTTATGGATTTAAATCAGAAGCAATGTTATTTGCGGGAAGTGTTGCAAAATATAATAAAATAACCGGCCTTGGACAAAAAACGGGTGTACGTGTAATCGGTTTCGACCCCGCAAAAGCTGCTGCCGCTTCCATTAAATATTTCCAGGAAGCTTACAAGGCCGCACGGTTAACAATGAAGTCTAATAAATATTCCCTGTACAAGAAAAAATGGTCACCTACAGACAAAGAAGGGCAGTACCAAAACATGGTGGATATGTTTTCCGATCTTACAAGTCCCGAGAATATCTATGTTAAAGAATACAAATATCCTGACCTGGCTCATGGGTATGATTCCTATAACATTCCGCGCCAGTTGATTGGTGGTAATGGATATTCTGCGGAAAACTGTCCTACACTTGACTTTGTAGAATTATTTGATGGATTTGCAAAAAATCCTGATGGTACGATCAAAGTATCTGACAATACGGGCAAATACCTGCTTTTCAATAAAGTGACCGACCTTTTTGCTAACGCAGAACCCCGTCTTCGTGCGTATGTTATTTTACCCGGTGAAACGTTCAAAGGAGAATCGATTGAAATTCGGCGGGGAATTTATACCGGCGATGCAACAAACGGTATCAGCCCATTGAGAACAGTTAACGGCGGGGCTGCCGATTACACGGTTTCCGGTCCTTCAAACTACAACCAGGTTGACGCTTACAGGGCCACAGGTGCCTTTGCGGGTAAAAAATCACTCTTCCTGTCTCAAAACGGTACAACTCATGAAGTAGTGACTTTGCCTGACGGAACAAATATGAATGCAGGTGGAAAAAGCGGTCCCTTTACATCAGACGGTACAGCGGCGATGACAGGATTTACCGTTCGTAAATGGCTGAATCCAAACATGCCTCAATCATTGGTTTTGGAAGCGCGTTCCGAGCAACCATTTGTTTTAATGCGCTTCGGTGAAATTTTGCTCAATGCTGCAGAAGCGGCAGCAGAATTGAGTCTCGCCGGACAAACGGATCCGGGAGGAGATAATCTTCAGCAAATTGCGTTCGATGCCATCAAGGCAATACGGGAAAGGGCAGGAGCTGATCCTCTCGTAGCCATGGGTGATATTGCTGGTCAGAATGGTTTGCAACTTATCCGGAAAGAACGCAAAAAGGAACTTGCTTTCGAAAATAAAATCCTTTGGGATATCAGGCGTTGGAGAACCCAGCATTCTGACATGTTGAACGGATTTACCCAGTCAGATGGAGCTTACTATAAAGGACTTTATCCTTTCTATTCAACAACAACAGGTAAATACTTCTTCGATGCAGGACTTGACGAAGGCAGGCGCCGTTTCCGTATTACCGAACAGGAATATTATTTTACAATACCGGGCGGTGAAGTATCTAAAAGCCCAAAGATCGACCAGCAACCAGGTCGATAGTTAATATGAAAACTGCATTTTTGAACTTAAAAAGTAAACTCATGAAATTTCTTTTTCATAGTATATTATGTTGCCTGGCTATTGTATCATTCAATTCTTGCAACAAGATTGATAATTACGATGAGCCCCAGGAAACCATTAAAGGAAGAGTGGTAGATGCCGCAGGAGAACTCGTTTTAACTGACCAGGGATCTGAAGGAACCCGTGTTAGGCTTAACCAGGTAAGTTGGACAGGAACCAGGGTTGCCAGCAATTTTGATTTCTATTCCATGAAGGAAGGTGTTTTTCAAAACACCAAAGTTTTTAAGGGACGCTACAACGTGAGGATTGACGGTGCGTTTATCCCTTTGCTTAGATTAGGCACTGCCGGTGATACCCTTGCCAATGAATCAAAAAAAATGGACATACAAGGAGTTACCGAAGTTGAATTCAAAGTTCAGCCTTTTCTTAAAATTGAATGGGTTGGCAAGCCAACGATAAGTAACGGCAAAATAACCGCTATAATAAAAGTTACCAGGGCCGTCACCCCTGCCGATTTCAAAGCGAAGATTCAACCTATGGGGGGGTATAGCGATGATTTTCTAAATGTAACAGATGTTCGTTTGTTTGTTAGCCAGCTGCCTTATGTAGGTTTTCGCGAATGGGATAACAGGTATTCGACACAAGTAAACTATACAGGTAATGCATTTGATGCTCAATTAGGACAACCTATTACCATTACCACAACGGGCACTATACCTGCAGGCAGAACTGTCTTTATTCGCGGCGCTGCCAGGATTAATTATGCGACGGAAAATATTAAGCGTCATAACTACAACGTGGCGATGAGGATGGATGTTCCGTGATGATTTTTGCGATAATTGCAACGCCTACTCATAGTTAGGGTATGTTCCTATATTGGCGCTGGCAAAAACTAAAAGAGGGTTCGAGACCTCACAGGTCGAACCCACTTTTAGTCGGCACCAATACTAACTGATTTCAAAATTGAAGCCGAATTTTAAAATCCAATTTCTATAAAACATGTTCAAGCAAATTCTCTCCTGTTATCTTCTTAGCATATCCTTTGTATATAACGTCCATGCACAGGCTAACAACAAAGACTCGCTGATCAAAGAAAAGACAGCTTTTCAAACCAGCAGTCCCTGGAGACCGGAGATTGATGTGCGTTCAGATATTGCTATAGTTTACGGCGCGGGCGATCGTCCTAGTATGACCTTTGAACAAAGAGTAAAGTCCTGGCGCGACAGGGGTTATATCACGCAGTTCATGACAGGCATAGCCTGGGGTTCTTATGATGAGTATTTCCTGGGCAAATGGGATGGAAAGAACCATCTCGGCGATGGGCAGGTGACACAGAAAGGAGATACCATCTGGCACGGAAAAAATATTCCTTACGTGGTGCCGGTGGCATCATTTATCGAGTATATGAAAACCGGTGTTGTTAAAAAAGTAATCGATGCGGGAATTACAACAATTTTTTTAGAGGAGCCCGAATTCTGGGCGAGGGGCGGCTATAGCAGGCCTTTTAAAGAAGAATGGCAAAAGTATTATGGCTTTCCCTGGAGGCCGCAACATGAGTCGCCGGAGAATACCTATCTATCCAGCAAGTTAAAATACCAACTGTATTATAATGCCATTAAAGAAGTAAGTTCTTATGCAAAAGAATATGGGAAGAGCAAGGGCCTGGCGATTAAGGTATTCATTCCCACGCATTCCCTGGTTAATTACTCTTCCTGGAAAATAGTAAGTCCGGAAGCCAGCCTGGCTTCTTTGCCCGGCATCGACGGTTATATTGCGCAGGTATGGACGGGCACATCAAGAGAGCCCACTTTTTATAACGGGTTGAAAAAAGAACGCGTATTTGAGAACGCCTTTTTAGAATACGGTTCGATGGTTTCCATGACGGCTCCTACCAAACGAAAATTATATTTTCTTACCGATCCTATTGAAGACTGGCCACGCGACTGGCAGGATTATAAACAGAATTACCAGGCCACGTTTACGGCGAAGCTGTTATATCCCATGGTGGCGGATTATGAAGTGATGCCCTGGCCGGAGCGCATCTACACACGTCCATACAAACTGGCAAATAGTGATGAACGCGTATTGATTCCACGTTATTATTCCACACAGATGCAGGTGATGGTAAATGCGTTGAATCATATGCCCTTTTCCGGTAACCGCATCTCGGGATCCAAAGGTATAGGTGTGCTTATGAGCAACTCTCTTATGTTCCAGCGTTTACCCACACACAATGGATTTGAGGATCCGCAATTCTCCATTTTTTACGGGCAAACACTTCCTTTGCTGAAGCTGGGAGTTCCTGTGGAAACAGTACACATGGAAAATCTTACCTACGCGGCAACCTTGAAAGATATAAAAGTGCTAGTGGTGAGCTATTCCAATATGAAACCAGGTTCGCCACAGGTGCACCAGCATCTTGCTGATTGGGTAAAGAAAGGCGGCGTGCTGATTTATTGCGGTAAAGACGATGACCCCTATCAAACGGTGATGGAATGGTGGAACACAAAAAACAATCATTTTGCGGCGCCATCTGAACACCTGTTCAAGCTGTTAAATATAAAACCTGGCTCAGAAGAAAAATTTAAAGTAGGGAAGGGCACGGTGTATGTGCTGCGTAATAACCCGAAGGATTATGTAATGGAAACAAACGCCAGCGGCCACTTTGTTGACATAGTAAAACAGGCATATGAAAAAGATGCTAAAGCAGGCAAGCTTCTTTATAAAAATTCTTTTTATGTGCAGAGAGGTCCTTATGATGTCGTTTCCGTTATGGATGAGAGTATCAACAATGAGCCTTATACTATTAATGGCCCTGTGATTGATCTATTTGATCCCGAATTGCCGGTTCTTAAAACAAAATCAATTACACCCGGTCACCAGGCTTTATTGTATAATGTAGGCAGGGTATTAAATAAAAAACAACCACAGGTGCTGGCTTCCGCTTCAAGAATATATGAAGAAATTGTAAAACCAAACAGGTATTCTTTTGTGTCCAAAAGCCCGGTAAATACTACCAATAGCGTTCGTATTTTGTTGCCTGCGGAGCCTAAGTCGGCGACGCTGACTGATAGCAAAGGCGAGAAGCTTACGGGCGTTAAATCATCCTGGGATGCAGATTCTCATACTTATTATTTGGGGTTTGATAATAGCCCGGAGGGGACGAAAGTAGAGATTACATGGTGACAAGAAGGCTATCAGCTATCGGCTATCAGCTGTCAGCTAAAGAAAACTTTTGTGTTATTGACCTGCCATTGATTCTATTTAAGAAATAAATACCGAAAGCTGATTGCCGAAAGCTGTATAGTACAAAAATACCATTGCCAACCTCTCTCCAATTAATCATTTTTGCTTGAAATAGTTAGCTCAACATTCAAGCAATACATGATGAAAAAAATCTTTAAATGGACGGGTATTTGTTTATTGCTTATTTTACTGGGGTTATCAACAGTCATTGCATTAAGACAAAACAGGAAATTCGATGCCCCTTTCCCCAGGGTTGTCAGCAACGAACGATAGTACCTTAATCGCCAGGGGCAAACACCTGGCTTTAGGACCGGCTCATTGTGTAAACTGCCATGCTCCTGGTGACATAGAAGAGAAGCTACTAAAGGGAGAAACCGTTCCCTTGGCGGGTGGAGTGATTTTTGACATTCCCATTGGTAAAATTTACTCCAAAAACCTTACACCAGGTAGCACCGGCATCGGTAATAAAACAGATGAAGCGATAGCGCGGGCATTAAGGTACGGCGTTTCATTAAATGGAAAGGCATTGTTCGATTTTATGCCCTTTCATAATGTGAGTGATGAGGATCTAACCGCCATCTTATCTTACCTGCGGCATCAGCCGCCGGTACAGAATTTAGTACCTCAAAATAGTTTTAACCTGGTAGGAAAAGTGGTAAATGCCTTCCTGTTGAAACCAGTTGGACCTTCTGAGGAAATGCCAAAAGTTGTGAAGGCAGATACCTCTACTACGTATGGAAGGTACCTTGCCAACAATGTAGCTAATTGCCGGGGCTGTCACACCAACCTCGATTTGATGACGGGTGCTTTTACCGGTGAAAATTATGCAGGAGGACTTGAATTCGAAACTTCTACGGATTCAGGTACTTATATACTTACTACGCCTAATCTTACACCCGATTCAACCGGTACAATAAAAGGCTGGACTTTACAAAATTTTATTCAACGGTTCAGGCTTGGTAAAGTGGCGCCTCAAACGCATATGCCCTGGGGACCTTTTAGCCGAATGAGTAATGATGAGCTAAAGGCCATTTATAATTTCCTGCAAACGGTTAAACCGGTGCACAATGAAATAAAAGAGACCGTGCGTTTGAAAAAGAAATAATGAGATTACCCACATCGTGGTATTGCAAAAGGCCATTTTTTTGAGTAGATTAACATTCAAAACAATGGTATGCCTAAAATTCTTATTACCTTTTTGATCCTTTTCTCCCTGCAAAATATACGTTCTCAAAATCTTACAAATGTAGATCGTGTTGTTGCCGCCATACCTGAAAATGTTACCGCCACTACTGTAGGAATAAGCTCTTTCATAAAAGAACATTTTGTTTCAGATACCGAACGCTTACGTGCCATTTTTGTATGGGTGGCCAATAACATAAATTATGATATAGTCAAATTCAATGCGAGAAACAACTCATTGCAGCCGGTTGAAGATATTTTAAAATCACGTTATGCAGTCTGCAAAGGATATTCGGATTTATTTATAGAACTAAGTAATCAATGTAATCTAACAGCAATGCCGGTTATGGGATACACCCAACATAAGGGAGTGGTTGCTCCAGTAAGCCACGTATGGGCGGCGGTAAAACTGGATCAGGAGTGGTACCTGTTCGATCCTACCTGGGCCGCCGGTTATGTGCTTAACAATAAGTTCACGAGAAATTTTAGCAACACATATTATAAAGTGCCACCCTACGAAATGATAAAGGACCATATGCCTTTTGACCCCATGTTCCAGTTTTTAAGTCATACAATTACTAACAGGGAATTTATTGATGGGAAAAAAGTTACAAAAAACGAAAAAGCCTTATTTAATTTTGCGGATTCTTTAAAAATATATGCCTTGTTATCTCAACAGGATAAAGCATTTAATGAACTGTGTCGCATCCAAAGCATTGGTGTAGAAAATGATATTATCAAAGAACGGGCTGATTATCTTAAAACACTTTTAGAATATCATAGTTCCAAAAAAAGTTATGAGCTGTCGATGGATTTGTACAATCAATCTGTTTCATTATTTAACAAGTACATCGGTATCAAAAATGGCGGTTTCAAAGAAGTGAAGTCAGATAACGAAATAAAGCTGATGATTGATAGCATAGCCAGCTATATCAGCACAGCCTGGAATCTACTTGGTACTGCCCTTCCAAAAGACGAACAAAGCAGGACGGCCATATCAAGCGCATATCGATTGCTCGATAAATTTCAAAACCGGGTTAACCAGGAAAAAGAATTTGTAACAGGATATATTAGATGAGACAAAACCGCAAAAAGCCAACAGTTTATCTGAATCAGAATTTACAGGATTTAAGAATTTACAGGATATCCATGCCTCCCCGCAAACCTGGAAGACCGTTTCCCAAGCGATCATTCTTACATAAATCCTTTAATTACTATCTATTCCGTAAATTCAATATCCGGTAAAAATGATAACCTATGAAAATTCTCTGGAAATACTTTCGACGGCAGAAATGGTCAGTTGGAGTGGCGATTTTATTGGCTACAGTGGCGCAGTTGCTAAGTCTTACAGATCCTGTCATTTTTGGAAAGATCATCGATAATTACGCCACTAATTCTAAGAGCCTTACCCAGCAAGCACGCTGGTTAAATTGTTGGTAGGTTTATACCACCCTGTATCCGGTACCATATTGTTTAACGACATCTCGTATACTGCTGTCCGTTATAATGAGTTTCGCAGGCAGGTTGGTTTTGTAACGCAGGATACACAATTGTTTGCCGGAAACATCAAAGAAAATCTTTTATTTGTAAAGGCAGATGCCACTGACGCAGAAATTCTGGCAGCCCTGGATAGAGCTTCCTGCAGCGGCCTGTTATCCAGGTCTGAAAAAGGCATCCATACTGTTTTAGGAGAGGGTGGAATGAAATTATCCGGCGGTGAAAAACAACGCGTTTCCATTGCCCGTGCATTGCTCCGGAATCCCCGGTTGCTAATTTTTGAGGAAGCCACTTCCGCGCTTGATTCCATAACGGAACAGGATATTACCAATACTATCCGCGCCGTATCACTAATTAAAGAACAGATCACCGTTCTTATAGCACACCGCCTCTCCACGATTATGCATGCTGATGTTATCTATGTGTTAGAGAAGGGAAAAGTATCTGAAACGAGTTCGCATGAACAGTTGCTGGCTCAGTAAGGATTGCATTATGCGATCTGGAGACAACAGGTTGGGGAGCGCACAACAGACTCCAGAGCTGAATTGCCCGTATTGCCGGGAGCAGAATTCACAGGAGGAGAGAATTGGAAAAAAATTTTAAACTTACATTGGAAAGAGATCAAACATTAGGCAATCCAATAAAAAAATCTAATTCTGAAAATTCTCTCATCCTGTGAATTCTGCTTCAGACAAATCTAAATTTCAACTTATATAGATTATGCGCAAAAATTGATGATCGAATGGTAAACTGTCGCATTAAAATCTATAAGATTTGCATTTTTGGTGCGTAAAGCGGGTTGAGTTTCGTTAAATTGCCAATTGAATGTTTAAATTCATTTTCATCAATAACAAAAATTATGAAACGCATATTATTTGTCGTAGCCCTCATTCTTGCTAAACCTTTTGTTTCGAATGCACAAAATCAGGCAGGTAAGGGTCATGGCTCCATCGTTGCATTTGTTGAAAACAATGCTGATAAAAGAGTTGATGTAATGATCGACGGAAAACTCTTTACTTCTTACTGGTGGCCAGATAGCGTGTACAAACCGGTACTTTACCCGATTCTCACTTCCTCTGGCACCCCTGTAACGCGCGGCTTCCCCATCAAACCCCGCGAAGGCGAGCGGCAGGACCATTTGCACCAGGTGGGTAATTGGTTAAACTATGGCAATGTAAATGGCTATGATTTCTGGGGCAATGGTTCAGAAGGAAAACGGAACGTCAACGGCGGACAAATAAAACACCTTAGCATAAAGAAAATGGCCGGCGGACAAGGTGAAGGCACCATGGTAACCACCGCAAGATGGATAGACCCGACCGGAAAGGAACTCCTGGCGGAAAGAACCGAATTTCACTTTATAGCCCAGGGTTCTACCCGCATCATTGACCGGATCGCAATATTAACAGCCAAGGAAGGGGCAGTAACCATGAAAGATACAAAAGAAGGCAGCTTTGGTATCCGTGTCGCCCGCCAACTCGAGTTGCCTTCCAAAGAAGATGTTACTCTCACAGATGCACAGGGCAATCCCACAACGGTGAAAAAAATGAGTAATGAAGGAGTAACCGGAAATTACAAAAGCAGCGAAGGAGTTACAGGCGAGGATGTCTGGGGAAAACGCGCTAAATGGATGGATCTGTATGGCAGTATCGGGCAGGAAAAAGTGTCGCTGGTTATTTGCGATCACCCTAAAAATTTAAGCTATCCTACTTACTGGCATGCGAGAGGGTATGGTTTATTCGCAGCCAATCCCTTTGGCGCGAAGGACTTCACGGAAGGGAAACAGGAATTGAATTATAAAATCCCTGCCGGGGGATCATTGAAATTACGATACAGGATTATTATCACTTCGGGAGTTCAATTATCAGACGCTGAAATAAATGCGTATTCGGCGGAGTTTGCGAAAAAGTATTTATAGTCGCAAAGGTTGTATGAAGTAGAATTTACAGGATGGGAGAATTTACAGAATTTGTACGCGTATTAATTAAGGCCGGTTGTTGAAATTAAATCTATTGTTATGTCAAATCATGTCAACTCTAAAATGACGCTTTGGCTATCAGCCTTCCCCTATCAGCTATCAGGAGGAAACTAATTCTTGCATTGTTTTCCTGATAGCTGACTGCTGAAGGCTGATAGCCAAAATAACCGACAGTTTATGTTTGACATGACACTAGTTTCATTTACGCTGTTTTCTAATTCTGTAAATTTTCTTATCCAGTAAATTCTGCTACTAAGTGTAATCAACTATTCTTTCCTTCTTATTATAACTACAACGGCACATAATGCTGAGTCCTCAGGTATTTATACAAGAATAAATCCTAATATTCTGCAATTGCTTTGATTCAGCGGAAAGATAGTACCTGTAAAAGTAATATACAAAAGAGTGCAGGCAATCAGCAAAAATGGATATAACCTTTATCTCAGACACTCATGGTTTGCATGACTCATTAAAACTGCAACGAGGAACAGTATTAATTCACGCTGGTGATATAACCGAATACGGCACGGAAGAAGAAGTGAAAGATTTTTTAAAATGGTTCTCTAATCAACCTTTTACCTACAAGGTTTTTATCGCCGGCAATCATGATTTATTTTTCCAGGATTGCCTTGTTTTGAAAAGAGATAAACTAATACCGGGTGGCATTATCTATTTGCAGAATTCATTTCTAGAAATAGAAAATAGAAAATTTTGGGGTTCACCGGTTACACCTTACTTCCTGGGAATGGCGTTTAATGTAAGAGCAGGTATGGATATCAAAAAGGTGTGGGACAAAATTCCTGGTGACACAGATGTGCTTATAACGCATGGCCCGCCAAAAGGGGTTTTGGATAATGGGATAGGATGCGAAGAGTTGTGGAAGCGGGTGAATATTGTTAAGCCTTCTATACATTGTTTTGGGCATGCACATGGATTTAGTGGTGTTGACGAAAAGAATGGGATAAGGTTTGTAAATGCGGCGATGGTGGATGGGTTGGATTTGTTGAAGAGTGATGTTTATAAGGTGGTGGGGAAGGCGGTGAGATTAGTGATTTAATATTTTATAAAGACTAAAAACTATTTTATTCGCCAAAGTAATATGATCGATTTCATTGGAGATATCCATGGCCACGCAGATAAGCTTAAACTGTTATTGCTAAGGTTGGGTTATACAGTTAAGAATGAATCTTATTGTCACCCCGGGAGGCAGGTGCTTTTTGTGGGTGATTAAATCGACAGAGGACTAAAAATAAAAGAGACACGGGCAATTGTAAAAAGCATGGTCGATAATAAAAATGCCATCGCGCTGATGGGAAACCATGAATACAATGCTCTTTGTTTTCATTACCAGGAAACCGATGGTGGTCATTTACGTAAACATTCAATAAAGAATATTATCCAGCATTACGAAACGCGGAAGCAATTTCAAAACCAACAAGCGGAATATGAAACTTATATTGAATGGTTTAAAACCTTGCCATTATTTTATGGAACAGATCAGTTCAGAGCGGTACATGCCTGTTGGGATAATAAAAATATAACATACTTGCGAACGGTTTTATCAAGCGACAGGTTAACAGACGATTTAATATATCAATCCGTTTCAAAAAGTACAAAATTGCATGACGCCGTTAAGGAGGTTTTAAAGGGTAAAGAGATAATTCCAGATGGCGTTGCCTTTACAGATAAAGATGGAACATCCCGTTCTGACCTCAGAATTAAATGGTGGGTGGATCCCGTGAATGCTACCTATAAAAGCATTAGTGTTGAACCTATTGACGGCCTGCCGAAGATTCATTTGATGCCTGGCAGCTTGAAAAACATGGACTACTACTGTGATGAAAAGCCAGTGTTTTTTGGGCATTATTGGCTTAAAGGACGACCAGGCTTATATAAAGATACTGTTTGCTGTCTGGATTATAGTGTGGCCAGAGCCGGGTTCCTGGTTGCTTACCCGTTTGATGGAGAGGAGAAATTGAGGGAGGATAAGTTGGTTTTTGTGTAGCTGCATTCTGTATTGAAAGAAAATAATATTTTATAAAAGATCTGTTTTGAAAAGATTGTATTACACCGTTTGGCGTGGTTGCCGGATCTTGTCCTGTAAGTTTTATTAATAATTATGGGCAGGTCGTTAACCAGTCCGCTTTCATTCATGCAGGTGCAACCGGGGCTGTCTCATGGGGGTTGCTAAGGAAAGTCGGCACGGGTTATTACAAAGTACAAATTATTGGTCCAGGTAAGAAAAGGACCAGTTATAATTTTTAGATAAAAATCAATGTCGTTTAGTTAACCTTGTCAGGTATCATTAATGTGTTGGTGCCGACAAAAAAGAGGGTTTGACCTTTGAGGTCTTTAAGACCTCAAAGGTCTTGAATGGAAGATAACAATAACCATTTATTTGAAAATGAAAATTAGGAAGATTCGTCATAGCGATACACAAACATTTTCGTTCTAAAAATGAGGCAAAAATTAAAACGCATAAACTGCCCCAAATTTAATATTGTTATTTTGTAGTACATTTAAACACATCAACGCCCGTACCGGTTTTATTTTTGAATCATATTTATAGCCTTACTTAATTTGTACCTGCATGCAGAATATTGATCTTATTAATGACCTTGGCCGCATAGCCCATAAAACAATGGCTGATGTGGTGGAAATACGCTTGCGCGAATATCTTAAGAAGAAATCATTTAAGCCGGGAGACCCGCTTCCCAAAGAGACCGACCTGGCTGAATCACTGGGAGTGAGCCGCAACGTGGTTCGCGAAGCACTTAGTCGTCTCCGTATGCTGGGTATGGTGGAAACCCGCAAGAAAAGAGGAATGATCCTTTCCCGGCCCGATATACTTGGTTCTTTCGAACGCGTGCTTGATCCGCTGATCATAGACGAAAGTACCCTGCGCGACCTGTTTGAGTTACGCTTAACCCTCGAAGTGGGACTGGCGGACCTCTTATACCTCCGCAAGAAAAAAGAAGATGTGGCCGAACTGGAAAAAATTGCCATTCACCAAAAGATAACCGGCAGCCGGCAAACCTTCCGTATTAAAAACGAGGTAGCATTCCATGGTAAAATTTATCGTATGACGGGCAATGAAACCCTGCAGCGATTTCAGAGTATGTTGCTGCCGGTTTTCGGTTATATGGTTACACTTGAAAAGGTTCCCATCATCGGTAAAGTATCTCATCTTGACCTGGTAGAAATTTTAAAGCATGGGTCCAAGGAAGACTTCCGGCAGGGCATGCTGAAACACCTGGAGCATCATTTTAATAAGCTTAAATAAGGATGCGGTTGGCTTCGGCCTGGAGGGCTTTAGTAGAACTCACTGGTATCAAGGACCTCCCTTTGAATAAGGACCCGTATTACAGAGCTGGCCACCTATTGTAAACGTTGCATGTTTAAACCTCCTTTTATCTTTGGTAAGTGCAGAGTTTAAATGATACCTGCGCTGTTAGAATAACGACCCGACAAACCGACATCGAAATAAATTTTGCAGGATCAAAATTTATTTTCATATTTGTTATGTAGTACATAACTACTAATAGACAATTACTAAACCGGTTGTAAAACGATTACTGCTTATGAGACTAAAAAAAATGTTTCGTAAACTGCCATTACTCATCGTAACCGCAGTGCTCCTTTTAGCTCCTTTCCTTTCTTTCTCTCAAACCACCAGGGTAACTGGTAAGGTAACAGACAGTGCCGGCAAAGGCATGGAAAATGTTAGTGTAAAAATAAAGGGAACATCCATAGGAACCGTTTCAATGCAGGACGGCGGCTTTTCGCTGGTTGCTCCTGCTACGGCAAAAACGATCGTTTTTTCGAGTATAGGATACACGCTCACTGAGATTCCGCTGGCCGGACAAAAAGAAATCAACATTTCGCTTACCCGTGCCAGTGAAAGCCTGTCGGATATTGTGATCGTTGGTTATACTCAACAATCTAAAACAAAAATTACGGCCGCAATTTCCAAACTCAACCCGGAAGAACTGCAGAATACCAGCAACCCAAACCCGGTGCAGGCTCTGCAGGGCAAGGTGGCGGGCGTGTCCGTTCCTATCAATTCTGGTCAGCCCGGAGCCGGCGCTCCTAATATTATCATCAGGGGCGGCACCAAATTAAATGTGTATGGTTCGGGGCTTGGTAATAGCGGGGGAAGCTCCGTGGGTAGCGCCGATGCCAGCAGTCCGCTGGTAATTGTAGATGGCGTATTCAGATCACTCAACGATATTAACCCCGACAATATTGAATCCTTCCAGGTAATGAAGGATGCGGCAGCCACTGCCATTTATGGTGCGCGTGGAGCCAATGGCGTTATAGTAGTGAAAACAAAAGGAGGGAAATTCAACAGCAAACCAACCTTAAGTTTAAATCATCGCACTACCTGGGAAACAAACGCGCGTGATTATAAATATATCGATGCAGAATCTTACCTGCGCCTGGCACGCACCACGGTAAAAAACACCTTTGACCCCATCGATAAGAATAACTTATTGAACAATGGCGGGTTCTCCGCGGGAACAAAAATATACACCGCCAAAGGGCAGTATGGAACCAATATCAATCTTACCGCGCTCTACGATAATATCGTAGCGATCGAAGGGCAGGACTACGTGAACGGCCTGCTGGCAAAGGGTTGGATAACAATGGATGATCCCGTTAACCCCGGAACGAAATTACTCTTTGCCGATAACGGTTACCAGGGTCTTCTTTGGAACACCGGCCTCACAAATAATGATAACGTTTCTATAGACGGTGGTAGTGACCGGGCTAATTATAATGTCTCCATGGGTTATACCAAACAGGCAGGTACATTTGTAGGCACACAATATAAAAGATATGATGCGCTTGGAAATTTTGGCTTTAAAGTATCTGATAATTTTCGGTTAGATGCCATGATTAATTACCAGAACGTATTACCGAATTATGTAGAGGCTTTCCAGAATGACCTTACCCGTGGCACACGTATTACACCATTGATCAGGATTTACAAAGATGATGGCCGCCCCATGCCCGGTGAAAATTATGCCACGAGAAACCGCCTGCATACATTAATGTATGATGATGTAAGGGCCTCCACCGAACGTCTTGTTTCGCGTGTAGCCGGAGACCTCACTATTATCAAAGGATTGCATTTCAAACCTTCCTTCTCTTATCTGATTCAGGATTACCGGTATCTTTTCATGCGTAAAGCCACACCTGCCAATGAAGTTCAGCCACCTACCCAACGGCAGAAAAATGAAAATACCGATAACCTGCGGCAACTGATGATCGACCAGATACTGCAGTATGATTTTGATGTGCAGGCTGATCATCACTTTACGGTACTGGCCGGGTTCAATTTTACCGGCACAAAGAATAGTCTTATCAGCATTGGTTCGCAAAGAGCCACCAGTGATTATATCTATACTATTAACGAACCTACTACCACTGTTATTAACGGTGTTGTAAACACTAATGTTACGAATTTCGGTACAACGCTGCGTGAAACAAAATCTGCCAGTTATTTTGGCCAGCTCAACTATGATTACAAAGCCAAATACCTCTTAAGTGCGGCTGTGCGTTATGATGGTTTTTCTAACTTCGCACCGGAAAATAAATATGCCCTCTTCCCTTCGGCCTCTGTGGGATGGAACATAAACCGCGAAAATTTCTGGCGTATTCCGGCAGTAAGCACGTTAAAGCTCAGAGGCAGCTGGGGACAGGCAGGCTCGAGCGACCTGCAAATTACGGATACCTATGGTGGTTATAATGCTTTTACCTATGCACAGGGTTCCGGCATATTACGTTCCAACCTTTCCAATCCAAATCTGCGGTGGGAAAGCACGGAGACTACCGACCTGGCTATTGAAACAGGTTTCCTGAAAGACAGGTTTACATTGGTGGTAGATTTTTATAACAAGCTTACCAAAGACAGGCTTGCTTCCAAGCCATTACCCAGTGAAGCTCCTTTCCCTTCTATTACATTCAATAACGGCACCTTGCAAAACAAAGGTGTAGAGATAGAACTGGGTGCCATAATCATAAAGACAACATCTTTTCAATGGAGAACTAATTTCTCTTTCGCGTATAACAAGCAGAAGGTTATTAAATTACCCTTCAACGGACGCGCTAATAATCGCCAGGGTGGTGATATTATCTATGATGCGTCTTCCAAGCAAAATATTAATGCAGGTGGCATAGCTGAAGGTGAGCGGCCATTCGGCCTTTACGCGTACAGGGTGCTCGGCGTATTCGCTACGGAAGCGGAAGCCAAAACATGGAACACCACCAAAAAAGATATCCTTGCTTCCCCCCTGGGTATAACTGCGGGTAAGCATGCCGGTGACTTTATTTTCGACGATGTAAATAATGATGGAGTTATTGATACCAAGGACCAGGTTTTTATGGGATACAGAACGCCTGATAAAACCGGTGGCATGCAACACTTCTTTACATACAAGGGCATTACCCTTAAAGTGGCGGTGGATTACGCGACGGGCCATATCATCAGCAATGGCGCACTCGCACGTTCTTTGGGACAGGGAAGGGCATTTAATGAAGGGGCGCCCGAGCAGGCACTGGGATCGGATATATGGCAAAAAGAAGGTGATGCCGGCAAACACTATGCGCGTTTTTCCTTTGCTGATTTTGATTTTGGCCAACGCAACTATATCAGGCTGGCCACCCTAGGCAATAATAATTCCTATGCCGATGATGTATCTGCCCTGATCGAGAAAGGTGATTTCCTTGCCTTCCGCGAAGTATCACTGTCATACGAGCTGCCTAAAAATATCCTGGGTAAGATACGTTCCTCCAGTATGAATATCTATGCCAGTGTATTCAACCTTGGATACCTTACTAAATATTCCGGCATCAACCCGGAAACATATGTTGGTTTTGATGAAGTTGGCTATCCAAGACCAAGACAGTTTTCTTTAGGTGCCACGTTACGATTCTAAATCAATCAATGGCGGTCTCTAAATTATGAGTATCATAAAATTACCAGATATGAAAAGGTCGATACAATTTCTAACAGCCGCATTTCTTTTGCTCCTGGTGATAGCAGGCTGTAAAAAGATCCTGGACGTAAAACCACAGTCAAGTATAACCGAAGCTACCTATTTCAGCAGCGAAGGTGATTTTGACCCGTATGTTACCGGCATTTACACTTTCATGCGCACATTCGCGAATAATGTAACCTATGGTATGGAAAGGAGTGAAGAATTAATAGCCGGTTCCAATGCCCGCTTTGGCGTGGCCTGGTCGCAGATTTTAACGCCTGCTTCCGGTTCAATAAATTACAACGACTGGTACAGGGCCATTGGCAACTGTAATTTATTACTGGACAAGATAAAGGATTTCCCCTTTGCTTCTAATCCTGACACGAAGAAAAGAATTCTTGCGGAAACATATTCGTTACGGGGTTATTTTTACCTTTCCATTACCCGTATTATCGGTGATGCACCGCTTGTTTTACAATCGGTAAAAGATGAAAACGTTCCGTTGTTGCCGAGGTCAAAAGCGGTGGACGTTATGAAGCAAATTAATTCCGACCTTGATTCGGCCATCACCCTTTACAAATCGATAAGCGGGTTTTCAGAAAAAACATACCCTTCGAAATATCGTTTTTCCTATGGCGCAACCCAGGCATTGAAAGCGGAAGCTAAACTATGGAGTGGTAAGGTACTAAACGGTGGTGTATCAGATTTCAACGATGCCATTACTGCAATTAACGAAGTAGAACTTTCAGGCGTTTCGTTAAATGCGGATTTTAAAAATGTTGTGGGCCTGCGTGCAACAGCCAACCCGGAAATAATTCTATCGGCTTATTTCAGCAGGGATGAAACGGGTGGCAACTACGCTATAAACGCATTGCCAATTATAAGTCTTATACAGGGCGCGCTTAACCTGGATAGCCTGCCCTATACTTCGGGTCCGCTTACAGGCCAGGGCGCTTACCAGATAAGCATCCCCTCCAGGGCCTTATTTAGTCCCACTGATAAGCGGATACCCTACACCTGGGTGACGGAGCGGCAGACAACCGGGCCAAAGATTTCATGGATCACCAAATACCCGGGCACTAAATATTCCGATGACAGGATCTCCGATAATGAAATTATTATTTTCCGCCTGGCGGATGTGTTACTGATGAAGGCGGAAGCTTATGCGGCTATCAGCAATACATCATTGGCGATTGCTAACCTTGATAAGGTGAGAGCCCGCACAGGAACAGGTTCTTATACCGGGGCAACCGATAAGGCTTCGGTAGAAAAAGAGATACTGAACGAACGCGGACGGGAATTGTTTTTTGAGAACAAACGCTGGTACGACCTCGTTAGGTTTCATAAAGGAGGCACCATTGACGTGTACACCTTCGTGCCAAACCTCGTAGGAAAAACAACCCCATTGTTCTGGCCACTGAACAGTACGGTGCTGGGGAGTAATAACAAGATTATTCAAACAGATGGGTATTGAGGAAGTGTGATGGTCTATAAAGTTCAACACATAAAAGGATGATCAAACAGTTAACAACTTTACTTATCTCCCTGCTGGTATATCAGACCATGCCTGCCCAGTCACCCGCTTTTTCGGATACTACTTTATTGTTCGAACCTGACAGTGGTGGTTACTCGATGCTTCATGTGCCAGCACTTATTCACACCGGTAAAAACACGTTACTGGCTTTCTGCGAAGGTCGCACAGGATCCGGCAATGATTGGTCAGATATAGACCTGGTCATGCGCCGCAGCACAGATAATGGCGATCATTGGCAACCCATGCAGATGCTGATACCAAGAACACCGGGCAAGCCAACGAGTAATATCACACCGATAGTTGATAAGGATGGCACTATTCATTTATTATACCAGGTAAATTATGCCAATGCCTATTACATGAAATCTGCTGATGAAGGAAAAAACTGGAGCAAACCTGTTGATATAACCTATGTTTTTGAAACCTTTCGTAATAAATATAATTGGAAAGTGCTGGCACCCGGACCGGGACATTCCATCCAGCTTCGTAATGGACGGCTGCTGGTGCCCGTTTGGTTATGCGAACCCAATAAAAGTAAACCAGGCGGCGATCACCGCCCTTCCTGTGTAGCCACTATTTACAGCGATGATCATGGAAAAAGCTGGAAGGCCGGTGATATTATTGTTAATAACGGTGATATGGCAACGAACTCAACAGATACTATTGTAAATCCCAGTGAATCGGTAGCCATAGAGCTGGCAGATGGCCGCGTGATGATGAATATGCGCAATGAATCGCTGATAAGCCGAAGGCTTATCAGTTATAGTGCAGACGGTATATCAAAATGGACAAAGCCTTCTTTTGATGAACAATTGTTTGAACCCGTGTGCATGGCAAGTTTAATCAGGATTAGCGGTAAAGATAAAGGCATCAGCAGGATATTATTTGTAAATCCTGACAGCAAAAATAATGCGGTCTCTATAAGAAAGGGACTCACCATAAATAAACCAAGAGAAAATCTTACCGCGAAACTTAGCTATGATGAAGGCAAAACATGGCCCGTTCAGAAAGTATTATACAATTTAGGCGCCGGTTATTCTGATGTTGCAGTAGATAATAGCGGAAGGATGTATTGTTTAGTGGAAGTAAGAGAGAGTACGGATAATGTCTGGAAATACAAAATGGTCGTCAGGCGTTTTAACCTGGAGTGGTTGAGTGAAGGCAAGGATTTCTTTAAAAAATAGTATCAGCTATGAGCTTGATTAGGGTTGACCGGCCTTGATACGGCTCCATTACGAGCCGAAAGTAAGTACAAAATAGTATCACTGGAAATCTGCTCCGGAAGGATCGGTTGTGCAGGTTTGTTGAGAACCTTTGAAAATTATTGTTTTGATTAACCATTCACTTCTTTATCCTGCATGTAACCATCCGTTCGCAATATTTTTTCTGCGTTAAAGGGTTTACACAGATATCCGAAGAATCTAAACAATGATTACGGATTAAATAAATAAATACGATGAAAATTGAAGGATTAATTGCGGCGGCGTTCACACCTTTTAATGAAGATGGTTCATTAAACAAGCCCATGATACCTGTATTGGTTGATAAACTACTGGCCGATGGTGTAAGGGGTATATTTGTTTGTGGCAGTAATGGCGAGGGGCCCAATATGACGACGGAAGAACGTATGATCGTTGCAGAAGAATTCGTAAAGGCCGCAGGCAAACGACTGTTAATCATCGTTCATGTGGGGCACAGTTGTATTGCTGACGCAAAAGTATTGTCGGCTCATGCGGCTAAAATTGGCGCCGATGCCTTTTCCTCCGTAGCTGCTTTTTATTTTAAACCGGTATCTGTACAGAACCTGTCAAACTGTATGGCAGCCATTGCCGGCGCTGCTCCCGGACTGCCTTTTTATTATTATCATATTCCACACCTCACAGGGATTGGAATGGATATGATCGATTTTTTAAGATTGGCCGCCCCGCTTATTCCAAATCTTGCAGGCATAAAATATACCGCTTCCACCATACAGGAATACCAGGCCTGCCTGAATTATGAAAAGGGAAAGTTTGATATCCTCTATGGTCTCGATGAGTTGTTATTACCGGCCCTGGCCGTAGGGGCAAAAGGAGCCATCGGTAGTACCTACACTTTTGCCGCTCCCATTTATTTAAAAACTATCGAAGCGTTCAATAATGGTAACCTGGCTCTTGCCCGTTCCAATCATGCTTATATGGTAGAAGTGATCCGGGTGTTGGTAAAATATCCGCCTATTCCCGGTCAGAAGGCTATCATGAAAATGTTAGGTTGGGATCTTGGCCCAAGCAGGCTTCCATTGGCTAATCTTAACGATGAAAGTTTTGATAAATTTCAAAGCGAGCTGGAGGAGCTTTCTTTTTTTGAAAAAGTCGCGACCTGTAAAAGTGTGAATGTATAATGTTTTAATTTTTACTATAAATTTTATTTCATACTCTTTCGTGCCAGAAAGAAACCGGGGCAGGAAGGAACAACGAAGCGTTTGATCTAGCGGGAGAGAAGTACACAACGCTGTGTTTTCCTTTGCTTTGAGCCTTCGCGGTGAAACGGCATAGAAATCACCATTATTCATTTATAAACCAGGCAATGCATGCCAATAGTTACAAGATTGCTTGTAATAATATTATCGCTTTTAGTAATGACAGCTGATGCCCAGGACATCAATGCAAAAAATTTCTTTAGCTGGAAACAGCTAAAACAAATTCCTGACGGCGATGGTTTTGCAGGTTCCTATGCAGGCGTTAGTAACGGTGTGTTGATGGTAGCTGGCGGCTCCAATTTCCCGGGTAATGAAAGGCCCTGGACCGGTGGTACCAAAACATGGTATGATAAAATATTCGTTCTTGATAAAGAAGATGGCTCCTGGAAAGAAAGCGGCAAACTGCCCAGGCCAATGGGATATGGCGTGGCGCTAACTTATAAAGACGGCTTACTCTGTGTAGGTGGCGGTGACCTCTTACATAATTATGCAGACGTTTTTATTGTAAGACATCAATCGAATAAAATAGAAACAGAAATCCTTCCATCTCTTCCGGCACCCCTCATAAACGCCTGCGGGGTAGTGGTTGGCAATACGGTTTTTATAGCTGGTGGCATACGAACTCCCGGCGGGCTCACTGAAAACAATTTCTGGAGCCTCGATGTATCATCCCCTGGAAAAAAATGGAAAGTTCTGGAGCCGGTCCCCGGCCTTTCGCGTATGCTGGCTGCCGCAGGTACACAGGAAGGAAACATCTTTATTTTTGGCGGCGTACATCTTTTTGCCAAAGACACTATCCTTCAACGTGAGTATTTGAAAGATAGTTGGAAATTTACCCCTGGCAAAGGCTGGACAAAAATTGCCGACCTGCCGCAACCCCTTGCCGCTGCTCCAAGTCCTGCTTATAACGCCGGTCAGTCGCACCTTATCTTGTTTGGCGGCGATGACGGTTTAAACGCATTAAAAGTTTCCACATTAAAAGATCAGCATCCGGGCTTTAGGAATGAAATCCTGGCCTATAATACCATTACAGATTCCTGGTCGGTAACAGGTAAAATGCCATCAGACATAAAGAGCGACGCGGCAGGCAATCCGGGTGGCAGCGTTTATGCACCTGTTACCACCCCGCTGGTAACATGGAACAACAAGGTCATAATTGCCGGTGGAGAAGCAAGGCCGGCCGTAAGAAGCAACAAAGTGTTGATGGCCACGCCGCAGCAACCGCCGGGGAAATTTGGCGGTTTCGATTGGACGATCATAGCTATCTATTTTGCATTGGTAGTTTGTATCAGTTTATATGTATCTAAAAATATGGGCAACACCACCAGTGATTTTTTTCTTGGCGGACAAAAAATACCCTGGTGGGCCGCCGGCCTCAGTATATTCGGTTCTAAACTAAGCGCGCTTACATTTATTGCGATCCCGGCAAAGGCGTATGCTACAGACTGGGTGTATATCATGAATAATGTAATGATCATTGTGATCGCCCCCGTTGTTACGTTCTTCTACCTTCCCTACTTCAGAAAATTAAAGCTGACCAGCGTTTATGAATACCTGCAGACCCGCTTCAATACAATAGTGAAATTATTAGGCAGTCTTACGTTTGTTGTTTTCCAGTTAAGCCGCCTGGGTGTAGTTATTTATTTGCCCGCCCTGGTGTTAAGTGCCGTAACCGGTATAAATATTTTCGTGTGTATATTATTAACCACATTAATTACTACGGCATACAGTGTGGCCGGCGGAATTGAAGCTGTTGTATGGACGGAAGTAATGCAGGTATTTGTTCTGTTGGGAGGTGCACTTGCCAGCTTTTTCTTTATAACCTATCATACCAACGGTGGCTTCAGCGGCCTCATCCGCGAAGCGTACGATAATGATAAGTTTCGTGTGGCCAACCTTGGCTGGAGTATGTCACAACCCGTACTCTGGGTAGTTGCGGTGGGTGCATTTTTAACCAACCTGGTTACCTACACTTCAGACCAGGTAGTTGTGCAACGTTATCTTACCACCGCCACGGAGAAAGAAGCCAGGCGTTCTATTTACACCAATGCTTTGATGGTGATTCCGGCTACCCTGATATTTTTTGGTGTAGGTACGGCATTATGGGTTTTCTTTCGTCACCATCCGGGCGATCTTAATCCACATGGCAGAACAGATGATGTATTCCCCTGGTTCATATCTCAGGAGTTGCCTACAGGTTTATCGGGTCTTGTAATTGCAGGATTATTTGCCGCTACCATGTCCACCATCAGTTCGAGTATGAATTCTATCGCAACCGTTGTAACGACAGATTTTTACAAACCATTTAAAAAGAATGTTACCGATAAACAAAGTTTGCGTTTTGCAAAAATAATTACCATGGTATTGGGTGCGCTGGGTTGCATTATAGCCATGTACCTCGTTTACCTGCAAAATCCTTCTATCTGGGACCAATACCTCAAGATCATCGGGCTATTTGGCGGCTGCCTCGCAGGTATGTTTATGGCGGGTATTTTCTTTCCGCGCATAAACAGTACCGGTATCCTGGCAGGTTTTATTTTCAGTAGCATCGGTTTATATTTTGTGCAAAGGAGCGCCGCCATCAATTTCTTTTTATATCCGCTGTTCGCAGTTGCGGGTTGTGTTGTAATTGGTTATTTGTTCAGTTTATTATTCCCGAATAAACCAGGTAATTTTAATCCGGGAATAAAGCAGCAAAAACTTTTTGAATGATCATTTATATAGAAACACCCTTTAATATTGACCAGCGTAATACCCTAAAGACCGCTTTGACCGGCGATACCGCAATATTCAAAGCCGATCTAACAGGGGAAGCAGCTGAGTTGGATGCCATCTCCAATGCTGATATTATCTTTGGTAATCCGAGGCCGGTAGAATGGTTGCAACAGGCAACCAGCCTGAAATGGCTGCAATTATATTCTACCGGTTTTGAGTATTATCGCAAATTGCAACTACCCGCCCTGGTAACAAATATGCAGGATTACTATTCCGAGCCCTGCGCCGAAACGGCTATTGCAGGCATTATGGCCCTCTACCGCGGAATGGATAAATTCCCGGTTTTGAAGAGCGAAAAAAAATGGGTGGGTTATACCATGCGCGCAGAACTGCATCTACTGGCTAATAAAAAAGTGCTCATTCTTGGAGCCGGCAATATTGCAAAACGAACAGCCAGGATCCTGGGTGGCTTTGATTGCCAGGTAACTTCCTTTGCACGTACCAAAGAGAAGGGAGTGGTCAACACCGTTGCAGAAGTAGAAGCATTGATCCCCGCAGTTGATATTATTATCAGCTGCCTGCCTGGAACCGAGGAAACAAAGGGATTCCTTACACCGGTAATGATTCAGCATATGAAATCAACGGCCATTTTCTGTAATGTGGGGCGGGGCAATTTAGTGGCCGATGAGAATGTGCTCGTACAGGCTTTGATGGATAATAAAATTGGGGGAGCGGTGTTGGATGTAACGGATAAGGAACCACTTCCGGAGGATCATCCATTCTGGAACTGTCCGAATACGATTTTAAGCCAGCATTCAGGTGGCGGTGATGCAAGCGAATATGACGGAATATTAAATTTCTTCCTGCAGAACCTGGATCGTTATAAATCAGGGCAGAAATTGCAGAACCTGGTTGAATTGGGAAGGGGATATTGAAATATAGATATTATTTGATGGGAATCGTACAACTATTTATATGGAGCATTTTAAGAATAAACATGCATTAATCGTATCATTCAGGGAAAACGGTTTTGTGTTGATTCCCGGTTTTTTGGATGGTGATGATGTGGCTACTATACACGGTCATCTTGAAAAATTGATAAAAGATAAAGTTCCGTCTATGCCGCCGGAACATGTTTTTTATGAAGACAAAAATGATCCATCAACTTTAAAACAATTGCAAAACCTGTATTCCTACGACCCGTTCTTTTATGAAATGATGTTCAGGAGCAGGTTTAAAGACCTTGCTTCATTGCTATTGGAGGATGAAGTGGTTCCAAAGAATATGCAATACTTTAATAAACCACCGAAAAAGGGGCAGGCAACGCCGCCACACCAGGATGGTTATTATTTTATGCTCGATCCAAATGAGGCGGTTACCATGTGGCTGGGACTGGAGGATGTAGATCCCGAAAATGGATGTGTAAGATATATTAAGGGTTCTCACAGGAAAGGTATCCGTGCCCATGCAAAAACACAAACACTCGGTTTTTCACAGGGCATATCCGATTTTGGAACGGATGACGATAAACGAGATGAAGTTTTCTTTGCAACAAAAGCAGGTGACTTGCTGGTGCATCATTCTCTTATTATCCATAGGGCGGATGGCAATAACAGTAAGCACAGAACAAGAAAAGCATTAGGATTGATTTACTATGCTGCACGCGCAAAAGAAAACACTGCATCCAAGGAGAAATACCAGCAACAGTTGGTTGAAGAAATGAAGAAAAAGGCGTTGATTTGATGGAGTTAAGCAGGTTGAGTGTTTTGTGTGCTTTGCGGGGCTCTCTCTGTGATTTCTGCGGTTAAATTGTTCATACCCCGATGTCGCAAATATTTTTTATTTAATTTACTTGATGCTATCATGAACATACAAAACGATTGTTTCAATTATCAGTCATTAAGCACCAAACAACTCAGGCGGTTGAAAGAATACGGATTCCTCCTGTTTAAAAACATCTTAACCATAAATGGATTATCCCGGATGCGAGAAGACTAAATGCAGCAAACAGAGAAACAGAAAAAAAGAAGGCGGAAATAGTTGTTGAAGCAGATGATTCGCTGGCGGTACCGATGGAATTGAATGCAGGGGATGCTCTCCTGTTTAATTGCTGGATGCTCCATAAATCAGATGGAAATTATTCGCCGGATCGAGACAGGCGTATCTTGTTTCTTCGTTATGCACAGGACGCCAAGATTAGGGAGGCTGGTAAAAGGAAGTACTCAATTTGAAGAAGTTCGTTTATTTGAATCTGAATTATAAAACAATATGAAAAGCATGGTCGCCAAACAACGAAAAGCGCAAAAATTTTATTTTACCTTCACCTTACTGGTATGCTTAACCGCTTTTAATGCTCTTTCTGCCCAGCAGTTAAATCATTTATACAAAGCAGGTGAAGCCGGGTACAGTTGTTTTCGCATACCCGCTATGGTTACAACTATCAAAGGAACCATCCTGGCATTTGCAGAAGCCAGGCGAACCGGGTGCGGCGATGCAGGCGATATCGACCTCGTCGTAAAGCGATCTTCCGATAACGGCAAAACCTGGAGTGCTCTTTATATGGTATGGAACGATAGCGCCAATACCTGCGGTAACCCGGCTCCCATTGTAGATGCCAGCACCGGTAAAATTATTTTGCTTTCAACCTGGAACCTGGGAACCGATCATGAGAAAGACATCATCCAACAGGTTAGTAAAGATACCAGGCGGGTATTTATGTTATCGTCTTCCGATGATGGTACTAGCTGGTCAACTCCTACGGAAATAACCAACGACGTAAAACCTGCTAACTGGACCTGGTACGCAACGGGTCCCGGATCAGGGATTCAAATAAAAAAAGGAAAATATAAAGGACGGATGGTAGTTGCCTGTGATCATATTGAAGCCATCACAAACAACTATTATTCACATGCGGTTTACTCGGATAACGGGGGCAGGTCATGGAAACTGGGCGGCACCACTCCGCAGGATAAAGTAAATGAGAGTACCATCGCGGAATTGTCAAATGGCAACCTGCTACTGAATATGAGGAACTATGGGCCAACCAGGATAAGACAGGTTTCCATCAGCAAGGATGGCGCAAAAACATTTGGTGATATCTATGGCGACAGCACATTGATAGAGCCTGTTTGCCAGGGCAGCCTAATCAGCGTGCAATTGACCCGTAAAAAAAGAATGCTTGTTTTTTCCAATCCTGCCAATGCAACTTCACGGTCGGTTATGACGGTCCGTATCAGTTATGATAATGGCATCAGCTGGCCCTTGAAAAAAGTGTTATACCCCGGGCCTGCGGCTTATTCAAATCTTACCGTACTACCAAATGGAAACCTGGCCTGTTTGTATGAAGCAGGTTATCAAAAAGCCTATGAAGGGATTGTATTTGAAGAAATTCACCTGCCTGATTTTACAAAGATTGAATAACTCATTAATTTACTTAATGCTAGCAGCCAACACACTTAAAGGAAACTGGGGCACTTTGATGCTGCCTGTCAACGCGGATGAAAGTATTGACTTTTTGAGGTTGGCGGAGGAAATCGATTACCTGGTAGCTGCAGGTATCGATGGCATTTATTCGAACGGTACTGCCGGTGAATTTCATAACCAGTTAGAGGATGAATTTTATATTATCCAGCAATTGTTGTCAGAGAAATGCCGTGCAGCAAAAATGCGTTTTCAAATCGGAGCCTCGCATCCTTCTCCACTTATTTCACTCCACAGGCTTCAACGAACCATTGAATTGCAGCCAGATGCCTTCCAGGTAATATTGCCAGACTGGGTAGTAGCCGATGCCGGCGAGCAGGTGGTGTTCCTTCAAACAATGGCAAAAGCGGCGGCAGGCATTCCATTGGTTTTGTACAATCCGCCCCATGCAAAACAGGTTCTGTTGCCGGCTGATTTTGAACGAATTCATGCAGCCGTACCGCAGCTCATAGGTATTAAAGTGGCTTCTGGCAACCATGACTGGTTTGCCAAAATGCGCGTACACGCTACCGGTATCTCCGTATTCGTGCCGGGTCATTTCCTGGCTACGGGTGTTAAAGAAAAGGTGGCATCCGGGGCCTGTTCCAATATTGCTTGTTTGAGCCCGCCTGGGGCACAGAGTTGGTGGAACCTGATAGTAACTGATATCAATGCCGCCCTTGAAATACAGGAAAGAATATTACTATTTATTGACGAATGCATTTTGCCATTTAAAGACAAAGGCTTCAGTAACCCGGCACTTGATAAATTTCTCGCGGCTGTAGGAGGCTGGTGCTCTGTGGGAACCCGCTTGCGATGGCCCTATAAATGGATCGACGAATCAGAAGTTGATGCCGTTCGCAGGAAGGCGAAAAAATATTTACCCGAATTTTTTTTATAAAACATCATTCATCCAACGCTATTATTATGCACCCGAAATTTATTTCAGTACTTACCTGCCTGTTAACCGGAGTTGGCTTGTTTGCCCAGCCGGCAATAGATACCACCGACAGGCTCAGTGATACCATCCAGGTTGCCAGTAAAAATTATGCTGTCTCGACAATTCCGAAACCACTGGAACTAAAAAAGAAGGAGGGCATTGCCAGTTTCCCCTGGGTACAGGCGGTCGTTTTACATCATGCCCGAAACCGTAACGGCGGTATGTTTGAAACAAGGGCAACCATTACACCCGATGGCGATTACCTGCTGATGTTTCCTGATGGGGGGCATTATGGGGGAAGCCCGGTCAAGATAAATGATATGCTGGCTTACCGGTCAAAAGATAAAGGCAAAACCTGGACGGGGCCGGTGGTGGCTTTTGATATCGATTATAACCAGCATGGATTTATTCCATTTATACCGGCGGGTTCAAAAAGAATGTATGCTTTTGGTACACAGCCCATGTGGGGTACCTATAGCCGTGAAAACGGCCTGCAGGAAAATGCACCTATTGGCTACCGTTACTCTGATGATGATGGATATAACTGGTCGGAAGTGAGATTTATCCGCCCGAAAAATGATTCTGGCTACAGGGGGATGTCGGTAATGCGCATGACGGAAACAGATAAAGGCACCTGGATATTAGGAACGCATGAAGGCGACTGGAGTTACAAACCACTAATCACCCGGCAATATATTTTGCGCTCGGAAGATAAGGGAAAGTCATGGACCCTGTTGCCTGGCAAACGGCATGGGGGCTGGTTTGTGAAAGGATTCGACAGGATGGACGAAGGGCGGCCCATTAATTTAGGTAATGATAAAGTGTATCTTATGTTTCGAACACCCGAAGGTCATCTCTGGTCGTCAACGAGCACGGATGATGGCAAAACCTGGCCCGATCCCGCGCCTACGCCATTAATACAGCCCGATGCCCCGCCAATGTTATTTAAACTTTCAGATAATAAAACCCTTATCGCCTTTCACCATAACCGTCATCACGATCAGCATTACACAGGGCTTAGTGGAACTAAAGTAGAACTGATGAAAGATCGTTCCGAGCTATGGTTTTCGTTATCATCCGATGAGGGAAAAACCTGGAGCGAGCCCAGGTTACTCCTGGTGAATGCCCTGGCGGAAGGCTTCACCAGCGCATTCAGGAATTATCAATGTTCGTATATGGATGTATTTGCAGATAATGGTGAGTTGCATTGTTTTATTCCGCATCGCTGGGAAAGGGCATTGTATGTGCATTTTAAAGAGGCGGATTTGAAAAAATTTCCGACGGAGAAGGAATTGTCAGGTAAAAAATAAATAAGGTATGAGCCTCAAATGCTATTCATGGAATGAAAATAAAAAAATCAGGAATATCGTAATAATAACTGAAGCATGGATCAGACCAAACAAATTATCATACTGGCAGTAGACGATTTCAGTGCCGAACAACAGCATATTATCAAATCAGCTGTTGAAGAATGGGCCCTGGTTAAAACTATTGCACAAACAACCGGCGAAGCCATGTACCGACAGCAGCTAGCCACTGCAGATATTTGTATCGGCTGGCCAAATGCAACCTGGCTGAAAGGGTCTCCGGTTAAATTTCTACAGATCGGAAGCAGTGGCTGGGATGCCTACCAGCATGAAGGCCTCGAAGCGATAGGGGGATTTCATTTATGTACCGCGAAAGGAATCTACACGATTGGCCTGGTTGAACATGCTATTGCCATGATGTTTGCTCTCGTTCGCAGGTTGCCCGCTCATTTTCGTGATAAAGAACAGGGCGCATTCAAGAGACATTTACCTTACGCCCCGGAAATCACCGGCGCAAGAGCCTGCATCGTTGGAATGGGCGATGCAGGCATCTTGCTTGCCGGTAAATTGAAACGCTTAGACATGTACGTTACAGCCGTATTGAAAACCACGGCCAGGAGCCTGGAAGATGCTGACAAGGTTTTCCAGGCTAAAGATTTAAAACATGCCGTTGCAGATGCGGATCATATATTCCTTCTGGTTCCCGGTACACCGGAAAATGAAAACTTATTTGATAAGGCCATTTTTGATGTTTGTAAACCTTCGGCTTATTTTTATAATCTTTCCCGGGGTAGCAATGTGGAAGAAAAAGCCCTGTATGAAAGCCTGGTAAAGAATAAAATTGCCGGCGCGGGTCTTGATGTTACCGGGGTGGAACCGCTGCCTCCTGGTGACAGGTTGTGGAAGCTCGGTGATAATGTATTAATCACGGGTCATAGTGCAGGACTTTCTACCGGGCATCCACAGCGGTTTTGTGAGCTGGTCATACGCAACCTTTCTCATTATCATTTTCACCGGCCGTTAGAGAACAGGGTAATTTAAAGCACAACCGACAAAAGAGATCAAAGCATGAAAATAACGGATATAACTACACGCATCATCAGGCAGTCGTCGGCACTATGGTACCACCCTAACCCGATACCGGCAGGGTATACCCCTCATTTTGATTTTCCGCTTACCACCCTGCATACCGATGAAGGTATCGAAGGATATACCATGGATTATTGCCCACTGGGCCAGGGACGCGCTTCGGCGTATGCGGTACATGATATCTTTTATCACGACCTGGTTGGAAAGGATCCACTCAACCACGAAGCCATCTGGCAATCATTAAGAGCCAAGCATCGGCATCTTTATAATTTCCGTGAAACCATTTGGAGTAATCTTGACCTGGCCGTCTGGGACATTAAGGGTAAATATTGCAATCTGCCCATTGCCGTTATGCTGGGGAAGTACCGCGATAAAGTGCCTGTATATGCTACCTGTCCGCCGCAGACCATTACCACACTCGAAGATGTTGCGGAACAGGTGCGATCTAAAATGGACAAAAATTTCAAGGGGGTGAAGTTGCAGTTGTCTGGTGGCTCCAAAACAGATATTCCTAAACTGCGGAAGGCACGTGAGGTGGCAGGAAACGATTTCCCTCTCATGGTTGACGCTTCCGCGGTTCTAAGTTTTGAAGACGCCCTGAAAATTGGTTACGAACTCGATGAACTGCAGTACGAATGGTTTGAAGAACCGTTCCCGGATACGCAAATTCTTCAATTAAAAAAATTATCACAGGCCATCCGAACACCGGTACTTGCCGCAGAAACAGTGGGTTTGTTTGAACTGCCGCAATATATGTTGGAGGGTGCCATCGATATAATTCGTGGAGATGTTCATCATAAAAACGGTATTACCGGGGTGATGAAAGCATTAGCCATGTGTGAGATGATGGGGTATGAATTTGAGATTCATACCGCTGCTTCCCCCTTACTCGACGTAGCCAACCTGCACGTTGGCTGCGCCACCAGGCTTACACGTTTTTTAGAATCACATCATTCGATGTTTCGTTTTGGATTGAAAAATGATCCGCTGGAGATTGGGGAGGATGGCTGCCAGCATTGTCCTACAGGCCCTGGGTTGGGAGTGGAGATTGATTGGGACTGGATGGATGATCATACAGTGGAGGTGTTGAAGGGGTATAGTTTTTAGGCAGATTTTTACAGGGTTAAACTACTTGTTTCCGGATTAGGTGTATCAGGGAAAATATAACTTTATCCTCATGGTTTTATAGTAGTGTATCCGCGATATTTTTCAATCAGCCCCAAAGCTTGGGAACTCAGGGTTCGACCCCGGTGTAGTTATATTGCCCATACAAGATGAAACAACAAAAGATGGAAAGAGTAAACGATAAGTGGTACTCATTATTAAGAAAATCTTATCACAACCCATAATTAAATCATACGGTAGAATAATCCCCTGCCACAAATGCATATATAAATACGGAATATATATTTAATTATGTAAAATAAATTCTAAGAAAATGATTGTGTTCGATATACCCTAAAGTTTATTTGCATTGAAAAGAATGTCATACTTTAATTAAAAATATTTTTTTAATAGTGTAATTCTTAATATATTACTTTCATATCTCTAATTGCTCTCAAAACCAAAATGCCAACTGGCTGCAAAAAGTTCTGCTGAATTTTCTGTAAGTGAACCTTTGCCATCCGGTTTGAGTTTTTTGAAGCCTTAGTGAGTTCATTAATTTCCCTGCATGTCTATTGATTTAATGTCAGGATCTATCCATTGATTAAACGATTTATCCATATCCAGACTAAAAATCCTGTGAATTCTAAAATTCTGTGAATTCTGATTCAGACAAAGCACTCAGGAAACGCAACTATTTCAAATCCAAAATAACTAATTTCAGAGTTCCCATGGATGAACTTCCTAAACCCTTGTGCTTCGGCATGAAAACTTATATGATCACGACACCATCACCGCCCTTCGTCAAAAGGCACCCCGCCATTTCCGCCAACACGACTGTACCAGACATGACCTATACAACCAACCAACTAAAATTAAAATGTATGCGTTTTAATCATCCACCCTTCTTAAAAGAACATCTTTACCTCAAAAGCAGAATAGGGAATCTCAAAAAACGTACTTTAAAAATGAGATGGCGTTTACTATCAGCAATGATATTATTAATCATTAGCCAACTCGTTTTTGCGACCAACCCGCACGCTGCCTTTAAGGTAGTGAATGGCCAGGTTACAGGCGTCGATGGTGACCTACTGCATGGCGTTAGTATCCTCGTAAAAGGTACGGCAACGGGTACTAGTACGGACGCCGCCGGCAAGTACAGCATTAATGCACCCGAGAGGTCAACGTTGGTATTTACTTTTGTAGGGTATGAAACCATGGAAGTGCCTGTTAATAACCAGTCGACAATTAATGTGAATTTAGTTCGCGCGTCGGCCAGTTTAACCGATGTTGTAGTGACCGCATTCGGTATTTCTAAGGAGAAAAAAGCATTGGCTTATTCCGTTACACAGGTTAAAGGCGAAGAATTTACGCAGTCTCGTGAAAATAACGTTGCTAATGCTTTAACAGGCAAAATAGCTGGTGTGAACGCAACCGGTATATCTTCCGGCCCTGGCGGTTCCAGCAGGGTAATTATCAGGGGTAATGGTTCTCTTAGTGGTGACAACCAGCCACTGTATGTGATCAATGGCATGCCGATGAGTAATAATCACCGGGAACAGGCGCAGGGTGAAGGTGCGACTATACTTGATCGTGGTGACGGTATAGCAGCCATTAACCCGGATGATATAGAAACGATAGATGTTCTGAAAGGCGGTCCTGCCGCTGCATTGTATGGTAGCCAGGCAGCCAATGGAGTTATCCTGATCACTACAAAAAAAGGCAGGCTACAACAGGGTATAGGCATTGAAGTAAACAGTAATTTTACGATCGGGGGGCCATCCATGTATCCTGAATTCCAATATGAATATGGACAGGGATTGGATGGGATCAAACCCAGATCAAAAGCTGAATCCATAAGTTCCGGCAGGTTATCATTCGGCGCCAGGATAGATGGTCAGCCCTATATTCAGTTCGATGGTGTGATGCGCCCGTACTCCGCCGTGAACGTAAAGGATAACTGGAAAAACTTCTATCGCCCCAGTACAAACAGAACGAATACGGTAGCCTTTTCCGGCGGCAATTCCAAGGAGCTTGTTTACCGGTTATCTTTATCCGATTTGAAATCATTTGCTATGGAGCCCGGCTCCAGCTATGGCAGGCAGACGGCAAATTTAAGTTTGCGTTCCGTACTTGGAAAAAGGTTTATCATCGAAGCCACTATGCAGTATAATAATGAGCGCGGTACAAACAGGCCCGGAAACGGGTATGCTGATAATACCACCTCATGGGCCACCAATTTATTAGCGAACACGGTCGACATCAGGAACCTGGCCCCCGGGTATGATGCCAACTTTAACGAGGTACAATGGCAACAGGTGCCTGAAGCGCAAAATCCTTACTTCGTCATTAACCGGATGGGAAATAAGGACAGCAAAAACCGCTTCATGGGACAGGGAAGTGTTCAATATAACATATTGGATAACCTCTTCGTTAAGGTAAGCGGGATGAGGGATATAGACCAGTTTTCCTCCATGGATTTTATGCCGGTTGGCACCGCTAAAAGGCCCAAGGGGCTTTTTAATTCCGGTACCTCTTTTATCACAAAAACAACCGGGCAGTTTTTATTTAATTACAACACCACCTTCCTGAAGAATTTTCAGATCAACGTACTCGCAGGTGGAAACCTCGAAAGGAACGTCGCTAATTCAACTTTTAATAATGGCCTGGAATTTATTGTGCCAGACTTTATAAGTTTCACCAATTTGTCTATTCAATCTTCTGGAATAGGGTTTAGCCAGTACGGTCAGAACTCCGCATTTGCCTCAGCAGATCTCGGTTATAAAAGATTAATCTATCTAACGTTCACAGGAAGACAAGATTGGTTTTCAACGTTGAATCCCGGAAATAATTCCATTTTTTATCCGTCTGTAGGAGGAAGTTTTATAGTATCAGATGCATTAAAATTGCCCTCCTCTATCAGCTTTGCCAAGATAAGGGCATCTTGGGCACAAGTTGGCGGCGCCACCGTAAACCCATATCAAATTAACCAGTTATATACGTTCGAACAAGGCGGGCATATAGGAAGACCTGTTCAAACCACTTCCGCCGCCTTATCTAACCCCAACCTGCGGCCGCTGACCTCCACAACCTATGAGGGAGGTATAGACCTGCAGTTGTTCAATAACCGTTTAGGTTTGGATCTAACCTATTATAGCCGTAAGACAACAGATGATATCCTGAGCACAAGTATAGCGGCTTCTTCCGGTTATACTTCAGCGTTATTGAATGTGGGCGAGTTAAGTAATAAAGGAATAGAAGTTTTACTAACCGGTCAGCCGGTTAAATCGGCAAACTTCGTATGGGATGTAAGTTATAACATGGCTTACAATAAAAGCGAGATCCTTAAGCTGGCACCTGGCCTCACTTCCGTTGGTGGTGCGGGTGTTGGTAGTCCGTACAATACCATCAGGGGAAGAACCTACCTCACTAACGGAAAGGGGCAGACGGTATTTAACAAGATAAGCGGTTACCAGGTGCAAGGTCCTGAAATTGAATATGGACAGGGCGTGCCTCCCTACACTATGGGCCTCACCAATAATTTCAAGTACAAGAACTTTTCCTTGAATATTTTGATAGATGGAAAATTCGGCAATATCGTACAATCAGGACTTAGCCGTTACATGTACCGGTTTGGCCTGTCAAAAAATACATTGCCTGGCAGGGAGAGTGGCTTAACGGTATCAGGTGTAGACCAGGCCGGTGCGCCCTTTACTAAAACCTGGCCGGTTGATCAGTTAGATACCTATTATAATAACCAGGCCAGCCTTAGCCCGTTAACTACTTCGGTATTTGATGGCAGTTTTATAAAACTACGTAGCGTGGTACTGGCTTACCGGATACCGGCAAAGAATATAAAATTCCTGAAAATACAATCCGCTGATGTTTCAATAGTGTCCCGCAACCTGGCGATACTTTATTCACAGATTACAGACTTCGATCCGGAATCTGCTTATACGGTTGGCAATACACAGGGGCAATCGTCCAATACAATTCCAAGAACCCGTGACATCGGTGTTGACTTATTGATCAAATTTTAATACTTACCCTTAAAATATAGATGATGAGAATAAATTCTTTCAAACAAATATATATCGTAGCTGCTTTAGCCGCCCTGTTGCTATCCTGTACTAAAGACCTGGAAAAATTAAATAAAAATCCCAACGCCTACGAATCGGTTAATCCACAGTTTCTTTTCACTAAAACACAGCTAAGTGCTGTCGGACTTAATCCAGATGGCAATCGTTTTAACCTCATGCAGCAATTGCAGCAGGAAGCAACCTACAGTGAAGTAACGGCACCAGGTGATAAATATTTCGCAGAAGGCTATGTGAGAAATAACTGGGCTGCATACTCGGGCTGCCTCAGCCAGGTACAGCAGGTGATCGCCACCGTTAAAGATCCGGAGTCAATTAATAAATTAGCCACGGCCCGCATATGGCGCGTTTATATCTTTCACCAGTTAACCGATCTGTATGGTGATATTCCTTATACGGAAGCTGGTAAGGGATTAGAGGGTTCCTATCAACCAAAATATGATATTCAGTCAGACGTTTATAAAGACATGTTTAAGGAACTGGAAGAATCGGCCCTGGCTTTTGATGCAACGAAACCAACATTCGGTACATCCGATTTATTTTATGACGGTGCTACCACCAAATGGAAAAAACTGGCTTATTCTTTAATGCTTCGTTTAGGCATGCGCCTCTCAAAGGTAGATCCCGTATTGGCAAAGACATGGGTGGAGAAAGCCATTGCAGGTGGACCGATAATGGATGACGCAGACCTGGCAAGGGTACCTTATGCCGACGGAGGATTAGCCAGTAACAGGAATCCGTTTTCGAACCAGATGCGTGTACTGGATTATGTGGATGGTCAAAATCCTTTAAACGTACAAGGGTCCAAACTCTCCAAAACGTTTATTGACCAGCTTAAAGGAAATGGTTCTTCTACAAAGGATCCGCGGTTGAATGTTATTGCCGTCCTTTGGGTTAAACAACCTTCAGGAATTTATGTGGCCGATACAAGCACGGCTTTGCAGAAAGGTATGCAAAATGCCCGCTTCAATGCGTACCCTCCTGATTTTGAAACATACTCGGAACCCAATCCAAATACGGTGATGCGGTATGACGCGCCTGTTTTGGTAATGACTCCTGCGGAAGTATATTTTTTATTGGCGGAGGCTGCCGTCAGGGGATGGTATACCGGTAATGCATCAACGCTTTATGAGAATGGCGTTAGAGCTGCTATGCGGCAGTGGTCACTATATGGTACCGGTGGTAACATAACTACCGATAAAATTGAGTACTACCTGGCAAATAATCCTTTCAAGGCCGCAGGTACATTGAATGAAAAAATTGAGCAGATATCTACACAGAAATGGGTGCTGTTCTATCTTGACCAAATAGAAAATTTTGCTAACTGGAGACGGACAGGCTATCCTGCACTGGTTCCTACGAACTACCCCGGAAATCTTACCGGTGGCAGAATACCAAGGCGGTTTATTGTACCCGAAGCAGAAGAAACACTAAATAAGGCCAATTTTCTTGCAGCAAAAGCCAGGCAAAGCGGGGATAATACCCTATTGAGCAGGGTTTGGTGGGATAAAGAATAAAAACAAAAATGCAATCCCACTTATGATACAATAATATATTATGAAACGAAGAGAGATATTAAAGACGCTGACCGTATTGCCATTGGCAGGCGCGGCTTTTCCCTTTCAATCAGTGGTGGGTGCAACACCGGAAGTCAAACGCGATCTCTTTGAAGAATTGGGGATTCGCACCTTCATTAATGCTGCAGGATATTTTACCTCGCTTAGCGGTTCGCTGATGCATGACGAGGTGGTGGAAACGATCCAGGCTGCTGCTAAAAAGTTCGCCATGCTTGACGAGGTGCAAGATAGGGTAGGAGAACAGATCGCAAAACTACTTCATGCAGAAGCGGCCACTGTAACCGCAGGCGCTTTTTCGGCTTTGATGTTAGGCATGTGCGGCATACTAAGCCGGGACAGCTCCGAAAAAGCACTCCAAATTCCCAGACTTGACAGCACTGGTATGAAATCCGAAGTGATCCTTCAAAAGGCACACAATGACGGTTATGCACATGCGCTTATGAATTGCGGCGTAACACTGATAAGGGTGGAAACCCGCGAGGAGGCAGAAAGCGCTATCAACGACAAAACGGCCATGCTTTATTTTATAAATTACCAGGCGGAATTGGGTAAGATAAAACATACGGAATGGCTGGAAATCGCCCAAAAACACCAGGTGCCAACAATGATAGATATGGCGGCAGATGTTCCTCCTAAAGAAAACCTCTGGAAGTTCCATGATATGGGCTTTGACCTGGTTTGCGTTTCAGGGGGCAAACTGATGAGAGGACCGCAGAGTGCTGGCATATTAAGCGGCAAAAAAGACCTCATTGCGGCCGCGCGATTACATGCTCCTCCACGCAGTGGTAACCTGGGCCGCGGCATGAAAGTAAATAAAGAAGAAATACTTGGCATGTACGTAGCCCTGGAAAGATTTATTAACCAGGACGAAGCTAAAGAATGGAAGATCCTGGAAGACAGGATAGCGGTTATAGCAAACGAAGCCATGTCTGTAAAAGGTGTTAAAGCAGAATTGATTCCGCTGCCTCCCATTAACAGTGTGCCTACGTTAAATATCTCGTGGGATAAAACAAAAATAGATATTCAGGATTTACAGTTGGTATTACGCAACGGAAACCCATCAATAGAAGTGATGGCTGCAGCAGGCGGAACTATTAATGTGACGGCACATATGCTAAAACCCCAACAGGTGAAAATAGTAGCTGCCAGCATTAAGGAAGTGCTTTCAAACGCACGTATTTAACTGTCGCATAAAACCTGTAAAGTTTGCGTTTGTAATGCAGGCACCCCGGGTTCAAACCTTATGGGTTTAAACCAGGTTTGAGCGAAAGACAATATATATTTGGAGTGACTTCCGAAGTCTTTAAGATTTCGAAAGTCTGGACTACGGTCACTTCGCATGCAAGACTTCCGAAGTTTTGCAAACTTCGGAAGACAGCTCACTAATTCGAAGCGAAAGTCGAAAACCTAGTACGAAAAAAAATAGCTCGTCCGTACCGAAACGATTTAGATATATGAAAAAAATAGTTTCCTTATTCTTGTTTTTACTATTATGTTGCAGCCTTATGCTCCAGGCGCAGCCTACTCCATCCAAAGAAATAAGAATCGAACGTCACAAAGCGGTAAAAATGCACGACGGCATAACCCTCTATGCAGACGTATATCTCCCGGTTGCTCCCGGAAAATACCCAACTATTGTAACCCGCTCCTGCTACGGTGTTCAGCGCGACGCGGTGCACGAGGCAATAGTAAAATTTGCCCAAAACGGCTATGCAGTGGTAGTGCAGGACGTGCGTGGACGTTATGAAAGCGAAGGAAAATGGGAGCCATTTCGTGATGAAGCACAGGATGGTTATGAAACAATCGAGTGGGCAGCTGTACAATCGTTTTCTAACGGCAAGGTAGCCACGCAGGGGGGCAGTTATTTAGGGCATAACCAGTGGGCGGCACTCAGCAAAAATCCTCCGCACCTCGTGGCCGCATTCCCGGCTTTAGCTTCCACCAATATTTACGCCAACTGGTTAACCATGGGAGGAGCCTTCAGGTTGAGCTTTAATTATGGCTGGGGAGTTGTCAGGATGCCAAACCGAATCATGCTGCCCCAGTACTGGCATACCGAGGCCTACATGCCCGAAGGCCTTAAATACAAAAACATTCTAATGCATCTTCCCTTAAAAGATGGAGACCTGGCGAGTGCCGGCTATGCGGTTAAACATTACCGTGACTGGATTAAACACGAAAGTTATGATGACTATTGGAAATCCATAAGCGATGAAGAGCGCTTCAATAAAATCACCGTGCCCGTGCATACGCTGGGGGGCTGGTTTGATATTTTCATAATGGGCACCATTAATGGTTATGTAGGTATGAAAAATAAAGGAGCTACTCCTAAAGCGCGTGCGGCAGCCAGGATGATTATTGGTCCATGGGGCCATGGTCCTTCTCAATCGTACGGTGGTGTAGACTTTACGCCAGCAGCCGTTATAAACGAGTTTCAAACGGAGGTACGTTTTTTTGACTTTTATCTGAAAGGAATTAAAAATGGACTGGACCAGGAAGACCCGGTAAAACTGTTTTATATGGGTATCAACAAGTGGCGCAGCGAAAAAGACTGGCCCATACCTGGTACAGAATACCGGAATTTATTCCTGTCAGGTACCGGGGCCGCCAATACCGGTGAAGGAAAGGGTGCACTCAATTTTGAAAAGCCGGCTTCGAACGGGGTTGACACGTACCGGTACGATCCAAAAGATCCGGTGCCCACCACAGGCGGAAATAATTGTTGCGGAACACCAACCCTCGCAGGCCCCAGGGACCAGCGCTCGCTTGAACAGCGAAAGGATGTACTGGTCTACAGCACGGAGCCTCTTAAAACTTCCCTTACCATAGCAGGCCCTGTTATCATGAAGTTATATGCCGCAACTGATGGACCGGACACAGACTGGATGATTAAATTAATTGATGTATATCCTGACGGTACTTCCATGCCTGTATCAGAAGGTATCTTAAGAGCCCGGTTCCGCGAGGGGTTGCATAAATTAAAGTTACTAACCGCTAACCAGGTGTATGAATTCACGATTGAATTAACAGGCACGGCAAATGTATTCCAGCCTGGTCATCGTATTCGTGTAGATATAACCTCCAGTAATTTTCCGCAGTTCGACAGGAATCCGAACACCGGCGAGCCCTTGGGCAACAGTGCAAAAATTCGTGTTGCCCAACAGAGTGTACATTATGGAGGAAATCATTCCAGTCACATTGTACTTCCAATTGTGCAAGCAGTAAAAGATAATTAATATGAGGACAAATAAAATGCAATCATCAGTCAGCTTCGGTTTGTCATTAATAATTAACCATTAACAATTAAATACCGCCATGAAACGAAGAGAGATTATAAAGTCCCTGACAGTACTGCCGCTCGCAGGCGTCGCTTATCCATTCCAGTCAGTAACGGCTGCAGGCACAATAGCAAAGCGTGATATAATTGAAGAACTCGGTATGCGTTCTTTCATTAATGCTGCCGGTAATTACACCGTGATGACAGGTTCTCTAATGCCCCCCGAAGTAATGGAAGCAATAAATATTTCTTCCAGGAAATATGTAATGCTCGATGAGGTACAGGATAAAGTGGGCGCCAGGATAGCCACTTTATGTCGTGCGGAGGCAGCTACTGTAACCGCGGGCTGCTGGTCTGCGTTGATGCTGGGTATGGCAGGTGTATTAACGGGCATGGACAACAAAAAAGTCAGCCAGCTTCCTACTATAGAAGGCACTGGTATGAAATCACAGGTGATCATGCAAAAGAGCCATTCTATTGGTTATGATCATGCACTGACACATGTTGGTGTTTCAATACTCACGGTGGAAACGCGAGAGGAACTGGAAAGAGCCATTAATGACAAGACAGCCATGTTATGGTTTTTGAACCGGGAATGGCCAAAGGGTGCTATAAAACACGAAGAGTGGGTAGAGATTGCGAAGAAATATAAAATTCCTTCCATGATCGATATTGCAGCAGATGTGCCGCCGGTAGAGAACCTATGGAAATTTAACGATATGGGTTTCGACCTGGTGGCCATATCGGGTGGCAAAGCCATGTGCGGGCCACAAAGTGCTGGTATACTTATGGGTAAGAAAGAGCTCATAGCTGCTGCCCGCTTAAGTGCTAACCCCCGCAATGGGATAGGACGTGGGCAGAAAGTAAATAAGGAAGAGATCATTGGCATGTACGTGGCACTCGAAAAATATATCAAAACCGATCATGCGAAAGAATGGAAAAGCTGGGAAGAGAAAATAGCCGTTATTGAAAATGCGGTTAAATCTGTCAATGGTGTGAAAACAGAAGTTTATATTCCGGCAACGGATAATCATACCCCTTCTCTGCGGATATCATGGGATGCCTCTAAAATTAAACTAACCCGTGATGCTTTAGGAGAAAAATTACGGGTTGGCAGCCCATCTATTGAAGTGATTTCCTGGGAAACGGATAATACCGGTATCCGCCTCACTGTTTTTATGTTACAGGCAGGCGAGGAAAAAAAGGTGGCGGCCAGGATTAAGGAAGAACTTGTAAAGGCTTCGGTCTAAGGGATTGATAAAACTAATAAAAGAGAGTTCGACCTGTGAGGTCTTGAAGACCTC
>JBDSBP010000038.1:0-21377 GCA_039921525.1 Chitinophagaceae bacterium | reverse complement strand
AAGCCCGGCCCCTACAAACGCCCCTACACTTTGGTCACCTCCTTAACTAAACAATAATGATTCAGTATTGGATACAGAGTATTAGAAATAGCTTTTATTCAAGCGAACCGTATAATTAAACTAAACCCTTTCATTGTTTATTTTCATATCTTGAACATAAATATCATTTTATCTAACAAATAACATATGAAATCGAGAAGAAACTTTCTTAAAACAGCCTCACTAACTCTGGGCGCTTCCGGCTTGTTTCCATTTGTGAATACTGCTTCTCCTATATCAGGCGATGCTGCGAAGGAATCAGGCAAGATGCTCGAAATGGGCATGGCAGGTTACACTTTCAACCAGTTTAGTATTGAACAAACTATTTCAATGATGAACAGGGTAGGTGTTACTATGCTTTCATTAAAAGAGTTTCATTTGCCATTAAATAGTACCCAGGAAAAAGCTAACGAGGTGATAGCTGCATTCAAAATGGGGGGGATAACAATTTATGCTGTTGGCGTTATTTATATGAAAGACAAAGCAGAAGTGGACCGTGCATTTGAGTACGCAAAAAAAGTGAATGTTACGCTAATCATTGGTGTTCCCGAATACGAGCTCTTACCATATACGGAAGAAAAAGTGAAAGCCACTGGGATAAGGATTGCCATTCATAACCATGGTCCTGAAGATAAACGTTATCCCGGTCCCAAAGATGTATATGACCGGATAAAGAATATGGATCCTAAAATGGGCCTTTGTCTTGACATCGGTCATGCCATTCGTGCTGGCGCCGATCCGGCTAAGGCTGTCGTGGATTACAATCAACGTATGTTTGACCTGCATATCAAAGATGTTTCAAAAGCTGCGCAGGATGGTAAAGCGATAGAATTGGGAAGAGGGGTAATTGACTTACCTGCGCTTGTGAAAGCATTGCGCAAAATTAATTACGCCGGTAAAAGCAGTATTGAATTTGAAAAGGATATGAAGGACCCGCTACCGGGAATTGCAGAGTCAGTAGGGTTTTATCGGGGAGTTATGAAATCTACTTAGGTTGAGACAGTAGAATAAAATTGTTATAATAATTCTTGTGCAGGATCCCAGAACAGTTTTTTAAATTCAACCACTTTATCATCAACCACCTTCAGGCCTTCTGCTTCCAGCAGTTCCTGCATGCGTGTAGGTGTTTCAAAATGATTTTTGCCGGTTAACATACCATTCCTGTTCACGACCCGGTGTGCAGGAATTTTTGAGAGAGAATTATGAGCCGCGTTCATTGCCCAACCAACCATCCTGGCGGATAATTTCGTTCCCAGGCAGTTGGCAATGGATCCATAAGAAGTTACTCTTCCATAAGGTATTTGAAGTGCCACTTCAAATACCAACTCAAAAAATGACTCCTCTCGTTTACCAGATGGTTTTACCGTGGATAGTTTATCTCTTAGATTGCTCGACGCTTTAAAAACTGGCATACTTTAAAATGTTGCTGTTTAAAGTTAGATTAATTGCCCGTTTGCAATATTGGTCTTTTATCAATTAATTCGCTTCTTTTGGGTTCAGATACGTTTTCATAGTCGTACGGGCAATGCCTGCACCCATTACCACAACAAAAACCTTTTTGCAAATGATATAGTTCTGTTAGAACAATAAATCCTTGTTCATTATAATAAAAATCGGTTCCTTCAATTAATTTTTTCATGATTGTATATTCGTTCCTGCAATAGATGATCGAGGTCGGGTAAACCGGATGAAGGTAGCGAAAATCGTAAATAATGGATTTTATTACTCTTTGCTATATCCAGGGTTTCATAATAAGTCTTAATCAATAATTCATTGTGAATGTTAGTGTTGGCATAAAGATCTTCGTAATCTTCATGCAATGTGAGACCGTACATTTCAATCACCATTTTGGTAAAATCATAAAGGTCAGGGGAATCCGTTTTCAGGTGAATATTACCGTTGGGAATTAAAAATTGCTGATAAAGACGTAGAAATCTTGGATGCGTTAATCTTTTTTTTGCCTTTGAATTTCGTAACTGGGGATCGGGAAATGTGATCCATATTTCTTTTACTTCATTCTTCACAAAATACGTGTGAATTTTATCTATTTGAGTTCTAAGAAACGCAGCATTATTTATATTTCTTTCCAGGCATTTTTTAGCTCCTATATATAACCTGTTCCCTTTAAGGTCTACCCCAATAAAATTTCTTTTTGTATGAATTAAAGCGAGTTGTACAGCATATTCGCCCTTTCCACAAGCCAGTTCGAGTGATATGTCATTATGGTTCTTAAAAAAATCTTTCCAGTTGCCAGACATGTCTTCCGGGTATTGCAAAACGTTGGGAAACGCTTTTATTGCTTCAAAACGCAGTAATTTTTTCTGACCCATGAGTGCGCAAAAGTAAAATTTGTAAGCGTAGTAGCCAATAAAAATTTTTGTAAAGTTCGTACTGCATGCATTTCGAACGATGCATTCAAGAGAAGCAGCACACTGTAATTATCTTGATTGAGGCGTATTACATCTAAAAATATAGGAAAGTATCTAATTCATTTTTGGGGATTTCATCGCAATTTCTGTAACTTCAATTGTTAGGGATTTTTCATATTACAAAACATGATATATTATGGTAAAGACAGAAATTAAAGTAAAACCAGAGTTAACTGAAGATTCAGAAACGTTTATTCCCTATTTACACACGTTTGTAAGCAAAATAAACTACAATTACGGACGAAAATTGTCTTTACATTCCTGGGAAGTAGACATCCAGGAAGATGACGAAATTCAAAATTTAAGGACTGTTGTATTATCACTCCAGTAAGAAATGAAAGTAAGGTTTGTAGCGGAAAAGGGTAATAAAGGAGATGACGATGTGGTAATTGTTTTATCAGGAATTAAAAATCTTCCAAAGTTTATAATTATCACGGCAGAAGATTTTACCACTGCTATCGGTACTGGAAAAGTGTTTGTGGCCGATAACGAATTAAAAGTAGAAGCTGATCTCAGGGAACAGGAATTTAATCTTTATCCTACTATCGGCTTTGAAAGTATTTTGGAGGAAGATATTAATGGGTCAATAATTATCAAAGAATCGGAACTTCATACAGTTTCACTTCAACCCAATCCGAATACAGATCCTCAAATTAAAACCATCAGGGAGCAGATACAGGAGGGGGCTGCGGTGCTTCTTTAACAGGCAGATCTTTCTTATGTGCTTTTTGCTGATGATTTTGATGAGCTTCATCAATTGAATGACTCGTAAATAAGTTCTTATCAGTTTTTGCAAGAGCAGCCAGGTGACAATAAAATTCTTTAAGAAGACCCAGTTCCGCCGGTGTTAAATCTTCAATATTTACGAGACGATTGCTGGCATTTTTATTGGCCGCAATTAATTCATTCAATTTTAAATGAAGTGCAAGGGTGTCCTTATTTTGTGATTGTTGAATTACAAATACCATCAGGAAGGTAACTACGGTAGTACCTGTGTTAATTACTAATTGCCAGGTATCCGAAAAATGGAAAATCGGTCCCGTTAGCGCCCATACTATTACTATCAAAAAAGCTACAATAAATGCCGCGGGTTTACCGGTTGCAGTTGTAACCAGATTAGAAAATTTGTTAAACCACTTGCCTAATCTGTTAGATTTTTTCTCCATTATTTTGAATTTAATAATACTATTCCTGGATAAGATAAAGGGATTACCGGATTACAGATAGTTATCGGGTGAATGATAATTGAAGAGATGAATTAATTAAGGTGCCTCAAAAATTGTAACCCCCGACTCATCAGGGGTGATTAAGACGGGGGTTTCAATAATTCAAATAACAAGAGTTTGTTTTAGATTCAAAATTTCATGCGAGCTCTACTCCTTCAAGTTCGCTAAACTTATAACTACTGGGATGATTCAGATCTTCCCATTGAATAAAAATCATATCTTCTCCTACTTCCACTACCTCCCCAAATACAAGTTCTTCATTGTCTGACTGGTGTTTTACACGAGTGCCTGGTTTATATGTCTTGTCCATAGTTTTTGTTATTTATAATGCAACATAAATGCCACGTATATTGTTTCGATACACTTTTTAAGTAGCAACTTAATTAAAAGTTAATCCAAATTATACCAAAATTTTCATCGTAGCCCTGAAATGATTTTTTTTGGATTTAGATTATTTCTGATTTGTTAAATATTCTCCCGGTAGATAACATCAACCTGTGTATCATCCAGTTCATTAAATATAAAATCAGCATCCGGGTTTATATCTTTATTGATTGCTTCCGTAATAGATTGTTCGCCCCGCACACCCGCCACCGAAATATTAAGTTCAGCAGAAATCTTTAGCATTTTGTTAATAGCATCCTGTCTTTGCGAAGGATTTAACTGAGAAAATTGCAACATCTTCATATTAGGATATATTAGTTAAAAACAGATTGTTACAGCCATCAAGGAATAATACATGATTAATCACCAGGAGCAATAATAAATTAATTAATCTAAAAATTTGCTTTTTATGAAAAAAGGAATTATTTCAACTTACATGCTGATGGTATTTGCCGTTCATATTACTGCGCAAACAACCCCTTTTAAAACACAAACTAAAACAACAACACCTAAAATAAAAGTGAAAATGAAGGGGAATGTAAATTCTAATACTTCAACAAACAAGGAGACTTCTCCAACCCCCACAGATGAGAAAACCGTTACAAGCAATATTTCAAAGACGCAAACAAAAGTTACAAAGGAAAGTGAAGACGAAGCCATAGAACGACGACAAGAAGTTATAATTACAAAACGGCTATCGGATATTTGGTAGCTTTATATAAAGTCGGTTTACATTCTTATCCGAAATCATAATTTAAAAAGGAACGCTTTTATTCTGGCTAATTTAATTTTGCATGAGCTGTTAAGTAACCAGCAGTATTTAACTGAAATCGATATTTACGGTCCTGGTAACCTTCTCTCTTTAAGATATAGTCGACAATGCTACCCCGGCGAGCAGATAAGTATTCTTTAATCATCTTGGCCGCCGTTTCTAGCTCGTACCGTATAGCTATTAAAGATTTTTTGTCGGACCGTTCTGCTTTTGCAAAAGCCATAATTCTTTGTGCTCTGGTAAAATCAGATTCTCCCTTAATTATTACTAATGATCCCTCAGCAAAGTTAATTTCGTCTTTTTTTATAGCTTCCATCAGGGATGATTCCATGATTAGATTTAAACAATAAAATTCAAGGGATTTTACAACCACAATTGATTCCGGTATTACCGTTAACGTTTTCATTTTTGCGCCCGTTTGGAGGGGGGTATAGTAAATATACGAAATACATAGTATTTTACGCAATTTGAATTATTAATGCTGAAACTGTTTATTGAGCTCTAAACAGTCTTTCCCTGCCGATATCTGTTATGTGCCAATAAACTAAAGAGTTTCTGTTATAACTGGTTTCTGCTAATTTCAAATCACGAAGGTTGTTCATAATCTTTAAGAAATTAACCGGGTCCTCGTCTGAAACGACTTTGCCTGCAACGAAGTCAAAAAGTTCATTTGTGGTAAGTTTCGTATCATATTTGGCTAGAACCGCCAAAATAGAAAGGTCATTGACTTCATGGGTAAACATATGAGTCCGTTATCCAATTTTAGAGCTGGACGGGAACGGTGACCTAAGAACGAATGAGACGAATTTATATTATCATTAATTAAGAATTCCGGGTTACGTTTATGCTGGTAACTGACCGGAAGAAAAAATTAAAACTACTTGTTGTATAACCTGCCTTCAAAGGAAATTCAATAATCAAAATTTGCAAATTCTTATATTATTCTTACATCAATGAATTATATTCATTTGCTTTTTTAAAACTTAAACCCAATCGCAATTCTGAAACCACTATTGTTATCCTTCGAAAATACATTAACAGCTCCACCCGGACTTTCAGCTGTTGTTTTCGTTTTAATTCCGCTATTGATATATGATAGGGTTAATAATATTCCTGATTGTTTTTTAACAGGGAACAATACCCCCATACCTGGAGAAAAGAAGGCGGTTCCTTTTGTTTCCGAGGTAATTTTAATGTTGCCCGATGATATGACATACCCACTGTTAGAAAAGACATGACCTAGTTGGATGTTTGCAAACGGCCTTATTTTATGTTTTTCTGCAGTGAATGAAAGCTCTAAACTTACAGGAATATAATCTGCACGGCCGTAATCAAATCCGGTCGGCTGTACATTTGCTGTAATACCAAACTTGTTCAAATATTTTATTCCGACAGATATGGAGGTAGCAAGACTACCGTCGTAATCTGCAAAAAACTTGGTCATCGCCCCCTGCACCATAAATAGAGGTTTTATAACAGGTTCTATGGGAGGCCTGCTATCAAACGAAGGAGAGATATTTCTGCCTTTACTACTATCGGACTGAGTAAAGGCCACTAGCCCGGAACATGTTAATGCCAACATACCGAACAGTTTCTTTAGCATTGATAAGGTTTTAAGTTTTTTCATGCCTTGGATAAGAAGTAAATCTTTAGTCGAGCATTAACGGGTTGGTAAACACAATATAAATAATAAAAATGATTTTATAAGCAACATGTGACTTGACGGTGTTAGTAAAAGCTCTGTCAATTATCCTCCAGTTCAATCCAGGTCGGAGCGTGATCACTTGATTTTTCCCATCCCCTAACGTGACGATCAACACCGGAGGCTGAAAGGCGGCTGGCAACTTTCGGGCTCAGCAGGAAATGATCGATTCGTAAGCCGGCATCTCTGCCATAAGCATTCCGGAAATAATCCCAGAAAGTATAAATCTTCTCATTCGGGTGAAGTGTACGAAGTGCATCAGTCCATCCCTGAGCGACTAATTTTTTAAAAGCTTCACGAACTTCCGGCCTAAAAAGGGCGTCATCCACCCAACGTTCGGGTTTATACACATCCAGGTCGGTAGGCATAACGTTATAGTCGCCGGCGAGTACCACTGGTATATCCTGGGCCAGCAGCTTCCTGGCATGTAAATTAAAGCGTTGAAACCAGCCAAGCTTGTAATCGAATTTTGGTCCGGGAGAGGGATTGCCGTTGGGCAGGTAGAGGCAACCTACAACCAGGCCGTTAATGTTTGCCTCTATATAACGGCTTTGGCTATCCTCCGGATCACCCGGCAGTACACGACGAAGTTCCTCGGGTGGTTGTGTCCGGGAAAGTATAGCGACCCCGTTCCAGCTTTTTTGTCCATGCCAGATGGCATGATAACCCTCGTCCTGGATAGCTTTCAAGGGAAATTTTTCCTCGGGAGCTTTTAACTCCTGTAAACAAACGATATCTGGTTTTTCTTCTTTCAGCCAGCGAAGCAGCACAGGCAGGCGCCCATTGACTCCATTAACATTATAGGTGGCTATTTTCATAATTAATCTGGTTGGATTTGTTGTTGGTAATAATATAAAAATCAAGCCCTCATTAAATATAGCAAGAATTTGATATCGCAATAACCTACATCGCTCCACTATAATCAAAAGATAGCATGAACACCAATAATATGGCCCAAATTCTATAAGTTGAATACTGGTATAAAAAGTATTATTTTGTTTTAAATTTGAATAATGACAAGTAAGGAAATGTTGGCATTCGCCGATTATGTAAGGAAACATTTTGGATCTTCAGATTCCAATGAAGCCCCGTTATATGGTATCCTCGATGCTTATGGATTAACAGGTGCCGAAAGGGAAGAAATGATAAATGAACTTCACAAGATTGGTGCTGTTAAAGCTATTCATATTGATTCGCCTTTGTTGGTAAATAAATTGCCTGTAGCATAATGGGGATATATGCGCGGGAGAAAATAAGCGGCTTTTCCTCATAAGGATTAAATTCTCTTTATTGATATAAAGCCCGTTGAATAGAATACAATTTTTGATTTCGACGACAGGTAAACAAAATCAAAGTTTTCTAAGCCCCAAGGTTGAGATAGTGTGCTATATCTCATTATGTAAAGAGTTGGTAAATGCTCTGTTGAAACAAAGTAGATTGATAGCAAATAATAATTTCAGTGCGTATCACCTGATACATAGGGTGGCGATGTTCATTGTTGTGGTCCCGGCGAGAATCGAACTCACATCTAAAGTTTAGGAAACTTCTATTCTATCCATTGAACTACGGGACCTTTATAACATCATGACCAACCCAAAACCTTTCCGGATCGCAAAAGTAAAGTTTTCTGGCAATTCCCAATCTAAAATCTGGAATCTGAAACAGGCCTCTTATCTTTGCTATCCATTTAAATTTTTATGAAGTTTTACAATCTGTTAATAAAATACAGGCTTTACATTGGTATCCTCGTTATTGTTCTTGCCATTGTGGTAAATGTTTACAGCGGATTCTGGCCCTCTTTTATACTATATCTCATCGGCGTAATACTAATATTCGGACATTTCTTTTTCGGCCCAATGCGTTTGATCCAGACATATATGGAAAACGGAGACATGGAAGGTGCTGAAAAAGTGTTAAACTCTGTTCAATTTCCGAACCTACTATATAAACCCATCCGGTCCGTATATTTTACCCTTAAAGGTAATGTAGATATGATGAAACAGGATTATGCCGGTGCGGAAAAAAATATGAAAAAAGGGCTCGATCTTGGTATGCCGATGAAAGAAGCCGAAGGTGCCAGCTTGTTGCAAATGGGAATGCTGCAAATGCAGAAAAATGATATAAAAGCAGCTGAAAGTTATATCCGATCCGCTATCCGCAGCGGACTTCCTGATAAAGAAAACCAGGCAGCCGCGTATCTGCAGCTTTGCTCCATTATGATGACCAAAAGAGAATTCCGCGCTGCCAAAGAGTTTTTCCGAAAGGCAAAAGCATTAAAAGCCACCACTCCTCAAATTGTTGACCAGATTAAACAAATAGAAAGATATATTTCCAGGATGCCAGGATAGGGTAGTTTAAAGTTTAAGGTTCAACGTTAAAAGTTTGCGCTTCCTATGCATACCTTGCACCTGTTCTCACAACCTCTCAAGAAACTCAGGATAAGTCATCGAACATTCATTGGTTAACCCATGAATGTTGGCTTTATCAAAAACTTCTGCTACTGCGATTTCCAGGTTTTTTTTCACATCTACCCCCTTACCAAAAGCTTCCAGGCCAAACGTATAATATTCTTTTTGAAGATTGACGCTGAGCTTAGTAAACTCTACATTACATCCTTGCTCCGGTTTTTCCTTTTCTCCGACTATTTTTATAGAACCGTTCTCGTGATCTATAGAATACTTTACCAGTAATCGTTCCTTATCTATCCTAGTCCAATCCCTATTGATACCTATGGAACGGATACCGGCAAATGCAGTTATCAGGTCTTTTGCTTCATGGCCTTCCTCGGTCAATGTAAAACTGTAACGGCACCACATATTGGCCCTACCCTTGTTTTCATCCTTGATCGATATTTCTCCCCAATCATGGTGAAGCGCCTTAATCTCCAATTTGCACTCCCTGATCTTTATCCCATGTGTCGGCATGTTTTTAACCAGCAGGTAATAATCCGAACGTTTATTGTACCCGGTAAAATATTTGCCTTACTCATTAAACCATGACAAAATTGCAAGAGAACCTGAATTATTATCTGGGAACCACCGCATTTCTGCACTGTATTGCATTTTGTTGGGATTAATAATTAAGAATAATAAATCCGCTACGGGCGTATCAAACAAACCAAATAGAAAACATTGATTCCTTTTAAACAAATCAACATCAACAACATTAAAATCAAGGTCTGTACAAGTTACATTTAAGTATAAAATGAACCTATACCCATTTTGTGGTAATTTTTTTAGACGGGCATGCCGGAGCAAACGGTCTCATGGCCGAGAAATAGTGTAGCCCAACCCATTAGGGTCCGGTGATAATCTTTGGCATCTCTCCCGATGGCCATTTTCCAAAAAGGGCTTCTGTTTTCTCAAAGCGAAAGGAGAAGATTTTTTTTAATTGACTCTTTACAAATAACGAATGGGCCATATCACCTAAAAAACCAAAACTGATTTTATAATGAACGATATCCGTCATCTCCACGCCACCTTCAATTTCTTTAAAATGATGCTGGTGATGCCATAAGCTATACGGCCCGAAGCGCTGTTCATCAATAAAATATTTTTGTGGTTCAACATGAGTAATCTCTGTCATCCAATATAATGGAATACCCAGTATAGGTTTAACGGTATATTCTATTATCTGACCCGGATACATGATATCTCCATGATACAGCGAACGTATTTTAAAGCCTAGGTGAAGTGGGGTGATAGCCGAAAGATTATCGGGGGTTGAAAAAAAATGCCAGGCGTTTGCAAGCGTAGCAGGTATTTTCTGTACTGTTTTTAGAGAATATATAGCCATGATAAGTATGCCATACAACGATTCGAAGCGAGAAATTGTTTGAATAGAACTATATTGGTCTTAAGCTTAAGCTGTTCGGGATGAGGAAACCGGCGGCCGATAAAATCGGGTATTAGATATTTCCTATAAAATCAAAAACTGATTAACAGTCAACAATTAAGGGTTGTATCTCCAATATCCTGTCTTTAAGTTTTTTGAAACCGGAACTATTCTTTTCCAAATATTCAAAAACACCATAAAAAGAAAGATTTTCTGTTGTATTTAACTTAAGCTCCGAAGAGAACAATATTACATGAATATAGGGTTCGGCTATCCGGATAACTTTTAAAGTATCCAAACCACTCATTATACCTTCCAGGTTGTTATCCAATATTATGATATCTGGTTTCAAGCTATCTAACTTGTTAATACATTCTTCACCATTTGTAAAAAAATGAATATTTGAACTAATTGATTCCAGTTGTTTGGCAATTAATTGCTGATAAAAGATATTGTCTTCCACTATTATAATACAAATATCCTTGTTTTGTTTCATGCCTTCCGCCTGTTAATATAAACAGATAGCCGAAAAACCGTGCCCTATTGATAAAATGTGTATAATTAATTAATAATGAGGCATATATGATTATCCTGCCTATAGCCAAATTTCCCACTTTGGGAGTGAATCAGGGGCTTTGGAAGCCTTACCTTTAACTACTGGTTATTAATTAAATCCTTTTGTATTTGCTCAATGCATTTCGCAACCACGTCATTTATCCTCCATACAAGCGCTGGAATTTTTTCCAGTGATTCTTTGCTTTTAGCCGTTTGCTCAACTATTCTAATGTCCTGTCCAATAGAATGAATGCCCATGGAATCAAGCGTTGATTTTAATTTATGAGCCGTTTTGCTCACCATATCCCAGTTTTGATTTTGAAGAGAATTATTCAATTCTTTTAAATTAACTGGTACGGTTTCAATAAACAAAGCCACCATCGTTTGCACGAATTCTTCGTCGCCTCCAGAAATATCCCTGATGGTGGAGAGATCATAAAGCTTCTGTGTTAACGCTGGAATATTTTCACCAAGTTCTTTGGTTTTCATATTGATTGAATTTATTGCATCATTTTTAAGGTTGGCAGCAATGGCCTCGAACAATTTAGCTTCCGATAAGGGCTTAGCCAAATAGCCATTCATTCCGGCAGCAATATATTTCTCACTATCGGTATGCAAAGAATTACCGGTTAGGGCAATAATAGGCAGGTTTGCTTTTTGCGGTTCTTCCATTTTCCGGATCTGTTGTGTGGCGAGTATTCCATTCATTTCCGGCATTTCAATATCCATTAATACAAGGTCATAATCGTTTTCTTTCACCATGTTTATTGCCAGGCTCCCGTTGCTGGCAACACTAACTTCAAAGCCCCATGATTCCATAATATGCCGGGCTATAAACTGATTAAGCTCCATATCTTCTACTACCAGTATTTTTTTCTTCCCCAGGCCCGAATAATTCAGTTGCTGGTTCGGGTCTTCTGGTACTGAATCTTCGTCTCCTATTAAATAGGGAATTTTAAAAGTAAATATAGAACCGGTATTTTCTTCACTCTGAACACTTAAGGTGCCATCCTGTATTTCAACCAGGTTCTTACATATATTTAATCCTAAACCTGTTCCTCCATATTTACGGGATATTGATGAGTTGGCCTGCACAAAAGGATCAAAAATTTTCTTTATGATATGTTCGTTAATACCAATACCGGTATCTTTAATACTGCATTCAATACTGGCAACGTCGTAAGCTATCGACTGAATGCGCGTTGTTATAATGATGCGTCCTTTTTCCGTGAATTTAAGGGCGTTGTTTAGAAGATTGTTTAACACCTGTGCTAAACGGAATTGATCTCCTAATAACACCAGGCTTCCGGGAATGGTATTCTGATAAACAATAGACAATCCTTTTTCTTCAGCCCTGTAAATAAAGGATTGGACTATATTGGCAATTTTATTTACTATTTTAAAAGGTAATTTTTCCAATTTTAGTTTTCCTGCAACTATCTTTTCCAGGTCAAGGACATCGTTAACAATTACTAGCAGGTTGTTGGCAGAATCCTGTATCAGTTTTAGAAAATTATGCTGACGATCGTTCAAAGCAGTTTTTCCTAATAAAGATGATATGCTCAAAATGCCATTCATGGGCGTTCTTATCTCGTGACTCAGGTTAGCCAGAAAGTTTTGTTTGGCACTGGCAGAGATTTCCGAAACCCTTTTCTCCTCCATCAATTTTTCTTCGGCACAAATACGAGCGGTAATATCCTGCGCAAAACAAATGATGCAGGTTTCCATGTTCTCCTTTTCCACTTTATCATTATCAGCCAGCAAATAAATTCTTTCGGTATACTTGGCTTTCATACAAAGTACTCCCTGCTTTTGCCCCTGGGCCTTTAAAGAAGGTAAATGAATATTTACATACTCCAGGCGCTCTTTCTCGGGCATGAAATCATAAAAGAACTTTCCAAGAAGTTCCCCTTCATCATACTGCAATACTTTACAGGCGGCAGGATTTACTGATAGTATTTGCCCTTCCGTGTCCATTATGCACATAACCACCGCGCTATGATAAAATAAATCCGCTAAACCGTTAACTATGCCATACTGGCCCAGGTCTTTCTCATAATTCTTAACAAGCTTACATTCCGCCGACTCTTTATGCATGCTTTTAACAGGAGGCGCTTTAATAGCCTCCTGTTGTTTCGAAATTCCGTTTTTTACAATTTTTATATCAGGCATAGTCCTACTTGCATTTAATTCTAGGCTAACACTAATTCATCATTTTTTAACATCCGGTAAATGGTAGACTTGCCAATGTCTAACTTTTTGGCTACCAGTAATACATCTGAATTATATTTATCCAGGTAGTGCTGAATAATCATATTGTTATAGTCTTTCAGGGAGGTTTCGCTGCTTAAAAGGTTGGAAATAGAGCCTGAACTGTTTAAAGTTATGTGGGATGCCTCAATAGTTTCATGATCGGCCATAACAACACAAAGCTCCATCATTGATTTCAACTCCCTTACATTTCCCGGGTATTGATAATGCAATAATTTTTGCTGGGCTTCGGCGGAAAATATTTTTTTCGCGATCTTGTTTTCTTTGCAAAAAATATCAACGTAATGCTTGGCAAGTATCAGGATATCGCTTCCCCTGTCTCTTAAAGGCGGCAATTCAATTGGAAGACCGATCAACCGGTAATACAAATCTTCACGAAATCGTTTATTCTTGACTTCTTCCAGTAAATTTTTATGAGTAGCCACGATGATGCGTGCGTTAATGGGGATAACCGCATTGCCACCAACCCGTGTAATTTCCTTTTCCTGAAGTACGCGGAGTAATTTTGCCTGGAGGTTAATATCCAGTTCCCCGATTTCATCAAGGAACAAGGTTCCTTTATCGGCCTCCTCGAATTTACCAATACGCCTGGTGATGGCTCCTGTAAAGGCACCCTTTTCATGTCCGAATAATTCACTTTCAATCAGTTCTTTTGGAATAGCCGCCACATTTACAGCCACGAATGGCATTTTGTGACGTTCGGAGTTATAGTGAATAGCCTTAGATACTATTTCTTTACCAGTACCCGTTTCGCCTGTAACAGATACCGTGATATTTGTTTTACACGCCTTTTCCATAAGCGCATAGATCTTTTTAATAGCATCGCTGTTCCCAAGTATCATCTGCGAAAAATCATATTTTTGCCCTACTTCTGTTCGCAGCTCTTCTACCTGTTGTTTTAGTCCCGCAATTTCCCTTAAATGTAAAATGGCGTTCCAAACGCGGTCCTTTGTATCATCATCTTTCACGATATAATCGAATGCTCCATTTTTTAACAAATTGATCGCAGTACCTACATCTTCCTGTCCGGAGATAATTACCACCTGTATATTGCGGCTATAATCCTTTATACGTTTAAGCACTTCGGCACCTGTACTATCCGGTAAGGAGTAGTCAAGTGTAACTACGTCAGGATTTTCATGAAGACGGGAGAAAAATTCTTTGGGAGAATCAAAACGCTTTACTTCATATTCAGGATTAAGGGATAAGTAATGATATAACATGGAGCCGTACCATACATCATCTTCTAAAATGAAGATCTTAAAGGCGCTTTTTTTCATACGGGTTCAGATATAGGATTGTTATTAGATTTAAGGAATTGATTTTTAACACATATTCCCAATTATAGAACGTTTCCAATAATAGAATATTACAAACCGCATCATATAAAAGCAAACAGGTAAGTGTTTACAGTTAGTTTAAAGTTCAAAGCCTAAAGTTCCGCTTTTGACATAGTTCGCCAGTTTAGCAAGTTCAAGTTCCCTAACTTTAAACTTTTAACTTTAGACTTTAAACTATGTATTACTGATAATGAAAAACAGCTTATTATACCTCCTGGTCATCCTGTTGTTCCTTAAATTCCTGTTTCTTAGTTCTGGCTGTGCTAATATCATTCCTCCTTCAGGTGGACCAAGAGATACTTTACCACCTCAGCTGTTACAGGTAACGCCAAAAGATTCCTCCCTGAATTTTACTGAAAAAAGAATAACATTTAGTTTTAATGAGTTTGTAGATGTTCAAAACATACAGGATAATCTTATAGTTTCTCCTACACTTAAAACGTACCCGGTAGTTGAATTCAAGCTCCGGACCGTAACTGTTCGTATAAAAGACACGCTGGATGCCAATACTACCTATTCGCTCAATTTCGGAAATGCTATCCGCGATATTAACGAGGGCAATGAACTGAAAAACTATACCTACGTTTTTTCAACTGGTACCACCATTGATAATAAACAATTTGCTGGTCACGTAATTATAGCAGAAACGGGTAAGATAGACAGTACACTGATAGTATTACTGCACAGAAGTGCCGACGATTCTGCTTTGGTAAAGGAACGCCCCCGCTATTATACAAGACTGGATGGTAAAGGAAATTTTGTGTTCAGGAATCTTCCCTCGGGAACATTTTATGCGTATACATTGAAGGATGAGAGCAGTAACCGAAGATACATGTCTACCGCGCAGTTATTCGGTTTTGCCGAAAAACCAATTATTATTAGTGAAAACACTACACCCGATACGTTATTTGCATACATAGAAAAACTGGAGGAGCCTAAAAAAGCACCCACCCCTATAGTTTCAGTTAAGGAGAAAAACACCCCTGACAGACGGTTAATATTTCAAACAAACCTGGATGGTAACCAGCAGGATCTACTGAATTCTTTTAGTTTGCAGTTTTCCAGTTCCCTGAAAGTCTTCGATTCTACCAAAGTAGTTTTTGCCGATTACAGCTTTCAACCACTGAAGGTTTCCTTTATTCCCGACTCGGCTTTTAAAAAGTTCACTTTTATATATTCCTGGCAGCCAGACAGCACATATCACCTAATACTGGATAAAAGTTTTGCCGAGGATAGTACCGGCAAAAAGCTTCTGAAGTCAGACACTATAACTTTTAAATCTAAAAAGCTGACAGATTATGCAAGAATCCGTCTCCGTTTTCCGAGACTCGATCTTAGCAAAAATCCCGTTCTGCAATTTGTTCAAAGTGATAAAGTTGTTGATTCTTCCATCCTGGTTACCCAGGAATTTAACAGGCAGCTATTCAAACCCGGAGATTATGATCTGCGGATTGTATACGATAGGAACAAAAATGGAAAATGGGATCCGGGTTCATTCTTCGGAAAGCATCTCCAGCCGGAAAAAGTGCTGTTAATACCCCAACAGTTAAAAGTAAAGGGAGGCATTGATAGGGATGACAGGTTTGATTTTTAATGGTTAATGGTTAATGTGTTAATGGTTAATGAGCGTTTTACGCGGCGACTTACCATTAACCATTAATAATTAACCATTATTCCTCACGTAGCTTTCCACTGGCAGGCGGTTGGCCAATGACCGTGCCAGGGTCATCTCATCGGCATATTCCAATTCTCCCCCGAAAGCGATACCTCTTGAAATAGTGGTGATTTTTATAGTGTGCGGCGGTAGCTTTTTCTGGATATAATAGATGGTAGTATCGCCCTGGATATTAGGATTCAGGGCAAAAATAAGTTCCAATGTATGCTCTTTTTGAACACGTTGAATAAGAGGTTCAATATTAAGCTGGTCGGGCCCAACGCCATCAAGCGGAGAAATTACTCCCCCTAACACATGATAAATGCCGTTGTATTGCTGGGTACTTTCAATGGCAATCACATCACGAATGCTTTCAACCACGCATATAATATCCTGCTTTCGCATGGAATTCGCGCAAATTGCACAGATATCGGCGTCTGCCAGGTTATGGCAACGTTGACAAAACCGGATCTCTTTTCGCATTCTGGTGAGGGCATCTCCAAACTGCTGAACCATATTAACATCCTGTTTCAACAAGTGCAGCACCATTCGCAGCGCCGTTTTTTTTCCGATACCGGGTAGCCGGGCAAATTCATTTACTGCATTTTCCAATAGAACCGAAAGCAATTGCATGCAGCAAAGATACACAAGTTCATGAACCACGGAGGAAGGGAGACAGGAAGAAAACACTGAGTTTTTTTACAATATTTTATCCTAAGACCCATTTTTTTGTCAAGTTACTAAGACAGGGACGATTTTAAAGCAACTTTTCTTGGTGTTCCTTCGCGCCTTCGTTTCACAAATACACTGTGTTTCTCCTTGTCTCCGTGCCTCTATGGTTCCGAAATCAGAAATATCCTTTATATTTGCACAAATTTCAGGCGGATTTGTTTATTGTTCGGCCTGATGAAAAGAAGTAAGAAGGTTCGTGAAGATGAGCCAGGCATGCTTCAACTGAACTAATAAACGTCGGAATAGACCTGTACAGTACACTTCACAGTGTTATATCTCCCCCGTCAATAGTTCAGCAAAATTTATTTTAAGAGTAATTGTTTATTGCATTTACGTCCGTCATTTTAAACGAACGCAGAATAGTTGTAATATAATTATCCAGTTATTTTAACCCGCCTCAAATCCGGGGAGGCATGGAGGAACTATCATGAAGACGATACAGGATTGTTTAAAAGAAAGAATTTTAATTATCGACGGCGCGATGGGCACTATGATCCAGCGTCACAAATTGCAGGAAGCAGATTATCGCGGAGAAAGATTTAAAGACTGGCCGTCTGATGTAAAAGGCAATAATGACCTTTTAAGTATCACCAAGCCTGAAGTTATAGAAGGCATCCACAAAGAATACCTCGAAGCAGGCGCAGATATCATTGAAACAAACACATTCAGCAGTACAGTTATTGCCATGGCTGATTATGGAATGGAGTCGCTGGCATATGAACTGAATTTCGCTTCCGCCAAAGTGGCGCGTAAAGCAGCGGATGAATATACAGCTAAGAACCCCGCCAAGCCAAGGTTTGTTGCAGGCGCTATCGGTCCCCTGAACAAAACATTAAGCCTGTCACCCGATGTAAACAATCCAGGTTTCAGGGCGGTAACATTTGATGAGGTTGCCGCAGCCTATTATACGCAAATAAAAGGATTGGTGGAAGGCGGTGTTGACCTGCTACTCATTGAAACCATCTTCGATACCCTGAATGCAAAAGGTGCTATCTACGCAATAAAAAAATATTTCAGGGATACCAAACAAAAAGAATTGCCTGTAATGATCAGTGGCACCATCACCGATGCCAGTGGCAGAACATTAAGCGGGCAAACACTTGAGGCATTTTATATTTCTATTTCACACGCTAACCCGTTAAGCGTTGGTTTGAACTGTGCCCTCGGCGCTACGGAGATGCGTTCGCATATTGAAGAACTCAGCCAGATAGCATCGTGTTATACATCAGCTTATCCAAATGCCGGACTTCCTAATGCATTCGGTGAATACGATGAACAACCTCATGAAACGGCACATATCATTGAAGAATGGGCTGCGGAAGGCTTTGTAAATATTGTCGGCGGCTGCTGTGGCACCACTCCCGATCATATTAAACATATAGCCGACCAGGTGAAGAAATTTAAACCGCGGGAGTTGCCGGTATTGGAGTTGGCTTAGTATATGAACCGCTGATGGAAATGATTAAATGACTAACATGAAATATCAAACCGATCATTTAAGCATTTCCATCAGCGGTTCAGACAATAAAAAGAATATTATGGAAACATTAAAAATAAAACCCTTTCTCCGTTTAGCCGGACTCGAACCTTTGGTAGTTCGCCCGGAAACTAATTTCCTGAATGTTGGCGAACGCACCAACGTTACCGGTTCTAAAAAATTTGCCCGACTAATAAGAAATGGGCTTTACGAGGAAGCATTGTCTGTTGCCCGGCAACAAGTTGAAAACGGCGCACAGATCCTGGATGTAAATATGGATGATGCCCTGCTCGATGGTGAAAAAGCCATGCAGACCTTCCTTAACCTGTTGCAGGCAGAACCAGATATAGCCAGGATCCCGATCATGATCGACTCATCAAAGTTCGGCATTATTGAAGCCGGGTTGAAATGTGTACAGGGTAAATGCATCGTAAACTCCATCTCCATGAAAGAAGGAGAAGAGAAGTTTATCGAACAGGCTATCATCTGTAAAAGTTATGGCGCATCCGTGGTGGTAATGGCATTTGATGAAAAGGGGCAAGCAGATACACTGGAAAAAAAGGTATCCATTTCGGAAAGAGCTTATAAAATACTAACCGAACAAGTTGGCTACGCTCCCCAGGACATTATTTTTGACCCAAACATATTTGCTATTGCTACCGGTATTGAAGAGCATAACAATTATGCAGTAGATTTTATAGAAGCTACAAGGATTATCAAACAAAAAATGCCGTTAGCCAAGGTAAGTGGTGGTGTGAGCAATATGTCATTCTCATTTCGGGGCAACGATACCGTTAGAGACGCCATGCATTCTGTTTTTTTATACTATGCCATCAAAGCCGGAATGGACATGGGCATTGTTAACGCTGGACAGTTAATTGTATATGATGAAATTGAACCGAACCTTAAAAAACTGTGTGAAGATGTTATACTGAATCTTCACGAAGACAGTACGGATAAGTTACTGGCATTTGCAGATACCGTAAAAGTTAAGGATAAAGCTGAAATAAAAGATGAAGCCTGGAGAAGCTATGTTGTTGAGAAACGCCTTAGTCATGCATTGGTAAACGGCATTACTGATTTTATTGATGCTGACACAGAAGAAGCAAGACAAAAATATCCCAAACCCCTGGATGTGATCGAAGGTCCGTTAATGGACGGTATGAATATAGTGGGTGATCTATTTGGCGCAGGTAAAATGTTTCTGCCGCAAGTGGTTAAGAGCGCCAGGGTGATGAAAAAATCGGTTGCCATTCTAACTCCTTATATCGAAGCGGAAAAAGAAGTGCGCAGGCAAGCGCACATCGATGCGGGAACGGTAAATGAAGAAGGAGCTGGAGCCGCTAAAATATTGCTGGCAACCGTTAAGGGCGACGTGCATGATATTGGTAAAAATATTGTCGGCGTTGTGCTTGGCTGTAACGGTTATGATATTATTGACCTGGGCGTGATGGTTTCTGCGGATAAAATCCTTCAGACCGCGAAGGAAAAAAATGTTGATATCATTGGTTTAAGCGGCCTCATCACACCTTCTCTTGACGAGATGGTTCATGTAGCTAAAGAAATGAAACGCCAGCATTTTGAAATACCCTTGCTTATCGGCGGCGCCACCACTTCACGTATGCATACTGCCGTTAGAATTGCACCGGAATATGATCATGGTGTACTTCATGTATTGGACGCTTCGCGTAGTGTAACCGTTGCCGGTAGTCTCTTAAGCAAAGAGCAGAAAACGGAATTCCTGGCCGTGGCTCATACAGAATACGCTAAACTTAAAGATGATTTTGCGAATAAGAAAACGGTAAAAAATTATTTGCCTTTTACCCAGGCGCAAAAGAATCATGTTAAAATAAACTGGGAAAATTTTTCACCCGTTGCTCCAACTTTTAAAGGGCTCAAAGCTTTTGACGACTATGATTTAAATGAAATAGCTAAGTACATTGACTGGCAGCCTTTTTTTATTGCCTGGGAACTACATGGAAAATTCCCACAGATTTTAACCGACGAAAAAGTAGGCGTGGAAGCTACGCGCTTATATAATGATGCAAGAGCACTACTGGACCAAATCATCAAAGAAAAATGGTTAATAGCCAGGGCCGCAGTCGGTTTCTGGGAAGCTAATTCTAACGGCAAAGATACCGTAACGATAGGTAAAGATAACAACGGTACTAGGGAAGAGCTGAACCTTGAGTTTCTACGCCAGCAAATTAAAAAGGCTGCTGATCAACCTAACCTGTCATTGGCAGACTTTATTGCGCCTGCTTCATCAGGGAAAAAAGATTACCTGGGCGCTTTTGCTGTTACTATTCATGGCATTGAAACGCACATCAAACGGTTCGACGAGCAGTATGATGATTACAATAAGATCATCCTGCAGGCACTTGCAGATCGTTTGGCCGAAGGCCTTGCTGAAGTGATGCATGAAAGAACCCGTAAGGAATTCTGGGGTTACGCTACAGACGAACACCTGAGTGCAGAAGATCTTATAAAAGAAAAGTACCTGGGTATACGTCCGGCGCCTGGTTATCCTGCCTGTCCTGATCATACTGAAAAATATACACTGTTCAATCTTCTTGACGCTGAAAATACGACCGGTATTACCCTTACCGAATCATTGGCAATGTACCCGGCTTCTTCCGTTTGCGGCTGGTATTTCGCTAACCCTGAAAGCAAATATTTCGGTGTAGGTAAAATTGAAAAAGACCAGGTGGAAGATTATGCTGCAAGAAAGGGTATGCCACTTGAAGAAATTGAAAGATGGCTGAGACCGATTTTGGAGTATTACTAGTGTTATGTCAACTCTAAAATGACGCTTTGGCTTTCAGCCTTCCCCTATCAGCTATCAGGAGGAAACTAATTGTAGCATTGTTTTCCTGATAGCTGACTGCTGAAGGCTGATAGCCAAAATAACCGACAGTTTATGTTTGACATGATACTAGTCTATGGCTTTCGGCTATCGGCT
>JBDSBP010000037.1:0-5289 GCA_039921525.1 Chitinophagaceae bacterium | reverse complement strand
GAGGCGTCTTCATATCAACCATAAACCATTGACCCGGGTGTTGGGTTCCAGACATATCACGCCATCCTGTCCAATGGTCTCCATCAATTGCATTAGCGGCAGATATATCCACGGGTATTTTATCGCCACTGAACAGGTAGCTGCTGTCTTTGATGGATGAAGTAGCCGTCCATGTCTTATTATTAAGTTTTACTTCTTGTTGTACAGGCGGTTTGCCTGCCGGTTTCGGTGACGTAATTTTCAATGTACCATCTGCTAAAAAATTCCAGGTGCCAGGCGGAACATTAAATTTAATATATGCTGAATCCTCACCAGCCCATAATACACTCTTTGTTCTACCGGTATAAGACCCATCCCATACCACAATGCCATTTACCTTTATTGATTTCATTACTGAAAAGGACTTTTTGGGTATGCCTACGATGGCTTTGGTTTTTAAGGGGCTGTTAAGCGTAAGAGAATAATAGGAAGCTGTTTTATGCATGTTGACTTTGATATTGCCACGAATAGTTGGCACAACTACTTTTATCGATGTCAGAAAAGCTTCCTTTGGAAACACATGATAAAGCTCCCAGCCTGCCTCTTCGGGCGCTATTCCTGCAATGGTTTGCGAAAGAAAAATCACAGGAGGATTCCATCCATGGTTTAGTGATGAAGCATCATCAAATGCGTCCATTTTCGTAGCCCACCAACGATCATAATGTTCCCATAAGGTAGAAAAACTTGAATTGATTATTGTTTTGTAACGATCATACATCCGTAATAAGGCATCTTCCTCTTTACCCATTTTACAGAAGGCTTCAAAAACCCAACGATCAAAAAAAGAACTGGAATTCCTGACTTTCAAAAGTACATTATTATTAATCGCCTCCCATTTGGAAGGCTCTGCCAATCCGGCATTCACAGCCATCGCGTTAGCCCTGTCATCAGGCGTACTTACCTGGGAAGACATATAATAATTCCCTTTCCAGAAATCCTTATTAAAATTATTCCTGATGGAATCCAGTTTTGTATTTATGGAACTGGTATCATCATAATGGCCTGAAAGTAAAGCAATTTTTTTCAGCGTGGTAAGATCGATATACAAAAAGCTATTTTCAATAACAGCAATATCTTTAATCTCTTTTCCCCAATCAAACCATTGATTTTTTTTACCCGGTTTATAGGTATTAAAAAGAAAATTTTTGGTTGATTCATACATTGTATTAATCGAGTTTAGATCCCCGGTATGCATATAATAAAACCACAAACCATATTGCCCAAGAAATTCCAGTTGTTGTCCCGGGTAAAATCCTGCTTTAAGTGGCCTTAGTACAAGATCTTTACATAACGCATAAGAGGAGGTGTCAAATGCATAGAAACACTGACCCAATTCCGGGGTTCCATCACCCCAAAATCCAACTCTCTCCCTATCCGGGCAATCATAAAAATGGTCCCGCATGCATAGGTAGCCTGTCCGCGCAGCTCTTTTCCATAGAATGTTATAGTCATTATCATTGCATTCGAAAGACTCTGCAAATTTTGTGTTGTAACCGGTTTCCCTATATTTCACCGCTTCTACTTTTACACCTGCCGGGATGGTATAGATGGCCCCTTCCCCACTTACCCAATTTTTTGCCTCATAGGTTTTAAGGCCCTGCTCTGTGACAACGTTCTCTGTTTTGGTAAGATATAAAACCAGCGGATTACTTGAATTCAGATAAATTATTTTACCACTATCACTCGCCAGTTTTATCCAGGGCTGAAACTGGCAATTATAGGGCATCTGGCAAACAAGTTTCCAGGGTTTATTTTCAGAATGAGGCAGATCTTTTGATAGATAAACATACTCTTTCAAACCATAGTCTTTAATATGCTTGTTGTTGAAAGTCGTGCCATTACTGCTGGCAGGATCCATTTTTACCGTCAATTGAGATAATGCCGGCAATGCAAGAAATAATAAAAGTACAGCATACCAGTTTTTCTTTTTCGAAAACATACGTAAAGATTTAGTAATCCATGATTGTTTTTGCATACCATTTCATAGGGAAGATTAGTAAAGATGATCGCTAATTATATTGCAATGCCTTTTAGTTAATAACAAAATGAGCCACAAAGACACTAAGGCACGAAGGAGCACCAAGAATTTATCTTAATCTTGAAGGACTAAAAGTAGAGAGCATTAAAATATCCTTTGTGATCCTTTGTGATTCTTTGTGCCTTGGTGCCTCCGTGGCTAATGGCATTTTTCAAGGCATCAGTTCAAATAGAAATAAGTAACAGGTTTTATTTTTAGAATTTTAAATCCTGTTTAGTATGACTGGCTTTGATCTTTTGCTGAATCATAAAATCATCTATTATGCCCGGTTTATTTCTGTCTTTAAAAGCCTGGTATGCCGGGTCTTTACAATTGTTCATCACCACTAGCATTCTATCGCGAAATTTTTGTATCTCACCGGCATAAGCAGCATCATTAACGAGGTTGTGCAGCGCATCCGGGTCATTTTTGAAATCATAGAATTCTTCGGGGATCCTATGCCTGTAAAGCTCTACGCGTTCGGCAACTACAGGAATGCTTTTGCCAGCTTCTACCATGGCTTTCCAGGTAATTCCTCCTTTGGCATCCCCGGTCATGTTCAATTTACCATCTGACCAAAAATTATAGATATAACCAAAATTTTTATCCTGAAGACACCTCATAGGATAACGGGTTTTATCAAAGATTTGGTAATAGGTGGTATACACATAATCCCGATCGTCCTGTTTTTTACCAAAAAGCAATGGCAGGTAACTTCTTCCATCTAAGTTAGCAACCAGGGGAAGGTCCAGCGCATCAAGAACCGTAGGCATTAAATCGATTCCTGAAATTAAATGAGTAGAATCTACAGAAGCCGGACTTACTTTATGCGGCCACTGTATAATCAATGGAGTTTTATTACTATTAAAGTAACATTGAGATTTTGAAAAAGGGAAAGCAGCACCATGATCGCTTAAAAATATAACAAGGGTATTGTCTGCCAATCCACTTTCTTTCAAAGCTTTCAAAACTGCTCCGATGTTTTGATCAGCCCTGTATACTGATCCACAATATTGCGCCACTTCTTTTCTAACATCTGGAATATCGGGCAGGTAACCGAAAACATCCGCCTCATCAGGGCGGAATTGGCGCGTTACTGGTGGTAATTTAACACGAAAAGTGGTGGTATCTTCCGAGCTGCCTACAAAGGGTCTGTGTGGATCATGTGAATTTGCGATCAAAAAAAATGGCTTGTTTTGTTGTTTTGCCATTTTAAAAAACCTGCCTGAATATTCATGAAAAAGGGCCGGATCGCGGGAAGCTCCATTTCTCCATATAGAATCAGTATCGGTTATGAATGGAATATAATCCCAGCAGAACTTTTCAACCGGCTGATGATGAATTTCTTTACCTAAAATTCCATTGATATACCCGGCCTTTCTTAGTAGTTCAGTAAGTGTTGGTACATCCAGGTTGATTGGTTCAAAGCCTTCAGCACCATTATTGTGCGAATATCTACCTGTTAGAATACTTTGCCTGCAAGGTTGGCAAACAGCTGTATTATTGAAAGCATATGTAAACCTCTTTCCCATCGAGGCTAGTTTGTCTATATTAGGCGTTATTCCAGGAACCCTGCAACCAAAAATACCCACCGAATTATAGGCCATGTCATCAACTGTTACAATAAGAACGTTCGTCTTGCTACTCTTACCATATTGATTCTTTTCATTACTGTTATTTGCGGCACTGTAATTAGATAAGATAACCGGTAAGAAAAAGCAAGTAAGTAAAATTAGTTTTAAAGAAGTCATTTATCTGATTTAATTTATTGATCTCATTATTGAAGGATTTTTATATCACTAATTATTTTTCATCCTGTCCGCTTTGATTTTGAAGGTTTTTTTTTATATTTCTACAGGTTTATTTTTTTAGGTTAACGTTTTTTTTTGGTGAATACACTTTTGTAACCTTGGTAGGGTCTTCACTATAAGGTATCTCCTGGCCATCTTTTCCTACATCTTCAAATCCAAATTTATCCAGATAATACCTATAAGGTTTAAAATCTGTATCGCCGACATCTTTTAACTTCTTTTGTAAACGCTTTTCCATAGTACTTTGAAGATCCCTGTATGCAGCCTTATCAACGAGATTGTTCATCTCATAAGGATCATTAAGATTGTCAAATAACATAATAGCTTGTGTTGGGGTTTTCACGTAGGTATACGTATTAGTTTTTATAGCCCTATATTCAGAGAATTTTGTGATGGCGACCGGATATATACTCATAAATAATACTGCTCTATCTTTTTTGATTTGAGGATTCTTAACTGCAGAAGCGATATTGTCTCCTTCAATAGAACGAGGTATTGGAATATCTGCCAGGGAGAGCATGGTGGGAAGAATATCCGGTGTATTAATTGGGGTAAGGGTTTCTATACCTGCATTTTTTCCTATCCGGGGATAGCGAATCAGGAAAGGAACTTTTACTGCCTCATCCCAGGCAAGTTGCTTTTCTCTGGGTCTCACGCCATGCGAGCCCATCATCTCTCCATGATCAGCAGTAAATATGATGATGGAATTATCGAAAAGACCCAAGCTCTTAATCTTATTGAACAAGTTTCCTATTGCTTCATCTGTAGCCGTGCAATGAGCATAATAACTTTGTAGCTCCTTCCTTACATCAGGAAATTTTCCTTCGATAACATTTGGCGGCAATTTTAAATCAGCTGGCGGATACATTGCCTGGTATTTTTCAGCTGCCTGGTGTTTCGAAAAATGGGGCGTTTCCAAAGCGATAAAAAGTAAAAATGGTTTGTTATTGTTAGAAGCCTGTTCAAGATATTTTTCTACATCTTCTTCCATGGCAAAAGGCGAGTATTGGCTCCAGTATTTAACATTGGGATCATTATTATCATAATAAAGCATTTTGTTGTAATCATGAGAGCACTCAGCAGCCTTCCAATAGTCAAACCCTTGTCTTCTGTTAGATTCCACATTGTTGGATCTGCCATGGCCGTCAAGATGCCATTTCCCGTAATAGGCTGTCGAATACCCGGCATTTTTAAAAATTTCAGCCATACACAATTCATTATCCGGAAGATAAAGGTCGTTCATAAACATCCCCGTAGATGTTGGGTAGCGACCGGTTAGGAGGGCTGCGCGATAAGGGGTACATTTAGGAATAACCGATACGCAATTCCTGAAATTAACAGCCTCACTTGCGAATTTGTCAATATTCGGAGTTTTAACCTGCGTGTTTCCAGCATACCCAAAAGCAGATGTACGCCACTGAT
>JBDSBP010000036.1:0-9122 GCA_039921525.1 Chitinophagaceae bacterium | reverse complement strand
TGCAACTGCGTCAATGCGTTTACCCTTACTGGTTACAGTAAGCAGGTTAGGTGGTGCCGGAGTATCAAGGTCAAGAATATCGTGGTGCACAAACTGAAAATGCCACAAACGTTTGCCAGTTTTCGCGTTCAAGGCCAGTAGGCAGTTAGCAAAAAGGTTGCTGCCCTTACGATTCTTCCCATAGAAATCAAATGCGGCCGAGCCTGTAGGAACATAAACGATACCTCTTCCACGGTCTATAGACATGCCAGTCCAACAATTCGCAGCTCCTACTTCGGTATTATTATAAGTATCCTTTGGCCAGGTACTATAACCATATTCTCCAGGCAGGGGAATGGTACGAAATACCCAGGCAAGTTTACCTGTTCGGATATTGAATGCCTGGATGTGACCTAATGCCGCAGAAGTTTGTTCTGACACCGTTAACGGCATTATGATCAGGTCGCCGTAAACTGTACCTGGTGTTGTAGAGACGACGTCTTTGTTCTTTGCGGTAACTCCTAACCCGGCTTTCAGGCTGGTGCGCCCTCCAAAACCAAAACTTGTTATTGGCTTTCCTGTACGGGCATTCACCGCATACAGCCAGGGACCATTGCTATATAAAATTCTTCTATCGATGCCATCCTCCCAATACACCAAGCCACGATTAGCATCGGACAAATTGCCGGCTTTTCCGAATTTTCTCCAGTACTCTTTTCCGGTGGCGGCGTCTAACGCAAAAGGTTGCATAGCCGCTGTCATTCCGTAAAGAATTCCATTCACAATAAGAGGATTGCACTGGATCTCACCTGAATCAGCCGTATGGTACTCCCAGGCAACCTTTAGCCGACTTACATTTGAGACATGTATTTGCGTTAGGGGTGAGTAGTGATTCCGGTCAGGACCTCCCAGGTATTCCGGCCAATCATGGTTTATATGATTGCCATTTTTAAGCGATGCCCAAGACAAAAAAAGAATCACTAAAGCGAAAATAAAGATTTTAAGAAGTTTGATCATGATAATTCTTGTTTTTTACTCCTCAGATGGGGCTGCTAAGAAGTGGACAAGTTCCTGTTCACTATATCCGGCTCAACAGTATTAAAAGTTGTCGTACAAGAATACATTGAATTTATTGAAAGTCAAAACGCGGTACTCATTGAACACGCTGAGATGTGGAAACGGTCAATAGGGTGCAGAAAGTTTTATGCGAAGATTGAAAATAAAAACAAGTACACTTGAAATTGCTCTATTATAAAAAAGTAATATTCAGCTCACAAATGAATAGAGGGCTTTTTTTTATGATCAAAATACCAGTACTCCCTAAATATTCAATGGGAAACGAAAACGAAATTAGCGGATAGCCAAAACGAATCTTATTCCAAAGCCAATTCATGTAGGGATAAAAACTTGCCTAAGACCTGGCCATAAACGAAAACTAAGATATAGATAGAAGTTAAACTTTTGCTTACGAATTGCTTGTTTTAGATTAAATTTAAAATATCGTTTTTAAACAATTAATCTATAATGTCCATTCAAATAAGAGCAGAAGATTTGAAAGCGATTATAAATGAAAGTACGTATCAAAGTCAAGGTGATGATTATGAAAGGAAATTTTCCTATCTTGTAATAAAGGAATTTCAAAATTCCGAAGAATTCTGGAAGCGGTTTATAATTCCACTAACCAAACGCATAGATCTTAACGTTACAGATTTGCATGACCGTATAAATTCAAGAAAGGGAATTGACAAAGAATTAGTTCATCTTTCCGCTATTCATTATTCGATTTTTGTGAAATTAATATACGCGGGCAATTGCATCGTAAGTAGGCATTTATCTTATTTTGAAGATTTCTATGCGCACTTAGGCAGTGTATGCGATTTGACAGATGATTTTATTATCCAACTATATTCTATTACACTAAAGTGTAAAAAAAGGAAAATAGAAGAATTAAATAAGTTAACTAAAGAACTAAAGATGATTTTTTGATAATAGCGGGTGCTTGGTTTGATACGAGTTTTCCCAACGTTTACAACTACTATCTAAACAAAGGGAAGAAGCCATCACCGATTTCACTCGTAGGTCGCGAAGACATAATTAATGAATATTTTGGAAAGTCTCCAGAAAGAAAGAATTATGTTAAAGTTGCACAAGGTATTCGAGAGTTGAGGAATTTTTTAATTCATAGCATTCAAATAGGAGGGCATATAAACGCTGATGGTGTTAAGCTGATTTCCAAACGCGAAACGTTCAAGAATTATAAAGATTGGGAACAAATATCTTCTCTCGAAGAAATTACTATTCGTAGGGATTTTACTTCCAAAGATGAACAAATGCGCAAGGATTTTTTAGAGATAAAACAGGCGCTTAATGTTTTTTGGAAAAAACCTATTCAAGATTTTGAATAACTTTTTTTTGTAGAACAAAATCATGAATTATTATTGAAATATGATCTTACTTTTATGTAAGTAAGCTATTCAGTGGATATTACCCGGTAACAGCATAACAAGATAAGATGTATATTGCCTGGGTTATACCCAATTGCTATTTTTATCATTTTATTTTATCAACACAAGCTGTTTAGTAGAGATTTCAAATTTCAGGATTAAATGCCTGAACGAAAATACAAAAGCAAAGAAAGCGATTTTGAGCACAATATCCCGGCGGAAGATCCCATTTTAGCATATTTTAAACTTCAAACCCTAAATCTACTAATATTCTCGTAAGCCACCGAGCAAGTCGCTATTGTTCTTCAACAAGCCGGCTCCGACCTTTGCCTTAAATTATTCTCATGCGAGCAAGCGTTAGCGACCGTCAGGCAAAGATTGATATCATAGAGAAATGGAAACAGAGCGGACTATCTCAAAAGGAGTTTTTATCAGCAGCAGCATATTCCGGCTCATGTGTTTTTTTACTGGCATAAAGTTTACCGCGATCAGCATCACAAGAAAGCGTCTTCTTTTTCGGAAGGTTTTGTTCAGATAACATCGCCTTCATCTGCCGGTAATGTTGAAGTACGGTTTCCAAATGGAACCAGCATCATTTTTAACGCACCCGTGTCTTTAGATTTTCTGAAAGCATTGATCCGATAATATGCTTCATCTTTCATCCGCCGTTAAATATTATCTGTACAGTCAGCCTGCGGACATGCACAAGGGCTTCGATAGTTTATCAGGTATTGTGTCATCACCATTGAAAGCCAGGTGCTTGATGGGTCTGTTTTCATTTTCCTGAACCGCAGCCGCACACACGTTAAACTCCACTGGGATGGTGACGGCTTTGAGCTGTATTATAAACGGCTTGAACGTAGCACATATGAAATGCCTGCACATGGTGACAATGGTAGTAGCCTTTCTGTTAGCTACCAGCAACTGCTATTTATGTTGCAGGGTGTGGCACTTAAAAAGATCGAGTATCGTAAACGGTATCGAAAAACCGGTTGAAGAATAAATCAAAAAAAAGTAGTGCCTTTATACACAATTCAGCTGTATAACTAATGCGCTTAATAATTGGTTGTAGTCCGTTGTCAGCATAGCTTTGATGCTGTTAATGAGCACTACAGAAAACATAGATTACAAGAAGTTATTTGAAGAGTCGCAAGCCGCCATCAGGGAAGCGCAAAGTGAAATTGCATCTCTTCATCATGAGCTATCTCAACTAAAGAAACTCATTTTTGGATCCCGGCAGGAGCGGTTCGTACTTTCTCCTGCCCCGGCAGGCGTCATTCAGGGCACGCTGGCTCTTTCTGATGAAGTAATCACTGAATTAAAGGTTACTCCGGAGACTGTTATTGTTCGGCAGCCTGCCAAAGTAGAAATTGTCACCCAGCGAAAAACACATCCTTCCCGTGTATTACCCGCTCACCTGCGCCGGGAAGTGATTGTGCTGGAACCATGCAAAGACGTTACCGGCCTACGGCGTCTTGGTTTTGAAATTACTGAAGCATTAGAATACCTGCCGGGAGAATTGTTTGTAAAACAATACCTGCGTCCGATCTATGTTCAGCCCACACCCATATCTGAGACTGTTTTCATCATCGCTTTCCTTCCAGGCAGGATGATGGAAAAGTGTATGGCTGCAGAAGGACTGCTGACACAGATGGCAGTCAACAAATACATGGACCATATGCCTATCAATCGCCAGCTGCAGCGGTTTGAGCGCGCAGGTGTTACCATTGTTCAGAGCACCAGCAACGACTGGATGAGAAACCTGCTGAATAATCTTGGTGGCCTGTATGAACTCCATAAAAAGCAGGTGCTTGATACCCAATACCTGCATTTCGATGAAACAACGATCAAGGTGCAGGATGAAAACAAAAAAGGTAAAACACATCTCGGATATTACTGGGTCTATCATGACAGTGAAAACAAACTGGTACTCTTCGACTACCGGACCGGCAGGGGCCGGGAAGGACCCAACGATATTTTAAAGGATTTTACCGGCCACCTGCAAACCGATGGATACGGTGTTTACGATGACTTTGATAAAAGGCCAGGCATAACGCTTATGCATTGCATGGCACACGCAAGGCGCAAGTTCTCCGAATCACTTGACAGCGATCCGGTGAGGGCTCAGTTTGTGCTGGAACAAATGCAGGCCCTGTATGCCATGGAGAGACGCATCAGGGAAGAATCAATGATGCCTGATGAAATACTTGCCCTCGGCAAGCGGAAGCAGTGCCGGTGCTAAAAGCCATCAAAGCGTGGTTGCTGACTGAGGTGGCAAAAGTATTACCCAAAAGCCCTATTGGCCAGGCTATCGCCTACAGTCTTAAACGCTGGGATAAATTATCTATCTATGCCAGCGATACCCGGCTTCTTATGCGATTAGGCCCGTGGCCATCGGAAGAAAGAATTATTTATTTGCGGGAAGTCATGATGCCGCACAAAGATCAGCGATGATTTATTCTTTATTCTCTACCTGCACATTGCATGATATTAATCCATACGACTGGCTCAAAGATGTGCTCGGGAGAATGCACAATTACACAATGAATAATCTGCATGAACTACTTCCGCAAAACTGGAAGCGGGTAAATCAATAAACAAAAAACTAATTCAGTTAGTAAGCGGGTTGCTCGGTGGCTTACGAAGTTACGAAGAATTGGAATATGAGCTGGGCCACTAATATGTTAACCGCTATGTGCGTTCAAAATATGTTAGTCAGGATAATGCCACTGTACTGATTGCTCCCATGATTAGACAGGCCGCTTCCAAAAGCCATTGCCAGACCTGGGCTACTGGCACAGATCGTCATTGACAAGTATGTTGACCATCTTCCTTTATACCGGCAGCAGCAGCGCTTTGCAATGGAAAACATCAACATCCCTTATTCTACCATCACCGACTGGGTAACAGGTGCCTGCAAGCTGATCCTGCCTTTGTATGATGCACTACAAAAAGAAGTACTGCGATCTGATTATCTGCATGCAGACGAGACTCCGATAAAAGTGCTGGACAAAGATAAGAAAGGCCAAACACACAGGGGCTACTTTTGGGTATACCATAATAGCTTGCTTGACCGCTCTTTGATTACCAGCAGGGACGTGGAAGAGAAGGACCATCCGGGATGCTCAAAGATTTCTCGGGGCATTTACAAACGGATGGTTACTCGAAAAAGCGACGGCCGAAAAAGTATGCCGCTAAACAGAAGATTGCAACTCCAAAGCACATACCTGTGCCAATCAGGCGTACTACATCTACAGTTCGAATACTCGCCCAACTGGGGCGACTTGACATGGTTAAAAGGTGCATGATCCCAAAGCCTGAAAACACGAAGAAAATAAAAAGAAAACTGCGTTGATTTTTCATTTATTGTCCTTTTGATTGTTCATTCGATTCGAGATTTTATAATAGAATACAGCTTTACTTTCGCTCAGCGGTTGAATTGTGTGAATCAGCTCGAACCTGAGCCTATTGAATATTGAAATTTTATTTTTTCACTTTTCAACATCGACAGCGCGTCAATACAACATCCTTTGCCTATTTCTACCAGCTTTTTACCGGCTATCTTCGAAATATAGTTAAAAATGCCCAATTATGCAATAGAACTCTTAAGCCCTTCAAAATCCGATGTCGTATGAAAACCTATTAGGATAGTCGTAGTTCCCTGGTAAAAAGGAAGCATACGGGTAAGTCATATATTGTCTTAACTTTTACAGCTATACAATAATCTTCTTGATTCAATACTGGTACTTTACCGGAAGGATACATTGCAAAAGAGGCAATTCAATTCAACCAAGCAATCCTATCTTTATTACTCCTATCAAATAAAAACAGAAAACCATTCAAACAATTGCTTGATGATGAATACGGCTAAAAACCAAATATTAAAGTAAAAATATGGCTAAAGAATTATCGCCTTCCCGTAGGATTGCTGCCAAAGTAATTTATGCTGCTCTTAGGATTCTAAAAGAAAATGGAGGCTCAATGAGAGGCTCTGATCTTGTTGACTTAACCGGGAAATCTTTAACTTTTACTGATTGGGAAAAAGAACGCTATGAAAAAACGGGCAATATAAGGTGGGAATCCATGTTACATTTTTACAGTATTGATTCGATAAAAGCTGGTTTCCTCCGAAAGGATAAAGGAACATGGACAATTACACCTGAAGGCGAAGAAGCACTGAAACTTGACCCTGAAGCATTGTTGGATAAAGCTACTAAAGCCTATAGGTCCTGGAAGAGCCAACAACCAGTTGAAGCAGTTTTACAAATTACTACACCAGTACTAAGCCCAAATGACAATATTGCCCCACTTGAAAAGGAAATCACTTTTGAACAGCAGCAATCTGCCATATTAGAACAATACGAAGAGAAAGCATATGAGGGATTAAGGCAATTTGTTTTGAATAAAAATCCATATGAGTTCCAGGATATGGTAGCTGCATTATTAGCCTCTATGGGTTATTACATATCACTAATTGCAAAAAAAGGTCGAGATGGAGGAATTGACATCATTATGTACACCGATCCATTAGGTACCAAACCTCCAAGAATAATTGTCCAAGTTAAGCATCGTCCAGAATCAACTGTACCTTCCGATGATATACAACGGCTAATAGGTACGATGAAAAGGGACACAGATGTAGGTATTTTTGTCACAAGCGGTGACTTCTCTAATTCTGCTAAACAGGAAGCCCGGTCATCAGGTAAACACATTGAATTGATAGACTTCGATAGATTTATACAGTTATGGCAAGATCACTATAAAAAAATGGACGACAAGCAAAAAAACATGCTTCCACTACAACCCATATTTTTTTTGGGAGTTAATGAATGACTAAGCTGGAAAACCCCAAAACATTTAACAGACATAACTCGTTGCCTGAAGTATCCAAAAGCGTCCTGACAAGCGAATGTGGACGTAAAGGCTGCTGTCGGCCACGATGAGCTATGGTATTCCGGCATTCTTGGAGATCATGTCCTTTCCTTTTTTTAAGGCTCACTAACATATTGTCACGGCCGATTATTTCGACACCGTTCCATTTTCCTTCGAATTCTATAAAGCTCAATGAGTTAAAGAGGCTTCTTAGGCAAAAATTCTCTTGGGGAGCAGTTGAATATTTTTGCGAGTTCATTTAGATGGTTTAAATTATATTTAGCTCTATAGTTTAAGCTCTCAATATTACCTATAAAGCCTTCGGAAACCTCTAATTTGTAAGCCAATTCAGCTTGAGAAAGTTTCATTTTAATCCTTCTTTCTCTTACTTTATCAATCACATATTGTTCAATATTGGAAATTTTGGCCTTCATTGCACTTATACATGTGCAAGTAGCAAAAATTATATTCGAATCATACACATACATGTATGTGTAAATCATTTTTTTAGTTATATTGCGTTATCAATAACATAATATAATCATACATAAGCTCTCCACTCAGTAGAGCTTTACTTTTGGCAATAACAAAACGAAAACGAAACGAAATTTTTATTGGGCATAGAAAACGTGAAGATTGATTGAGACGATCTCGCTTACAGGCATTATAAACGCCGGGCAGAGTCAATCAAACATTCCTCAATGCGTGTTCTTGTCAGAAATGAGATTAAAATTTTGTTTATTAAATAAAAAAGTTTCGTTTATGATTTATGCCTTCGGAAGTGTTTCCGCTGCTCAAACCGGAAAAACGACATTAGCGCTCAATCTTGTAATCTGGTTAAATCAGAAAGGTCGCAATGTGTTACTAATTGAAACCAAAAGCCAGGGTCCGGCAGCATTATTCACAGAAGTCCGGAAAAGAACACTGGGTAGTACTCCCGTATATTGCATTGCACAGGTGGCAGGGGACAATTTAAAAATTAAACTCCCTGAGCTTCATAGGCAATACGACGATCTTATAATTGACCTCGAAACCTATGATGAAATTTCACAAAAGATCACTTTTTTTCATTCTGATATTATTCTGATTCCGTTTTTACCGTGGTCTAATGATACTGATTCAGATATTCTTTCAAAAACAATTATGGAACTTCAAAAAAATAGAAAGGACAACTTTCGAGTATATAGTTGCATAAATATGGCAAATTTGCCTGGCACATCGGAAAATAATGTACGTAGGGGGCTACTTAGTATTGAAGGTCTTACGAAGCCGGTGCTATCGGTAAGTTATCATAGCGCTTTTAAAGCTGCGGCAATTAAGGGACGATCAAATTTTGAAATGGAACTATTAAAAGAAAAGATCAATGATGAAGTAAACGAGTTTTTTACAGCAATCGCTAACGAAGAAAAACCATCAGCGAAATCTTCAAAGGGTAAAGTAAACGAGTTAATTACAGTAATCGCTAACGAAGAAAAACCATCAGAGAAATCATCAAAGGTTGAAGAAACATTTAAATCAATGAATGTAAAGCTGACTTCGGAAGAAATTGCCCAAATAAGAAGCATCCGAGAACGCATGCCGAACCCGTCCCGTTCGGCTGAGAAACGGTTAACTGTATCTCTTCACGACTGGATTGTTATCGCAGTTCAGGAAAAAATCAAAAGGGAATTCAAAGAATAGTATCGCTTGGTGTTCTTTGTCTGCCCTCCGAGCATAGTTATAATTGCTCGTGATTGATTGGGTGCTGGCTTATATGCATAATAATCGCCGGCAATATGTGAAAGCCCCTTATAGCAACAGAAAGATGATCTCGACAGTACTAACTTC
>JBDSBP010000035.1:0-2759 GCA_039921525.1 Chitinophagaceae bacterium | reverse complement strand
GCCGGTGTCGCTAAAATTAATATAACTCCCGATAGATATATATGGATGGGAGGGTATGCATCTCGTAATCATCCGGCAGAAGGTAAAGTTACGGATTTATGGGCTAAGGCATTGGCGTTGGAAGATGCAAATGGACAAAAGGCAGTGATAGTAACGATGGATTTACATAGAATCACAAAAGGAGTTTCTGATAATATCAGACATCGGCTTTGGGAGAAACTTCATCTTTCAAATTCGCAAATAATATTAAATGCGTCTCATACGCATACTGGTCCGGTGTTTGGAAACCATAATCTTTTTATTTACGATATTGATGCAATAGAGTGTAAGAAAGTTGATGAATATGCAAGTGAAACGGAAACAAAGATCATAGAATTAGTAGTTGAAGCATTCAATAAAATGAAACCCGTATATCTTTATTCAGGTAACGGGATAGCCAGATTTCAGGTCAACAGGCATACTAATGTAGAATCTGCTTTAACAGGGACAACCTATTTGAACGGACCTAATGATTACTCAGTTCCTGTAATAAAGGTCGCAGACAGCGATAATAAAATTATTGCGGTGCTTTTTGGATATGCTTGTCACAATACAACTTTGAACATTTATAAATGGACCGGCGATTATGCGGGGTTTGCACAAATAGAACTGGAAAAGGAATTTCCGGGAGCTATTGCTTTATTTTTTCAAGGTGCGGGGGGAGACCAAAACCCATTGCCTCGCGGCTCTGTCTCTTTGGCTGAACAATATGGAAAAACACTTGCAGCAGCCGTTGAAACGGTCATTGGTGAGAAAATGAAGTTGCTAAATAGTCAACTTTCTGTAACCTATTCGGAAATAGATTTGCCGTTTAAAAAGCGGCCACCAACCAAAGGGGAATTGGTTAAGATCATTAATGATTCTTCCGCATCAGCTTATCCCCCATACTTGAGAAGGGGTGCTGCTCAGTTTCTCAATATTCTTGAAAAAGGTGAATCATTAATGTCTTCATATCCCTGGTATCCTGTTCAGGTTTGGAATGTTGGCGGCCAGGCAATTTTTGCCTTTGGAGGTGAATTAACCGTGGGTTATGCGATTGACTTGAAACGAATCTTTGGTCAGGATATATTTGTTTTAGGTTATTGTAACGATGTTATGTCGTACATTCCAACAGCAAAGATGTTTACGGAAGGAGGGTATGAAGTGACCATGTCTCCTGTATTTACTACACCCTATGCATCTACAATTGAAAATAAAATTATAGGCCAGTCGATTAATGAAGCTACAAAAGTTGGAGTATTCCCATATTAATCTACTTATCCTAAATATAATAATTAGGTTAATGACTACATATTTAGATAAATCAAATAAATTAGATTAGCAGCTAAAAACGTTTGAATTAAAAGACTATTAAGAATTTTACTTTAAGCTTTAAAGTGATTTTATATAAGAGTAAAGTAGAACCACCATCACCACAAGAGTTTAAATAGATATCTTCATGCATTAAAATTATCCTTCGATAAAAAGCTATATAAGTATTTACATCAGGTGCCAAACTGTCTTCATTGTAAAAGACGATAATTGCAAATTAGACTTACCAGGACTTGTTTGCGTTTTGGATTTTCAATGGGTTGTGGAGGAGATGTAGACTGGTATGGAGGTGTGAAACATTTTTGGTATTTTTTAATATTTACCTTGTAAATTATTAATTTAAACCTGCGGAATAAGTAGGAATGTTTTAAGATTATCCAATTTTAAATTTAGAGCAATTAGGGTTGCTCAAATGTTTACACCGGTGCATGGTGGCACTTCGTTACTTTTGGTGAAAAGTAAAAACCACTGCATATTAACTTTTGACAAATTCTTCTTTTGAGAATTAGAGTTTAAGGGTTAATACACTTACAGCAGTAGATATAGTTAAAGACGAATGTGTTGCAGGACAAGGTTTGAATTACTTCCGAGAGCGGTAATCGTAAAGTGGTATTCTTTCAATGCGAACCTTTCACCAAAAGTATCGAAGAACTACTTTACCCGAAATCTACAATAAACAAATGAAACCAGTCATCTACCAGAATGGCCGGAGGAACCGCTTCCCGTGCGCCTTTTGAATAGAGCCCACTGCGTGATCAGGTAAAGATGTCACAGCAATGTGATATCTTTACCTGACTAGGAACTTGATATTAAATTAACGGATGGAAAATTACAACTTGTAAATCAATTTAAAACAATCAACGAAACGTATAATCGATTAAAATGAAAACCTTCAATAAATTTGAATATCGCTTATTGAGGACTTTCATCAGCAGTTCCGAGCGAACCGCATTTGAACTGCGAATCCTCTTTTGAATAATTTGAATCAAATAAGTTTGATCTGTCATAATTTACAGAGTGAATTTTTTTAGATTCCTCATGTCATCGCCAACCTTATTATCGAGTACTCTCGCATAATGTTGTGTTGTTTGAATTTTTTTATGTCCCAGCATTTTTGAAACACTTTCAATTGGTACTCCATTACTCAATGTCACCGTAGTCGCAAATGTGTTCCGGGCGGTATGGGAAGTAAGATTTTTGGTAATACCGCAGAGGTCAGCCAGTTCCTTTAAGTATGAATTGTACTTTTGATTGCTTAAAACGGGTAGGACCTTATTCGTTCTCTGCAGTCAGGATCATCTTTGTAGCGATCTAATATCTCTTTGCCCAGGTCGAGCAAAGGAACTCTTGACGGCACCTTTGTTTTCCCGCGCCTTGTAAAAATCCATAAGTCATTGTCAACACCCATT
>JBDSBP010000034.1:0-39223 GCA_039921525.1 Chitinophagaceae bacterium | reverse complement strand
ATGAGGTATGAGGTTTGAGGTATGAGCCAGAAGCCCTTCAAAGTTTGCTATTTGTTTCTAATACCACTAAGATCACAAAATTTTTACTAAGTTCACCAACGATTATAATTTAATTAGTTTACTTTATGAAAGTGAAGGCTTCGGCTCATACCTCAAACCTCAAACCTCATACCTCGCAATGGCGGACGAAGATTTCTTAATATCAAAACTCGAAGAGAGAAAACAGCAAAATGCCTTCCGGCAACTTCGGCTACCCGATGGTAAGATAGATTTTTGTTCGAATGATTACCTGGGGATAGTGAAAAACGGTTTGATAGAGAAAAGATTATTTTCAAAAACCAATTTAGCAGAAAACAGCTCTCTCAAAACTGGTAGCACCGGCTCCAGGTTACTGGCGGGCAACTATGCTCTGATAGAAGAAACGGAGTCAAAAATCGCCCGTTTTCATGTGGCTGCAGCCGGACTTATTTTCAATTCGGGATATGATGCCAATACCGGGTTATTGAGTTGTATACCCCAGCGTGATGATACCATAATTTATGATTTTTTATCACATGCTTCACTACGCGATGGAATACGATTGTGCCACGCACAATCATTTTCGTTCCGGCATAATGACATGGAAGATCTTGAACGAAAATTACGGCTCGCCACCGGAAATATTTTCGTTATTACCGAATCAGTTTTTTCGATGGATGGCGATAAGGCGCCCTTACAAAACATAATAGAGTTATGTGAACAGTTTACCGCTCACCTGGTAGTGGATGAAGCACATGCAACAGGGGTAGTAGGTGAAAGAGGACAGGGCCTGGTTCAATTACTTGGTTTACAAAACAGGTGTTTTGCACGAATTCATACTTTTGGTAAAGCCTGTGGCGCGCATGGCGCCATAGTGCTGGGAAGTGAGCACCTTCGAAATTACCTCGTAAACTTTTCCAGGGCATTTATATTTACTACCGCGCTGCCTGAAGCTAGCCTGGCAGCAATAAGCACTTCTTATGACATTTTTCCCGAACTCAATCAGGAAAGAAAGCACCTGGATCAACTGGTTCTTCAATTTCAACAGGGAAAGGTTAGATATGAGATCCTTCAAAGCGAAACTCCTGTTCAGGTAATAATTATCCCGGGAAATAACGAAGTAAAAAAGGAAGCCCAAATTTTGCAGGATGCGCAACTGGATGTTCGGCCCATATTATATCCCACTGTGGCCAGGGGCGCGGAACGGTTGCGGATTGTATTGCATTCTTTCAATAGTAGTGATGAGGTGGCTAAAATTATGGAATGCCTGTATTAACAAACCATTACACCTTTGCTTTTCCATTATTAGTAAAATGCTGCCGTTTATTTTATAAAACTTATAGCGAGCAGCAGAAGGAAAAGAATGCCTAGCACTAATTTTTTCTTTTGATCAATTTGAATGATTATTGTTTTCATACCCCCACTTTTTGTATTGTTACTATTTTGACGCTTAAACAATTCATTTGTTTAAGAGTTGTAAATTTTGATTCTGTAAAATTGCAAAAGCTATAAGGTTAAGTCAATACCCATTTTGTAGTAATTTTTTAACGTGTTATTCTTTTATTAATCGGGGATTTCACCCAAACAGTATGTTAAAATCGCCATAGCTTACATGTTGTAAAAAACCTTACTTTTAGTTATTCCTAAACTTTACGCATGCGAATAGTGCCGTTTCTTATTAGTTCTCTTATCACCGTTGTATTAGTAATTGCGCTGAATACAAGATGGGTTCTTCCGGCCCCACTGGGTAAACTGCTAAGCCCCCAATATGGCGTCTGGCAAAACGCTGAACCTGTGGAGACAGATTTTAACACAACGCTACACCTGGATGGAATAAAAGGCACTACTGAAGTTTATTTGGACGAAAGGCTGGTACCTCACGTTTTTGCCGAAAATAATCATGACGCTTTTTTTGTACAAGGATACCTGCATGCGAAGTTTCGCTTGTGGCAAATGGATTTCCAGGTTCGTGCCGCGAGTGGCAGATTGTGCGAAGTTCTTGGCGCTACATCGGGCACCACTGATTTATTAAATGTCGCGGATCGATATTTCCGCAGGTTAGGGATGGTATATGCTGCTGAGAAATCCTTATCTATGATGGAAAGCGACACGGCTACCAAACCGGTCACAGACGCATATACTGCGGGCATTAACGCTTACATTCAAACGCTTACTGAAGGTACGATGCCATTAGAATACAAACTGATGGGTTATCAACCGGAGCTCTGGACAAATCTAAAAACTGCGTTATTCTTAAAATATATGTCTTTTGACCTGGCCGGATTCGAATCAGATTTTGAATATACTGCTGCCAGGAATGCTTTTACAAAAGTTGTTTTTGATAAAATGTACCCGCTGTTCCAGGATTCAGCAGATCCTGTTGTGCCCCGTGGAACTGTGTTTGCAAAACCAGCCGTTAAACCAGTCATTCCTGCCAATGCGGATTCCGTTTATTTTACTTTCAAACCAGATAATTCACCGTTGCCGGTTGAACCTCAAAAGCCAGACAAGGAAAATGGTAGTAATAACTGGGCAGTGAGTGGTTCTAAAACAAAGAGTCATTATCCGATTCTTTGTAATGATCCTCATCTTGGGCTTAATCTTCCTTCGCTTTGGTTTGAGATGCAATTGAATACGCCTGGTTTAAACGCTTATGGTGTTAGCTTTCCCTGTGCGCCGGGCATTATCATTGGGTTCAATGATAGTTGCGCGTTTGGGGTAACAAATGCTGGACGGGATGTTAGAGATTACTATTCCATCCGGTTCAGGGACGCTACAAAAAAGCAATACTGGTTTAACGGCGATTGGAAAAATACCGATTTAAGAGTGGAGCGGATAAAGATCAGGGATAAGCCTGACTTTTTAGACACCGTTGCATATACTGTTTTTGGGCCTGTGATATTTGATGATAATTATCTTAATCGTACCAAAGACGGCAAAAGTTACGCAGTAAGATGGAAGGCCCATGATGCCAGTAATGAATTAAGAACGTTTTATGAACTGGATCGTTCCAGGAATTATTCACATTATGTAAAAGCTTCCTTACACCTGCAAACGCCGGGTCAAAACATGATATTTGCAGCGAAGAATGGCGACATAGCTATCTGGGCGCAGGGAGATTTCCCTGCCAAATGGAAAAGGCAGGGTGACTTTGTAATGCCTGGCATCGATAGCAGTTATATGTGGCAGGGTATGATTCCCCCCTCTGAAAATCCTCACATGTTTAATCCGGAAAGAGGTTTTGTGAGCAGTGCTAACCAGGTTCCTGCGGACAGCAGTTATCCTTATTACCTGAGCTCCGTTTATCCACCTTACAGGGGCGCGATTATAAATCGGGAATTGTCGCGAATGCAGGAAATCACGCCAGAGGATATGATGAAGTTGCAGACCAACAATAATGACTTATTCGCTGAATCAATTTTGCCGATATTAATTAAAGCTGTCAAAAAGCCGTTATCTCCCGAAACAAGTAAGTATTGGGAAATCTTAAAAGGATGGAATTACAAAAATGATCCCGACGAAAAAGGTGCCACGGTTTTTAATGTTTTGTTTGACAGTTTGAAAGCAGTTGTGTGGAACGACGAACTGGCGCCTTTGGAAAAATCCCTGATGCCATATGAAAGTACCCTCCTGGAAGGATTGTATAAGGATTCCGCTTTTATTTTCCTGGATAATATTAATACTCCCCGAAAAGAAACCCTTGAAGATGACATATTACTCGCCCTGGAAAAATCATTACCCATATTAGAAAACGCAGATAAAAAAAACAGGCTTGAATGGGGAATATTTAAAAATACCCGCATCACCCACCTTACGAGATTAATGGAACTTAGCAGGCTGAACGTAAATACCGGTGGCGGAACTCGTTCCATAAATGCTACGAAAACAGTGCATGGCCCCAGCTGGAGAATGGTCGTTCACCTCACACCGGAAACAGAGGCCTATGGCGTTTATCCTGGTGGGCAAAGCGGAAATCCCGGAAGCAAATATTATGATAATTTCATTGATACCTGGGCGAAAGGTGATTATTACAAGCTCCTTGTCTTGAAAAAGAACGATCTGGCCAACGAGCATATCAAATGGAAAATGACATTTGTTAAAAAAGAATAGTGTAGTGCTGAGCGTGTTACAGCGCAATCATTGGCTATCAGCTATCGATTATCAGCTATCGGCTATCAGAAATCAGCAGGTTAATCTGTGATGTAGTTCTTCCCGAAAGCCCATAGCCGAAAGCCGAAAGCCGATAGCTGAAAGCCCTTAAATGTGTGACTTTCAATTTGTTTGGCACTTAAATTTTCAATTAGCTGAATATGAAGTTTCTCGTGTCTGTTTTATTAATGGCATTGCTAAGTTTTATTGTTTGTATATATTTCCCCTGGTGGAGCATTGCATGGGTGGCTTTTTTGGTGATAATCCTGGTGCCTCAAAAACCGCTTAGTGCTTTCCTGGCTGGTTTTGTAGCGTTGTTTCTGTTATGGAGTGCGATGGCTTTTTATATAAGCTTGAAAAATGAAAACATACTTGCGCATAAAATTTCATTGATCATTCTTAAAAGCAATAGTCCCATTTCCCTGGTTTTATTGACTGGCCTTATTGGTGCGCTAATAGGCGGTTTTGCCGCTTTGGCCGGAAGTTTTTTGAGAAAGACGAATTCAGCAAAAAATGGATAGTTGCCCGTCAAACATTCAAAGGCTTATTTTCGTTATGTCTTTTACTAAGCTTTTATGAAGATACCTGCACTACTTTTTCCAATATTTGTTTTGTTTTATTCTTCGGTGCAAGCTGGGCAGATTTCAGGGGTTATTACGGATGATACGGGAAACTTGTTATCATACGCTTCAATTCTCGTTAAAGGAACGGCAATTGGTACCACTGCTAATGATGAAGGCAGGTATAGCCTGCAGTTAGATCCCGGCAGATATACACTGGTTTGCCAGTATGTCGGATACGGAAGAACGGAAAAAGCAATAAATGTACTGGATGAAAAATTGGTCGTAAACTTTCGCCTGTCGCTGCAACAAACAAGCATGAAAGAAGTAGTGGTGAGGCCGGGAGGAGAGGACCCCGCCTATGAAATTATCCGCAATGCCATCAAAAAAAGAACCTATTATCTTGACCAGCTAGATCGCTTTCAATGCCAGGTTTACATCAAAGGCCAATTAAAACTACGTGGGTATCCGAAAAAAATCTTCGGTCAGAAAGTTGATTTTGAAGACGGCGACACCAGTAAATTAAAAATGCTATACCTGGCAGAAAGTGTTGCCACGTATTCGGTGGAGAAACCCGATAAGGTTAAAATAGAAGTAACTTCTACCAAGGTAAGCGGCCAAAGTGATGCTTTTGGCCTCAGCCAGCCACAGATACTATCTTTTTATGAGAATAATATCCAGATTGGAGTTAATCTTAATCCCAGGGGTTTTGTATCGCCTATCGCCGATAACGCGCTTTCTTACTACAAATACAAATTCCTGGGAGTCTTTATAGAAGAGGGGAAGGAGATCAATAAGATCCAGGTAATTCCTCGTAAAAAATACGAACCTGTTTTTTCGGGATATATAAATATTACAGAAGGCGACTGGAGGATTCATAGTGTACAGCTACAACTGACCAAAGAGTCTCAAATGGAAATTATTGACACTTTGCGGGTAGATCAATTGTATTTTCCCCTAACACAGGAAGTTTGGGTTATAAAAAACCAGGTCATTTATCCGGCCGTTAAATTTTTTGGTTTTGACGGATACGGAAGTTTTGTAAATGTCTATTCAGATTTTAATCTCAACCCGGCTTTTGAAAAAAAGTTTTTTAATAACACCATTCTCAAATACATAGATAGTTCCAACAAACGCACCACCATGTATTGGGATTCCATTCGACCCCTGCCTTTACAGGTGGAAGAAATTACCGATTACAAAAAGAAAGATAGTCTTGAAAGGATTCGCAAAAGTCCCCGGTACCTCGATTCAATTGACAAAAAAAGAAATAAAGTAAGCATTGCGGGCATCTTATTGACCGGGCAAAATTTTAGCAGGGAAAAAAGAAGGGTAACTTTTGGCGTTAATTCGGTGATCGATGCATTGAATTTTAATACCGTGGAAGGCCTTGTTGCAAATATAAAGGGTACCTACCGTAAACGATTTGACAGCTCACTGATCAGCAGGAGAAATATTTTTATATCCCCTTATATTCGGTACGGTTTCAGTAACCAGCATCTCAACAGCGGCATTACCGCCGGCCTTGACTTTGGAAAAAAATATGCTTCTTCTTTTATACTTAGCGGAGGCAAAGATGTTTACCAGTTCAATAACCAAAGTACATTCACGGAAAAGAGTAACACCCTAACAACGCTGTTTTTCGAAAAAAACCTGATGAAAGTGTATGAAGCATGGTATGCAAAAGCCAGCTATAGTAAGGGCGTAGGGGATGGTTTTGTTCTCAGGTCAAGCCTCGAGTTCCAGGACAGGATGCCTGTTAAAAACACTACGGATTATACTTTTAATGATGTAAAAAGGAGGGAGTTCACTCCAAATTATCCGATAGGATTAGTATCGCAGAATATCACACGCCACCAGGCATTGTCCTTTTCAGCAGGACTTACCTGGCAGCCCGGAGCAAAATATATAGAATTTCCCGGTAATAAATTTAATGTGGGTTCCAAATATCCGACGTTTATCCTGGACTATACCAGGGGAATAGCCTCAGTTTTGGGCAGTGATGTTAACTATGATAAGTGGCGTTTTACTATGCATGATGATGTGAACCTTAAATTATCCGGTACTTTTGACTACAGATTATCTTTTGGAGGATTTTTTAACACGCGTAAAGTCCAGGTGCCGGACTACCAGCATTTTAACGGAAATCAATCAATTTTTGCCAGTACCTATCTCAATAGTTTTCAACTGGCACCCTTTTACCAAAATAGTACCACCACCAATTTTTTTAGTACCTTAAATGCTGAACATCATTTTAATGGCTTACTGACAAATAAAGTTCCCTTGTTAAAAAAATTGAACTGGCATTTGGTAGCAGGTACAAACGCCTTTTTTGTTAATAGCGATAACAACTATGTGGAAGTATTTGTAGGCCTGGAAAACATTCTTAAATTATTCCGGATAGATTTTATCCAGTCTTTCACCGCGAACCATGTTCCTTACAGTGGTATAACGATTGGCATGAAAGGAGCTCTGTTTGCCAGGTAGTGTAAACATTAACTAAACAAATTCCTGGACTATGACAAAAGGATTAAAATCTAAAATCAGGTTATTGATTGCCTCCCTGGTACTTTCGCAGGCTTCACTATGGATATCCCTTCCTGTACTGTGCCAGAGCACGGTACAGCATGCGATCTACACATTTAAGAAAGGTACGCCTGAAGGAACGGGAAAATATTATATGGGAAGGGAAATAGCCCATATTATGGGAGCAGCAGGCGCATCCTGGCTGGAGCGAAACAGCCGGCAAAAAGAAGAAAATACCAACCTGGCGGTCAGCAAATTTCCTTTGACTGCCGCAAGTACGGTTGCAGACATCGGGGCCGGATCGGGCTATTATACCTTTCGCGTTGCGCCGAGAGTACCGGAAGGAAAAGTTTATGCCGTGGAAATCCAGGATGAAATGATCACTCTTCTCAATAATCGCAAACAGGAATTACAAAACAAAAACGTAGAGATTATAAAAGGGGATAGTGTTTCGCCCAACTTACCGGATAATTCCGTTGACCTGGCTTTTATGGTTGATGTATATCATGAATTACTTTATCCACAGGAAATGCTTCAAAATATCCGCAAAGCGTTAAAAAAAGATGGCAAATTATTGCTGATGGAATATAAGGCCGAAGATCCGGCAGTTGCCATTAAAGCATTGCATAAAATGAGTGTTGCGCAGGTGCAAAAGGAATTAGGCGCTAATGGCTTTGACCTTGTATATAAGGGTGAATTTTTACCAATTCAGCATATTTTAGTTTTCCGGAAAAAAGAGTAAGATGTAACTTTAGGTAAAAGGCAGACAATCTACAAAATAAATTTTAACAAATCTGGAGAAACCCTAATGCCTTGTGATACGTTTATAATGATAATCAATTTAATTGTATGAAAAATTTTCTTTACTTCGTTATCGTCGCTTTTGGTTTTACGATTTCCAATTGCAGCATGGCTCAATCAAAAAATACCAAATATCCCGACCCACCCGCAGCCACTCATAATATGAAATTCCCGGTTCAGTTAAGCGATGCGGTGTGGAAGGAAAAGCTTACCGATGCACAGTACTATATTCTGCGCCAACAGGGCACCGAAAGGGCCGGCACCGGTAAGTACGATCATTTCTATAAAAAAGGCATCTATTATTCTGCCGCAACTTTACAACCTCTTTTCAGTTCCGATACAAAATTCGACTCAGGAACCGGGTGGCCAAGTTTCTATGCACCAATTACGCCAGACGCCGTTCGACTTATTAAAGATGAAACTGATGGAATGACTCGTTGGGAAGTGGTAGACAGTAAAAGCGGCTCCCATTTGGGGCATGTATTTGATGATGGACCTGCGCCTACAAATAAAAGATATTGTATGAATTCAGCCGCATTAATCTTCGTGCCTGAAGGAGGAACACCTCCAGTTAATGCTAAAACCCAAAATTAATCTTATAAAAAAAATATATGAAACAGTTATTTTTTACCGTGATGTCCGTTGTCATTTTTATGTCCTGTGCTCAAACCCAAAGTCAGGATTTGGGCATCCCGGTTGGAGTAAAGAAAAAACCTGCCGCTAATGAAGCCGTGGCTACTTTTGGGGAAGGTTGTTTTTGGCACACAGAAATTGTTTTTCAAAGCCTCGTAGGAGTACGCGATGCCATTTCAGGATATGCAGGCGGAGCCACAAAAAATCCGGATTATGACGCGGTGTCTTCCGGATCTACGGGCCATGCTGAAGTAGTAGAGGTGTATTACGACCCTTCAGTAATATCTTACCAGACTTTAGTGCAGGCGTTTTTCGCCAGCCAGGATCCTACCACTTTAAACCGGCAGGGAAATGATGTGGGAACACAGTATCGGTCGATTGCTTTTTATAGTAATGATAAGGAAAAAGATATCCTGGAATCTGAAATAAAAAAACTAACGGATTCAAAAAAATACCGGGATAAGATCGTCACCCAGGTAGTTCCATCTACCAAGTTTTACGAAGCAGAAAAGTATCACCAGGAATACATTAGCCTTCACCCGGGCAATCCATATGTGCAGAATGTTTCCATCCCAGATTATAAGAGGTTTAAAGCGGAGTTTAAGGGAAACTTTAAGAAGGCGTGAGGGATCATCAGGCATGAGGTATGAGGTATGAGGTATGAGGAACCCCCGAAGGGGTAATAGGATTATAGAAACAATTTATTGTGGAACAAACCCCGAAGGGGTAACATTATTCTCGGCGTGAATTATGTTACCCCTTCGGGGTTTCATACCTCATACCTCATACCTCATACCTCATACCTCATACCTGATCCCTCACTTCACCAGCTCTACCTTTCCCAGTTCTTCATTAATAAAATTAATTTCTTCCTTAGTCAGTTTCACATCAACAGCTTTTGCATTTTGAATAGACTGTTCAGCATTGCGTGCACCTACAAGCGCGATCGTTATACCTGGCTGGTCAATTGTCCAGCGGATTACTAGTTGGGCAAGTGTAGCATTCTTTTGGTCTGCCAGTGGTTTGATCTTATCAAGGAATGCATTGGTTCTCACCAGGTTCTTATCGGTAAAAAAATACATACCAGCCCGATGATCTCCTTCACTGAATTTATGACCGGGTTTCATCTTACCGCTTAATAACCCTCGTTGTATGGGGCTATAGGCTATAACGGCTATATTGTTTTCTACGCTATAAGGTATTACATCCGCTTCAATATCACGTTTAACCATGCTGTACGGCACCTGGTTTGAAACCAGTGTTACATATTTACCTGCTTCTTTCATCTGCTCCACGTTATAATTGCTTACCCCTGCCTGGCGCACTTTACCCTGTTTGATCAACTGCGCCACCGCTTCCATGCTTTCCTGGATGGGTGTTGTAACATCGGGCCAATGTATCTGGTATAAATCAATATAATCTGTTCCTAATAATTTCAGGCTATTCTCGCATTCCTTTATGATACTTTCTTTGCCGGAATATTTGTAAACGTCTATGTCTTTTCCTTCATTATTCTTAGTATTAAAAGCCAGGGTGCCTTTCACCAGGTCCCATCGCATGCCGTATTTGGTTAAGATCTGTATCTTATCTCTTGGAATTCCTTTAATAGCTTCACCCACAATATCTTCACTTAACCCCTGTCCATATACAGGAGCAGTGTCAATAGATGTAACGCCCAGGTCGTACGAGGCTTTGATCGCTGCTACAGCGTCCTTGCGTTCAGTACCTCCCCACATCCAGCCACCGACTGCCCATGCACCGAATGTTATGACTGATATTTCAAGGTCTGATTTTCCTAATTTCCTGTATTCCATTTTTTTATTTTTAATGTTAAGTGTGCGGTATATTGATGTAATTACTTTAATGATGTATAAGATTGATAAGATGCTTATACATAAGGAAAAGAAAGCTTATTAATCTTTTATTCATTCCGTAAATCAGGATATATTATTGAAGCGCCTTTTCTAACAAACTCCTTCCTTGCTCAGTGAAGGTCATCACCAGTGCGGCATCCCTGCCAGGCTGACTCATTTTTGTCCAGGATTTTTGCAAAATGCGCATAACCTTTTTTTTATCATGTTTCTGAATAAAATCGTCAAATTGAAACTGGAGAAAAACCAGGCATAGGGCATTTTCCATCGTTTGTACATCAGGGTCGGTACGCAGATTTTTTTTGAGAATGATGCGCTGCACATCTTCTATTATCTCGCCATCATAACCTGCCTCCCGCATCAGTTCAGTGGCTTTGGAAGCATGAAATTTTGCAAGGTCCGTTCTCCATTGCAGGTAAGCTGCTTTACCTTCCGGGTATGAACTTCTTGGGCTTGTCCACCGTCCGATATGTTGCGACCTGGAGGCAAGGAGTAATGCCTCACTCGCATCCGGTGCTAATTTAATCACCCAATTATATACTTGTAAGGCAAAAAAATATTCAGCGGGGTAGCTGGTTCCCTCCCAAATAAGCACGGTGGGATCCTGTTGATTATACGTGTCAAACAAAACAAAAGCTTTTTCTAGTTTGTTCATACTGTTTAAAAAGTATTTATGCCGGTTAACTGAAATATGGTACCGGGAATTCTTATCAATATTAAGAAGTTCTGCTTTTACCGCCTCATAAAGTTATAACACGCGGAAGACAACCTTTGTATTCATCCATCTTGAAAATGGGTATATTTTTTTAGAATTTATTATTCATTTTGTTAAAGAACTATTCATCCTATAAAAAAACGCTGCCCATGAATAAATTCTAACAACTGTTTTTTAGTTTTTACGTTATCTGCCAATATTCTAAATTAATACCTCATGGCTAATATATTATCTATCGGATTTGAATATAATGGAACACCATTTTCTTTCCTGGCTCGTGTAAAAGAAAGAGGGAATTTTACTGAATATCATATTACAGTCATGAACGGCGCACTGGAAAAGCTTTTATATGGTGACCATATTATTTTTGCAGTTAATGGTCAAATTGAAATTAATATACCGGTTGAATTGAACGAACAGCATCAACTAAAAATCGAAGTAGCTAAAGCGTTGAATTTATACCTGAAAGAACAATCATTAACCAGCTATTAACGCGGTACAAAAATTGGTTAAGCAAACGTAAACATGCAGCATAATATACTTTTTATAAGGCTTTTATTAACCGTCATTAAAAATTCCCGAATGTTATCTCCCTATTTCACGTCTAAAAAATACAGGCGGATTGAAAATAAGAAATTCATAAATATATTTACAGGATGATTAGCTTTCTATATAGTTTACAGGTAATGATTGTTACCAGCATGTTGAGTTTGATGTCTTGCAATTCGGTGGAACATCCCGATGCACTGAAAGGTCAGAAAGATTCAATCGCCTTCAGGAATTCCCTCCCTCCTTCACCCGTACTAACAGCCCAGGAATCGGTTGAACACATGAAACTGGAAGATGGTTTTGTAGTTAAGATCGCAGCGGCTGAACCTCTCGTGGTAGCACCGGTAGCTATAACATTTGATGAAAAGGGGCGTATGTGGGTACTTGAAATGCGGGGTTATATGCCTGATACGGCAGGCCATGGAGAGGACATGCCGATTGGTAAAATTGTAATCCTGGAAGACAAAAATAGCGATGGCGTTGCGGACGAGCGCAAAGTGTTCCTTGATTCCCTCGTAATGCCAAGGGCCATGTGTATAGTTGAAAATGGAATCCTGGTAGCAGAACCACCCAACCTGTGGTATGTTCCGAATAATAATGATGTACATGGAAAAAAGATATTGGTAGATCCGGCATATACAGAATCAGGCAATGTGGAACACTGGCCCAACGGTTTATTTAGGGATCTGGATAACTGGATATATAGTGCCAACTCCCGGAAACGCTACCGGAAATCAGGTGACCAATGGCTCACCGAAAGAACCTCTGACCGGGGTCAGTGGGGTATTTCGCAGGATGACAACGGCAGGTTATTCTATAATAATAACTCTTTTAATTTATTGGGAGACTATTTTTCACCTGCTTTGGGAGCCGGAAATTCAAATCAAAAGCGGGTAGCCGGTTTCAATGAGAAAGTTGTTTCAGATAATAAAGTTTACCCGGCCCACCCAACACCGGGAGTTAACCGGGGATACCAGAAGGGTACCCTTGATGATAGCCTTCGGCTGGTATCATTCACCGCTGCCAGCGGGCCGGTAATTTACCGGGGCAACTTATTCGGCCCCGCCTACCAGGGCAATGCGTTCGTAGGGGAGCCTTCCGCAAACCTGATCAAGCGAAATATTTTAGAAGATGCCGGTAACAAAGTATCGGGTCAACAGGCGTATAAAGGAAGAGAATTCCTGGCGAGTACCGATGAACGTTTCAGGCCGGTAACGTTGTATAATGGCCCGGATGGGGCACTTTACGTGGTGGATATGTACCGGGGTATCATACAGCATAAAACGTATATAACACCCTATCTTAAAAATGAGGTGCGGATAAGGGAACTAACCCAGCCACTTGGTTATGGGCGCATCTATAAAATTCTGCCTGCAAACAAATTCGCAAAAGCGGTAGTGTTTCCCACAGATCCAAAGGAGCTTGTTAAATTGTTGCAGGATGGAAATGGATGGGTTCGTGATAAAACACAACAGTTGCTTATCGATAAAAAAGCAAAAGAAGTTGTTCCAACGTTACGCCAATTTCTTCAGCAAACAGACAAACCCCTGGGTGTTATCCATGCCCTGTGGACACTGGAAGGACTGGGAACGCTAAAGCCGGAAGATATAACGCCGCTGTTAAAACAATCATCCTGGCAGATCCGCATGCAGGCCCTTAATGTGTTGCATTCCGTGATCGACAAAAAAAATTATGCCACATACGCACCATTATTGAAAACGGTTTCGATGATGAATGATTCGCTATCCGCCCCATATATAGCATTCCTGGCGCAAAGCATTCAGCCTCTTGACAAGGTTATGGCTAATCGTTTATTGATGGGTGTTATAAAACAATATCCCCAGGATATCTATGTAGCTGATGCGGCTATCAGCAGTTTAAAAGATAAGGAATCAGATTTTATAAAAGCACTCACCATTAAGTCAGATACCAATAGTGTCGTTTTCAAAAGGTTAAGATTGGTGATGGTTGATGTGAATAAAGCAAAGAGTGGCAGCAACGCGAAACTTATTGAAAAAGAATTTCCGAAAGGTGCCGCCCTGTTCAAGTCTACCTGCCAAACCTGCCATGGGCCAGACGGAGGCGGTATTAAATCGCTGGCACCTCCATTGAATAATTCAGAGTGGGTTACGGGAGATAAGAATAAATTGATCCCACTTGTATTATTCGGCCTGAGCGGACCAGTAAAAGTCAGTGGGATTTTGTATAAAGCTCCTGAATATAATGGAGAGATGCCTGGTATGGGATACAATACGGATCTTGCTGATGAAGACATTGCACAGGTGATGAGTTATATTCGTAGCTCATGGAACAATACGGCGCCAAAAATCACAGCAGCTGATATAACCGCTACCCGTCAGAAATTAAAAGGACGCCAGAAAGCGTTTACTGTGGAGGAACTGAATAAGCTGAAATAGGTGTGAGGTGTAAGGTGTGAGATATGAGGTATGAGGTATGAGTTTGGCTTTCAGCAGTCAGCGGTCAGCTATCGGCTTTGGTTGCCAGGTTGGTCAGATTTCACAAACTAAATAACTGAAAAGTTATATAAAAGTTTCCGAAAGGCTGTGCTAATATTATTATTTAAATAGTTTTAAATTGAACACGGCTACCCATCGGATTGGGTTGACCAAAAACCAAAAGACGGTTCGACCTGGTGAAGTTTATTAAACTTCACTGGTTTTAAAACCTCACAGGCTGAGATACGGGTAAATTCCTCATTTCAGAACTGGGAGGTCTTGAAGACCTCACAGTTCTAACTCTCTTTTTAGTCGGCACTCGCATCTAGCCGCATCCATCTTAATTAATAGATAAATCTATAAAATTTCATTTTTTATTTTTTTTTACTTCCGCCTTCAGCTTTTCAACATAAACTTTAGAGATTAGATTAACTATATTTAAAAAAAATTATAGCTAAACCATGAATTGTTTTACTCATACATCAAACCTCGCACCTTATACCCTAAAACGATACGGGTTCATTTTTAGTTTTTTGCTTGCTACATTACTCGTTAAGCAAACCGTTGCTCAACCCGTAGAACAAATTGTAAAAGTAATTGTCGCGCCCGACCATAAAGATTGGTTATATAAGATAGGAGAGAAAGTGAAGTTTACCGTGTCCGTATTGCAATTTGGCAACCCAGTAAAAAATGCGCGGGTCAGGTATGAAGTTGGTCCTGAAAAAATGGATCCTACAAAAAAAGATTCTCTCCGTACTAACGAAAACAGTTTTACCATTGATGGGGGTACCATGAAAACGGCTGGTTTTTTACGCTGCACCGTATACGCTGAAGTAGACGGCAAGTTATACAGGAACCTTGCTACCGCCGGTTTTGAACCAGTAACCATTAAACCTACTATTGAAAACCCCGCTGATTTTCTTTCATTCTGGGACCAGGCAAAAGCTGACCTGGCAAAAATACCTTTTGATACACGTATGAACCTTCTACCCGATCGCTGCACAGAAAAAGTGAATGTATATCATGTAAACCTGCAAAACTATCGGGTAGGTTCAAGGCTTTTCGGCATTTTATGCGTTCCCAAAAAAGAGGGTAAATACCCGGCGATATTAAAAGTACCCGGAGCTGGTGTAAGACCATATAATGGAGATATTGCCACAGCGGAAAAAGGTTTTATCACTTTCGAAATAGGGATCCATGGAGTTCCCGTGACCATGGATTTAAGTGTGTATACAAACCTTGGATCTGGTGCGTTAAACGGATACCAGAATTTTAACCTGGATGATAAAGACAGGTATTATTACAAAAGAGTGTATATGGGTTGCGTTAGGGCCAATGATTTTTTAGTGAGCCTGCCACAGTTTGATGGAGTAAACCTGGCAGTTACGGGGGGTAGCCAGGGTGGCGCGCTATCAATTATTACCGCTGCTTTAGATCCCCGGGTAAAGTACCTGGCGGCTTTTTATCCTGCATTGTGCGATGTAACAGGATACCTGAAAGGCCGTGCAGGTGGCTGGCCACATCTTTTCGATAAAAACAACCTGGCCTTTAACAATAAAAAAGACAAAATAGAAACCTGCGGATATTATGATGTGGTGAACTTCGCCCGCCTTGTTAAGCAACCGGGCATGTATAGCTGGGGATATAATGATGAAACCTGCCCGCCAACATCTATGTATGCAGCTTACAATGTTATTCCAGCTCCTAAGTCGTTGTATCTTGCCTTGGAAACCGGGCACTGGACTTTTCCCGAACAAAATGAGAAAATGAGTAACTGGTTAATTGATAAACTAACTGGAAAGTAAAACAGATAGCTTCGTTAGAAAGACATAATTTAAGTTTGCATAAATAATGATTCCTGCCATACGGGTCACTCTTCCAATTAACAGAAACCATTTGCGCATACATGTTTAGACATCCTGCTTTTCGATTACTGTTATCACTTATAATTATTTTGAAAGTCGTTGCAGCGGATGCTCAGCCAAAGCCCCTTACCATTAAAGAAGCGGTTAAAAGCGCTTTGGAAAATTATGGTACCATAAAGGCTAAAGCTAATTATGTGAGCGCATCCAAAGCATCTCTTCTGGGAACCCGCAGGGAGGCTTTGCCAGATTTGAATATATCTGCTCAACAAGATTATGGCACCATTAACGGGCAAAGCGGTCCATTGTATGGATTCAGGGGGTTGAGTGCTTCTTCCGGAGGTCCCGCCCTGGAGACACAAAATTGGGCCAGTGCTTTTGGGGCGCTCTACCTTGCTAATATTAATTGGGATTTTTTCTCTTTTGGGAGAGTGAAGGAAAAAATTAATGCAGCCAGGTCTGCTTTAATAAGAGATGAGAATGATTTGGAGCAGGAAAAATTTCAGCATCAGGTGAGGGTGGCAGCAGCCTATCTTAACTTATTGGCAGCACAAAGGCTTACCCAGTCACAAAAGAATAATCTTGAGCGGGCGTCAAGACTTCGGAATGTAGTGGTGGCGCGAACTAAAAATGGTTTGAATGCCGGAGTTGATTCGTCGCAGGCAAATGCGGAAGTATCGGCCGCAAAAATCAGCCTTGTGCGATCAAGAGATTACGAACAGGAACAGGCCAACCAGCTCGCACAGTTTATGGGGATTGTGGCACAGGATTTTACACTGGATAGCCTGTTTATCAGCCGGCTCCCCGGGGCAATCTATGATACCAATCTTCAGTCACCTGCAAATAATCCTGTATTAAAATACTACCAGAGCCTTGTAGATGTAAGTGACCAGCAAGCAAAATACCTGCGCACTTTTAATTATCCTACTTTTTCACTTTTCGGCGTGATACAAACTCGTGGTTCGGGATTTGACTATAACTACGGAATTCAATTTCCGAAAGCGTATTCAACCGGTTACTGGAGCGGTACGAAACCTGAAAGAAGCAATTACCTGACAGGCGTAGGCGTTATCTGGAACCTGACAACGCCTTTACGTATCCAGCAACAGCTTCTTTCCCAGAAATATACATCACTTGCGTTGAAGGATCAATTTAACCAGGCAGAGCAGCAGTATCAAAATGACCTGCTCCTCGCGGCAAATAAAATCAAAAATGCCATGGAGAATTATGTGGAAGCGCCGATACAGGTAAAAGCTGCAAGTGATGCATATCTACAAAAATCGGTGTTGTATAAAAATGGGTTAAGTAACATTGTAGATATAACACAGGCTTTGTATACATTGAACCGCGCAGAAACAGATCGTGATATTGCATTTAGCAATGTTTGGCAGGCGTTATTACTAAAAGCGGCAGCCAGTGGCGATTTTGGGCTGTTTATAAATGAATTTTGAGGAAGGCTATCGGCTATCGGCTATCGGCTATCGGCTATCGGCTATCGGCTATCGGCTATCGGCTATCGGCTATCGGCTATCGGCTATCGGCTATCGTAATAATTGGGGAGCTAAATTAATAGATAATGACTAGATTAAAAGTTTATAGTTTTAGAGAAGATATTTTGTATGGACTAAAAGCTGACAGCTGATAGCCAAAATCAGAAACAAAAAACGCTATGGGATTAATCAAGAGTGCGCTGAGAAAACCGATAACGGTGATGGTTATTGTTGCAGGGATATTCTTTTTTGGTATCAATGCCATAAACAATATCAAGATTGATATTTTTCCCGACCTTAACTTACCGGTGATTTATATTTCTCATCCTTATGGCGGTTTTACTCCTACTCAAATGGAAGGTTATTTTGGAAAACAATACGTAAACCTTTTATTGTATGTGGCAGGTGTTAAAAGTATAGAGACTAAAAACATCCAGGGGTTAACGTTGATGAAGCTGAGTTTTTATGAGGGAACGAATATGGCCCAGGCTGCAGCGGAGGTATCTGCTTTCACCAACAGGGCACAGGCCCAATTTCCACCCGGAACGCAGCCGCCATTCATAATCCGTTTTGATGCGTCCACATTACCTGTTGGTCAACTAGTACTAAGCAGTGCAATAAGAACCAATAACGAATTGTCTGATTTTGCCAATGTGTATGTAAGAAGCTCTTTTTCATCGATACCCGGGCTATTGTCACCAGCCCCCTTTGGCGGTAATCAGCGAACGATTGTTGTAAAGGTTGATCCACAATTATTAAGATCTCACAACCTGACACCCGATCAGATTGTTCAGGCGATACGGGATAACAACCAGACTACTCCTTCCGGCAATGTAAGAATTGGCGACTTCAATTATATCGCCCCCAATAATACAACCATTAAAAAGGTCACCGATTTTCAAAACATTCCAATATTTAAAGGAGGGATACAGAATCTTTTTTTGAGAGACGTAGCCACCGTGGAGGACGGCGCAGATATCACTACCAGTTATGCACTCGTTAATGGAAAACGTTCAGTATATATGGCCATTGCCAAATCGGCGGACGCTTCTACCTGGGATGTTGTTCAGAATCTTAAACGGGCCATCCCACGATTCCAGGCATTGTTACCTGAGGACGTTAAACTGTCCTATGAATTTGATCAATCCGTTTACGTGATCAATTCAGTTAAAAGTCTGGTACTCGAAGGCGCGATAGGGGCCATTTTAACGGGTCTTATGGTATTGTTGTTTTTGGGTGATCGCCGGGGCGCGCTGATTGTAATTCTTACCATACCCACCTCCATCATTGCCGGGGTTCTTTTTCTTCACATCTTCGGACAGACCATTAATATCATGACGCTCAGCGGCCTTGCCCTGGCGATTGGGATATTGGTAGATGAATCAACGGTTACCATTGAAAATATTCACCAGCATCTTGATATGGGTAAACCGAAAGCATTGGCCATTTGGGATGCCTGTAAAGAAATCGCCTTTCCTAAACTACTGATCCTTTTTTGCATCCTGGCGGTATTTGCACCTGCGCTCACCATGAAAGGTATACCCGGGGCTTTGTTCCTGCCGCTGGCCATGGCTATCGGCTTTTCAATGATCACCTCTTACCTGCTGGCACAGACCTTTGTGCCCATTATGGCGAACTGGTTAATGAAGGGACATACGCTTAAAACGACAGGCACCAAAGGAATTGTAGAAACACCGCAGACAGATGAAGAGGAATATCGTGCGGCGGCTCTGAAACTCGGTTCAGGAGCAGATACCTGGGATCAGAAAAAAATGCTGATCGAAAATATAGAAAACGATCCATCGCATAAAATAACCCGCTTTGAAAAATTCAGGGCTCGTTACATGCGATTTATTAACAGGCTAATTCCTTACAAAGGAATGGTTGTTGTGCTGTATCTTATTATTGCAATAGGAGGTGCCCTGCTTTTATTATCTACCATAGGAAAGGATGTGTTACCCAAAGTTAACGGCGGACAGTTCCAGGTACGCTTGCGTGCCCCGGAAGGTACGCGCCTGGAACGTACCGAAGCCAGGATGGTAAAAACATTACACTTGTTGGAAGACCTGGTAGGTAAGAAGAACATCGGAGTAACATCCGCATTTGTGGGTGCCCACCCGGGCCAGTTTTCCACCGGCCCCATTTACCTTTTTATGGCCGGTCCACATGAAGCCGTTCTGCAGGTAAACCTGGATCGGGATTACAAAGTGAACCTGGATGATTTAAAGGAACGGTTACGCATCAAAATCAAAGAAGAGATGCCGGATGTAAAATTATCATTTGAACCGATAGAACTTACTGATAAAATACTGAGCCAGGGCTCGCCTACGCCCATTGAAGTCAAGATAAGTAGCAAGAATAAAAAACAGAATGAAGAATTTGCCGGTAAGGTCATTGATAAGCTGAACCAGATACCTTACCTGCGGGATGTACAGTTAGGTCAATCAATAAAATACCCGGCAATTAATATAGACATTGACAGAACACGTGCTGCGCAGTTAGGGCTGGGTGTATCCGATATTTCAAAATCGTTGATCGCATCTACTTCGTCGTCGAGATATACGGATAAAAATGTGTGGATGGATGAAAAGGTAGGATTGGGATACGCCGTTCAGGTTGAGGTACCTGAGTACAATATGGCCAGTATCAACGATATCAGGGAAATACCCATACTTAGTAATTCTCCGCGGCCGGTATTGGGAGATATTGCGGACATCAAACCGGATACTACCTATGGAGAAAACGACAATATAGGATCATTGCCGGTATTATCCGTCACGGCCAATCTTAATCATATGGACCTGGGAACGGCAACGGTGGATGTGCAAAAAGCCATTAGTTCCATGGGTGCGTTGCCGCGTGGTTTAACCGTTGAAACAAGAGGGCTTAGCCAGACATTAAGCGAAACATTAGGCAGTCTGCAAAATGGATTAATCGTTGCAATAGTAGTAATCTTTTTAATGCTGGCAGCTAATTTCCAATCCTTCAAAGTATCGCTGGTGGTGCTTTCCACCGTTCCAGCCGTGTTAGCAGGATCATTGATATTGCTTAAACTTACCGGTGCAACGCTTAATTTGCAGTCGTATATGGGAATGATCATGTCGGTAGGTGTATCAATTGCAAATTCGGTTTTAATGATCACCAATGCGGAGCATTTGCGAATGCATAATGGTAATGCGTTGGAATCGGCACGTGAAGCTGCAGCTCTTCGTATGAGGCCTATACTCATGACCAGTGTTGCCATGGTGGCCGGTATGATACCGATGGCTTCCGGTTTGGGAGAAGGCGGCGACCAGGCTTCACCGTTAGCCCGCGCGGTTATTGGTGGTCTTATTGCTTCCACTTTCGCCGCATTGATAATACTGCCATTGGTTTTTGCCTGGGTCCAGGGCAATGCATCTACCGTATCCGTGTCCCTGGATCCTGAAGACAAAGAAAGTAAACATTATATACCATCTCTTTATGCATCGCATCAAAAATAAATTTCTGGAATTTATCTGGCTTTTACACATAAGTATGGCATGCTTTGTTATTTTTCCAGGCTGCGGTTCTTCTTCGGGTAATACCGAAAAGAAAGAAGCAGCAACAGAAGAACCCGCCATGGAAGTTGTTACTGCACATAAAGGAAAATTATCTACTTCATTGCAGGTGCCGGGTGAACTGATACCTTACCAGGAAGTAGACCTGTATGCAAAGGAAAACAGCTTTGTTAAGAAGGTATTGGTTGATGTAGGATCAGAAGTTAAAAAAGGGCAGTTGCTGGTAAGTCTTGATGCGCCGGAGATGAGTTCAAGACTTGCCGAAGCACAATCCAGGTTACAATCGCAGGAAGCCGTATACACGGCTATAAAAGCTAATTATGACCGTTTACTGGAAACGAGTAAAACTCCCGGTACCATTTCACCTAATGACCTTGACCAGGCAGCGGCGCAAAAAAATTCCCAGTTGGCTCAGCTAGGGGCTGCCAGGTCAGCATATAACCAGGTAATGGACCTGCGCAATTATCTTGAAATAAGAGCACCCTTTGATGGCATTATCAGTAACAGGAATATCAATACGGGTGCATATGTAGGTCCTTCCGGGAAAGGTTCAGATCTTCCCCTGCTGGTATTACAGCAACAAAAAAAACTGCGCTTAGTGGTCTCCGTTCCTGAAATTTTTACCGGGTTACTCAGTAAGAATGACACTGTAAAATTTACGGTAAAGTCTTTGCCTGATCAAAAATTCACGGCAACCATTAATCGAATGTCAGGCACTTTAGACAGCCGCCTTCGTTCAGAGCGCGTGGAAATGGATGTTTATAACAATAGTAAAAAACTTCTTCCGGGAATGTATGCCGAAGTGAATGTACCCATGCCCGCCAGCGACAGTACTTTCGTGGTACCCAAAACCGCAGTTGTTTCTTCTACAGAAAAGATTTTTGTAATTAAGATAGTTGACAATAAAGCCGAATGGGTGGATGTAAAGAAAGGCCGCGAAGCGGATGGTAAGATGGAAGTTTATGGGGCGCTTAATGCCGGAGATATCCTTGTAAAAAAGGCTTCTGATGAAATAAGGAATGGCTCTGAGGTGAAAAGAGTAAAGGTGGTGGAATAATAGGGTTTTATACTACAGCCAGAATTACTTTTTAATTAAGCTGATTCCCGGTTTAACCTGGCTTGACTTTCGAAGTGTCTTAAAGTGACTTCCGAAGTTTTCAAAACTTCGGAAGTCTGCATAGGTGATTTTTTGCATAGGAATATCTTCTATTCGGCCTCATAAATCTTCCAGGTCAAGACTTTCGAAGTCTCATCAGACTTCGGAAGTCACCCCCGAACCTTCAGAATGATCCCTCAATCAAGCCTTCCAAACTCTTTATCAAAAATCCGGAAACCAACGCATGCGGTAGTAAAACAAAAAACCACTCAGCCGAGTGGTTTTTGAAAAGTTGTTTTAAAATTATCTATTATGGTATTTTATCCAGGGCGGGAACATTAGTTTCATACCCGGTATAACCTTTATTCTGATTTATATGTCCGTACGTATTTGTTTGAATCGACGTGGTTGGAACTGGCCATAGCGTATGGTAAGCGCTTATTAAATATTTATCTCCATGATTATTGGCTATGCCCAGTTTGTAAAAATTATTTTTAGCCATAACCCTGTCGTACAGGTAATTGTTTTCTGAAAATGTTGCCATCGTATAAGTTTTGCCGTTATCAGCAGCCTTACCTGTTTTTGCGTAAAGGAAAGAGATACGTGTAAGTTCTGTTTTGCGGGGCTCTTCAAAATACAATTCCCTGGCTCTTTCGTCTAACAGCGTTCCCATGTTAACCTGCGCAACTGTGATAGGTGTGCAATTAGCGCGGGTTCTCACCTGGTTGATGTCTGCTGCCGCACTGGCAAGGTCGCCCTTCCATAAATACGCTTCAGCTCTTAGCAGGTAAGTTTCAGCAATCCTGAAAACATACCAGTCAGAATGGCCACCAGTCATTGGTGAATTTTCAAAATCAGGAATAAATACTTTATATTCAGGCCAGCCATAATAGCTCCTGATAGTATCGGTACATAAAAGCCCTCCGGTGCTATTTCGCAATTGAACATTTTTAAGATAATTTGGATCGTTGTTTGTTTTTAACCCCCCGTCATTGTATAAGACATCTTCCATATTTTTCCAGTTACCTGGCGCATGCCTTAGGTCATTAGGATCGGTCCAGAGTTCATATTGATGATAGTTACTTGGCCTTGATCTGCCGATGCCTCTTCCGTAGTAGTTAGACTGGATGAAGTCAACACTTAACTGGTCACTGGTGCCTTTTTTGCCGCTTGGTGTATTTATATTAGATCCCCATAATGGAACTGTTTGCCTCATAATTGTCATACCACCATCAAATCCGCCGTCGCCAAACCGGTCAATAAACAAGTATAATCCTTCTTTATTACTACCAAGGGATTTGTTTTCCGGTCTATGAAGATCCCATATTACATTGTGAGGTAATTGAATAGGTAATATAGAGCCTGCAGCAAAGGTAAGTGGTGGCGACGAAGTGCCAAAAGGTGCACGCATCAGGCTGTAAACACCACCATTTATAACGCTGTTGGCTGCAGTGATAGCCCCATCAAAATTTCCCAGGGCCAGGTTCACCTTTGTCAAAAGATGTGCCACGGCACCTTTAGTTACTTCCCCACGGTTAACATTATCGGAACTCCATAATAATGCAGAGTCGAGGTCAAGTTTGATTTTATTCAGGATAACTTCTCTTTTAACGGTTAAGTAATCCAGTTTAGGGCTGGTATTCTCAACCATTGGAGCAGGAACATCGCCAAACTGGTTAGTAAGCCTGTAATATCTAAGAGCTCTCTGAAAATATGCGGAACCGAGGATTTGATTTCTTTCTGCGGCTGATGCATATTTTGCATCATCAATCCTAGTAACCACGGTATTGGCATACTTGATGCCCTTATAGGCTTCCACCCAGTACCAATATATCTTGTTATGATCATCATTGTTCGCATAAACGAGATCGGGAGTGATCTGCAAGTTTAAATTAACTGCGGGACCTGATTTGTCTGTTGTACCTTCAACCGTAATATCAGTGAAAAGCATTTCGGTTAAAATAGGAGGATTGCCGCCATAATATTCATACCTGGCATTCCTCGCACATGCTACCAAAGCGGATCTCATAGATGATGCATCCACATAAGTAGCTGATGGCTCGTAAAATGATAACGGTTGTGTTTTAAGATATTCCTTTTTGCAACCATACATCCCGGATAATATTGCGAGAATAAGCAGAAGAAAAATCAATCGGTTATATAAAAATTTCATCATAGTAAGAATTAATTGTCATTAAAAAGTAATGTTCACACCCAATGAATAAATGCGTGGAGGTATCGCGGTAGAAATGGCTCCGTTACTGGCCCTGTTCCTGTATTCAACATCCCAAAGAGTCCAGTCGGGCTGATAGACTCCTGCGTTTGTTACATTAACATATATCTTCAAACTTTCTACTCTTGCCTTTTGAACCAGCTCCTTTGGTAAGGTATAAGCCAATGCAATAGTTTGCAGCCTGATGAAGTTTGCTTTCCTGTAAACGCTGTATGAAGCACTTCCGTTACTTGAATATAGTCTTGCCCAGTCATTGATCGGATTGGTTGATGTCCAGTAAGGAACTTTATAAGAATTTTGCCTGTCGATAAACCCCGAATTGTTCTTGGCTAGGTTAAAATCGGTTTTTGCGCCCCAGCTTGCATACATCATAAAGGAGAAATCAAAATTTTTCAGGAAGGTGAATTCATTCCTTAGTGTCCAGGTAAATTTCGGAGCCCTGGATCCCAGGAACTGGCGGTCTTCATCTGAATATTTACCATCGCCATTTACGTCCTCTACTTTAAAGTCACCGGGGAATACACCATATTTGGCAGCTTCGGCCGCTTCACTTGTTTGCCATACACCCAGCACTCTTTGGTCCCAGATGGAGCTGATATCATGACCTATGAATCTCTTGTTACCTACATCATCTTTTTCAATCTGCCCTGTAACTTTTCCTGTCGCAGGATCTATCACGTCAACCGGGCCATATAGGTGAACAATCTTGTTCCTGTTCAGTGCGAAAAGGGCCGTTGTTCTCCAGGAGAAATTCTTGCCAATAATGTTAGAACTATTGAGCATAATTTCCACACCCTTGTTATTAACTTGACCCAAGTTGGATAGTACATCGGAGAAACCTGATACATCCGGTAATGCACGGGTAATGAGCAGGTCCTTTGTTTCTTTCTTGTATACATCAACAGAACCGCTCAACCTGTTTTCAAGAATCGAAAAATCCAATCCTATATTTGCCGCATCCGTTTTTTCCCATTTGAGTCCGGGGTTCGCTTGCCTGTCAACATACAATTGAGACACTGTTAAGAGCGTACCGCTTCCGGTAATAAATTGGTATTTTCCGGATTGCAGGTTTGAAAGTGCCAGGTACCTTCCAATGTCCCTGTTACCATTAATACCGTAGGACAATCTCAGCTTGCCGTAATTAAGCCACTTTAAAGACTTCAAAAGGTTCTCCTGAGAAAATACCCATCCCACAGCTGCAGCAGGAAACGTTGCCCTGGGGTTGCCCTGACCAAAAGCCGAGTAACCGTCTCTGCGTATGGAAGCAGTAAAGACATATTTTTGGTTGAAGGAATAATTAAGACGCGCCATTAAAGCATCGCCGGTACTGTACTGGTCATCACTGGAGATAATTGGCTTAATACCCGCCCCGATGTTATGGTAGCTTAGTTGATCATTTGGAGTAAATCCTTCGTTGTCCATTTGTTCACGCCAGGACTGGAATTTTTCCGCATTTGCAAGCAGGGTTACATCAAAAGTATGATCCCCAAAGCTCCTGTTCCATTTAATCAAATTATCCACCTGCCAGTTATAGGAAGTTTGGGTGGTTCTTGTGGCAACACCGCCTCTTACAGATACCCTGAAATCCTTAGCCGACCGGCCGTTGAAATAACGATAAAATTCGAAGTTTGGCGTAAAGTTTACCTGGTATGAAAAACCATATCCCAGGTCGCCTTTGGCGTACAGGCTTCCAAATAAAGTGTTGTACTTCTGAAGGCGCCGTGTATATGTATTGTCAAGAAATGGATTGGTGTTATTACCAATATCATCGTTTGGGCTATCACGTAAAGTAACCCCGTCAGCCTTGTAAATTTCACCATAAGGTGAAGCATTGATCATCTGGGGCCAGTTATAAGGAACCTGGCTTTCATCCCTGTCGGCAAACTGCAAATTCATTCCAACACTGGCAAACTTTGCTACCTTTGCTTCTACATTTGCGCGTATCCTAAACACTGTATAATCATCACCCTTTATAACTCCATCATTTTTGGTATATCCGCCGGACAGGTAGTATGATATGTTATCGGTTTTGCCGGAAACACTTAAAGTGTGGTCCTGTCGCAATGCTTTGTGAAACATCAGGTTATACCAATCAACCGTTGAATCTTTTTTATAATTGTCACGTTCAATTGCTAAAAGTCTCAACCGGGTCAACCAGATATCTGTCGGTTCACCTAGGGAGTTATCATAGGCTTTCCATTGATCTATGGTAAGGTCTGCAGGTAATTTGGAAGGGTCGTTAAACTGGTAGGGTTTATGGTTGACAACGATACTATTTAATACATCTGATCTCCAGGCAACAAATCCGGGTCCGTCGTACAAATGTTCATTCATGGCAAGTTCACCATAGCCAATATTAGAATTGATGGTAATAGTCGGTTTTTGTTTTGAGCCTCTTTTTGTCATTATAATTACTACACCGGTAGCAGCCTTTGCACCAAAGACGGCGGCCGAGCTGGCATCTTTCAATACATCGATGGTGGCTATATCATTTGGATTTATATCACTCAGAGAACCTGGATAAATAACACCATCCAGGACAAGCAATGGACTTGATCCAGCACTGATAGTTGACTGGCCCCTGACCTGCAGATCGCCACCACCTTTTGCAGTAGCTGCGTTGGTCTGGCTTATTGCCAGCCCCGGTACATTGCCTCGCAGCGCATCCTGAACATTTCCTGGATTTTCATTTTCGAGCTGTGTAACCTTAATTTGTGAAACGGCCCCGGTAAGGTCTTTTTTCTGAACGGTTCCATAACCAACTACTACCACTTCATTTAAAGCGGAAACCTGTTCAGCCATGGTGATATCAATGGGACCGGTTCTGCCACTTAAAGGAAATTCCTGGGATGCAAAACCTGTGGAACTGATCACCAGGGTACCTCTTTGCGGTGCATTTGGTACAGTAAACCTGCCATCAGCACCCGTTGAAGTTCCAATTTTTGTTCCTTTGATTAATACGGTTACACCTGGCAACGGGTTGTTTTTTGCGTCACTGACTTTTCCGGTAACTGTTTGGACTGGTGCCTGAGGTTTAACCGGGGTTTGAAAAAATGAAAAATTTTCATTTGAAAAGAAGTCATTAACTTTTGTTGAACCGGCAAATGTTGCTACGGGTAAACAAAATGCAAGGATTGCGGTAGTGTACAATCGTTTACGGTTCACGTGCACATTACGAGAAAATTTCAGGATCATATGGCATGTTAGGTTGAAGATGAATAACTAATTGAAAATATCTGTAGGAGGTTTATCGGGTAGAAAGAATTCTTAACCGGTTTTCATTTCATAGAATATCGTTAGGTTAAAATAGGACGGCAAATATATTTAAAATTTTATTTTTAAGTCGAGAAAGTTTTAATATATAATTAACAATGACATCGGTTGCAAATGTTCCGCTGCATCATCGTAGGGGGGAAGCATAAAAATGAATAAAAACACGTAAGAAAAACTAAAAATTTTCCTTACAGGCCTTAAGTATTTGTATACTGTTAATGGTTAATGTCCTATTTTTTAGATTTTTCAGCCATAGCTGATCCATAAGTAGTAACATAATATTTTGCCAGCATACAGGGAACTTCCCATTCAGGCAGTTTGCCATCTTTCAGATATTGAAGAAAACGTTCCATTACCTGGCCAAAGTGTGCCTCATGGCCTATTTTATATTTCTCCGGTATAACCACTTTCCAGCTTTTAGCGGATTTTTCTATCGTTACACCCGGGTATTTAACGGTGATGTTTTTTATAGACTCCGCTAATGCATTTTCAAATCCATCACCGGCACTGGCCGCCGGATCAATATAAAGGGTGGGTTGATTATTATCTTCCTTACCTTGTTTTACAACAAGGCTGCATTTGGTTCCCATCATTTTTGCGTAGTGGGTATCTCCAGTGCCTTCAGGTGCCTTGTAATTCCATAAAGCTGCTACCCGGATATTTATTCCTTTGATAGAATAATTTACAGAGCCGTTGGCATCAGCGTTTAAAACAGTATCCTTAACAATATAAGAACGAAGGTAAGTTGGGAAGGAATCCATCTTAGTGATTTCCCTGAATTGTGACAACGTCAGGGGTGCTGGCCATTTTTTGGCATGATGAATCTTGATGTCTGTCAGGTAATCGATTGGTATATCGGGAAAACACTCCCACTGCACAAGGTCAACCAGGTGCGTTGCCACATCAACAATAGCATTTCCCTGCTGCCCCGCATCAAAGAACCACGCTGGCCTTTTCAGGGCACTACCCGAAACAAATTTGTAAAAATGATGAACACTTTCCATTATAACAGCCGGCGATTCAGGAGTACCCGTTTGCAGTTTTCCGAACACATTTGTATCGCGCGACAGTTCTTTTTGCAGCAGATTAGTGATCTCCGAACGTTCTGTCATTATATCATACAATAGTACTTTTTTGCTTTCGGCATCTTTGAATGCCTGAACCAGGTCTTTGAAACCGGTTGTATCAATTGCCATGGGTTTATCGCCTAACAGGTTCATTCCTGCATCCACCGTGCGGTGAATGTATTCCGATTTTTGTTTGTTATTACCCGCAACCACTACTACGTTGCCTTTTTTTTCGCTGAGCATTTTTTCCAGGTAGTCGGTCCCTTTATATATTTCCTCTTTCCAGAGGGTGGGATTTTCTTTGCGGGTATTATAACTATTTACCAACGCAAGGTGACTTTGCAATTCCGGTCCGTCCGGCGCATATACATGTACGATAGAATCTATCCCCGGATACATGCTCTTTTGCACAAGGGCTGCATGAAAATGGCCGGGATCGAGTGTTATCAATTTCACCATAGTACTGTCTTTACTAACTTCTTTAACAGGTTTTGGATTAGACTGGCAACCTGCAAACAGTATTGCCGTAGCAGCCACTACGAAAGATGATAAAGTCCGGGTATTATTCATCGGTTATAATATTATTGATATTCTAATTACAGTAAGGTTTTAACATCGTACAGGTCGTTCTCCTGGTAAGGCCATCTTTTTGGGCGGGAGAGCATGGAATTGGCTTCATCATCATTTTTATACCGCTCCATGACAGGATCCCAAAACAGTTTCCGTTTTAATTTCATGGCCGTATGATTTAACAGGCAGATCGTACAGGCACGGTGGCCAACCTCTATCGGGGCAATATTAGGCTTCCTGCTTAATATAGATTCAATCCAGTTGCCATGATGATCTGTACTGTCGTACAGGTGAATGCCGTTGGCTCCGATCTCAGATGTTATTAAACGCGGGTCACTGGCATCCAGGGCTTTAGCGCTTTTGTCCTTAAAAACCGGGTCACTGGAAGTAGCCGTGTAATTGCCACGGGCAACGAAGATCCATCCTTCCGAGCCAACAAATTTAACGCCGTTGGTATACGAGTCGCTTGCAAGTACTTTAACACCATTCGCAAACAATGTTTCTGTTTTAAAAGAGCCGTGAACATCCCATAAAGCACCGGGTGTGGGCCATTCGGAGCTGCCTGATATTTCAATAGGGCCGGTGTATTCCGTTCCCATGCCCCAATTCACTATATCAAAGTGGTGCGCGCCCCATCCTGTGATCATACCGGCGCCGAATTGTTCACAACGCAGCCAGCCCGGGCGACCATAATCATTCTGAGGATGTACCCTTTTTTCGGTATAAGTTGCATACGGGGTAATGCCCAACCACATATCATAATTCAGGTTAGCGGGTATAGGCATCTCTTTTTCTACGGTACTTTCAGACGCTTTATCTACCGGTAATCCCACATAAATTGTATGAAGTTTTCCTATGCGGCCATTGCGAACAAGCTCACAGGCTTTTTTAAACTGGGGCATACAACGTTGCTGGCTGCCGATCTGGAAAATAGCTCCGGATTTGTGTGCTTCATTGCTTAATAACCGGCCTTCCGAAATGGTGAGAGAAGCAGGTTTTTCCATATACACATCCTTGCCAGCCCGTACGGCATGAATGGCCGGTACCACATGCCAGTGATCAGGTGTGCTTACGATAACGGCATCGATGTCTTTGTTTGCAAGCAGATCATGGTAGTTGGCATAGGTTTTCGCTCCATCGTATGGTTTCCCCCCCTTTTTAGTGTAATAGCCGTCTACCAGGTCTTTTGCCTGTTTTAGTCTTTTTGAATCAAGATCGCATACTGCCATCATGTTGGCCTGTTCCTGTTTAAGTACACCAGGCATGTCCCAGGTGGTGCCAATACGGCCACAACCGATAACGCCTACATTTACACGATTGCTGGGCGCGTACTTACCAAATACGCTCGCAGGAACGATGGTAGGGAAGTTTGCTAACACCATAGCACCAGCAGTGCCTTTGACCGAATTCTTGATAAAATTTCTTCGAGTTACGGATGTTTTTATTTTTTTCATATAGCCAACAGTTGAATGATCTGGTTAATAAGGAAGGGGATCTGTAGGAGTAATTGCACGTGCTTTAGAATAATCTAATGACCGTTGCCCCTCCACTACCCATTGTAATCCACCGAGGATATGCTTTCTGAATACGGGCTCTTTGTAGGTAACGGAATCGTGCCCAAGGGCAGTGTACCATTGCCTTCCTCCATCAAATTCATGACTCCATACGGAAGGGAAAACATTACCGTAAATAACTGGTTTATCCTTATCGTCCACCGTATTAAGATCATGCACCGCCAGTACGTGAATGTCGGGGTTTATTTCCGCAATATAATAACATTCATCGTTCCGCTCCCAATGTATCGGTAAAAAATTTGTAGAAGGGTGAGTGGGATCGATAATGATCTCCTGGAATTTCTGGTGTTTGGCATGACGCACAAAGGTGCCACCTACCAGTCTTTTAAACCAGGGCCATTTGCGTTCCGTGCCCGTTACGGAATGAATGCCCACAAATCCGCCACCAGCCTGAACATAACGCATGAAGGCCACTTTATGAGCATCCGTATCGAATACGTCATTATTGGTGCTGGTGAAGATGAGGGCATTGTATTTTTTAAGGTTATCATCCGTGAATACCAGCGACGTATCCGCCACATCTACTTTAAAGCCATTCTCGGCGCCCATTTCCTGGATGCTGCGCACCGCTGCCGGAATGTTATTATGAATGTATCCTGTGCCATTCTTCGTGTATACCAACACGTTAATATTTTTCCAGGCTACCGCCCTGGATTCTCGTATACTGGTCGTTTTACAGGCTGAGTACACAATGGCAACCAGGCAAATGAAGGCAAATACAATGCTTTTTTTCAATGGGGTAAATTTAATTTATTTGAACTTGAGCTATCAGCCCCTAACCGATAAAATTAGTAAAATAATTTGGCTTAACGTGAGGGTTGGCTTGTGTTATGTTTAAAGTTATTTTTAGCAATTAATCGGTTATCGTGATTTTTATTTAACCTTTACCCTTAAAATGTAGTGTTATATCAACTTTAAAATGACGGTTTGGCTATCAGCTATCAGCTATCGGCTATCGGGAGGAAATTATTTCTCGCATTATTTTCCTTACAGCTGATAGCTGATAGCTGAAAGCCAACACAGCCGACAGTTTATGACCGACCTAACACTAGCCATAAAAAAATATAAATAAGCAATGAAAAAGATCATGATCAGAATTACTTATGCAATTGCAATTTTAGCGGGTGTCACTTTCATTTGGACTGGCAGCAAGGGTTCCATGTCTGCCACAAATCCGGTTACCCCGGTAAAAACAGCGCCTGCTGTTGCAGACCTCACTCTTCCTGCTAATTTTGTTGCTACGGTAGTAGCCAGTAATGCAGGTTCTTTAAGACATCTGGTCATTAATAAAAAAGGCGATATATATGTTAAGCTTTCAAAACTGAAAGATGGCAAAGGTATTTTCCGCTTACGTGATACAAACGAAGATGGTACAATAGACGAACAGGTAGGTTTTGGCGAATATCCGGGCACGGGCATCATTATAAAAAATGGCTATTTATATGCTTCTTCCAATAACAGCGTGTTTCGATATCAATTAAATGAAAAAGAAGAAGTCATTCATCCTGACCAGCCCGAAAAAATAGTGTATGGCCTTGTAGCTACAGGACGGGATGAATCAAAATCCATTGCGGTGGATAATAAATCGAATCTGTACGTGAGTGTTGGTTCTTATAATGATGCCTGCCGGCAGCCCAATTCGGGAAAAGGTATGACGCCTTGTACTTTACTTGATTCAGTTGCTGGAATATGGCAGTTCAAGAATAATAAACCGAATCAGACGTACGGTGATGGAGTAAGGTACGCTACCGGGTTAAAAAATGCAGTTGGCATAAATTGGAACAATGTAACTAATTCCTTATTTGTAACTGTTCATGGCAGGGGACAGTTTCATGATTTTTATCCTCAATATTATACCCCGGCCCAAAGCGCGGAATTGCCTGCTGAAACTATGTATGAATTGCATAACGGATCAGACGGAGGGTGGCCTTATATTTATTACGACCAGCTTCAGCAAAAAAAGATCATGGCTCCTGAATATGGGGGCGATGGTAAAAAAACAGGTGGAAAAAATGCCATGGATCCCGTGGTAGCCTTTCCTGCTCACCTGGCGCCAAATGACCTGTTATTTTACAAAGGCAACCTGTTTCCCGAGAGATACAGGCACGGCGCATTTATTGCATTTCATAGTCAGTCAACAATAATGCATAAAGGTTACTTCATTGCCTTCGTACCATTCAAAAACAATAAGCCATCCGGTAAGTGGGAAATTTTTGCAGATGGTTTTGCTGGTATTGATCTTAACCATCCGGGCGGTCCTGTTCAACACCGCCCCTGCGGATTGGCAGAAGGGCCTGATGGAGCATTATATGTTGCGGATGATTTGGGAGGAAATGTGTACAGGATAAACTTTAAGAAATAATTACGAATTACGATAGGTTGCCGTCATCGAGTGATCTATGTAGCCGTAACAAGTTCGCATTTCGTAAGTAAGTAATATAATCGTAATTCGTAATTGATTCTATGACCAAACAATACCCGTTTTTCATAAAAGCTACTGTCTGTCTTTTTGGCGTTACTCTTTTTGTTTACTGCTTATTTAACCTGCGGGATGAGCTGGTGCCACTTGCGTTTGCAGGAATTTTTGCCATCCTGTTAAATCCTTTGTTTGTTCGCCTGCAACGATACAAAATCCCGCGTGTCATCGCTATTATCATCACGTTGCTGATTGCTTTTATTTTTGTAACCGGAGTCCTGTATTTTCTTTCCTCTCAGATTGCGAGATTTGGTGAGGTGATACCTGAACTAAAAAAGAAAGTGATCTCCATGTTAACCAGCGGACAAAATTGGTTACATGAAAAATATGGCATTGCTAACCAGAAACCGATGGATATGTTGAAAGATGGTATTCAAAAAAGCCAGGGATTGCTTGGCTCAACGGTAACAACGGCACTGGGAACCGTGGCTGTAACATTGTTACTACCAGTATATGTTTTCCTCTTTCTTTTTTATAAGCCGCTTATTCTTAATTTTTTGTTTGAAGTATTTGCCGAAGAAAATTCAAAACAGGTGGCCGATATTCTCAACCAGACCAAATCATCCATTCAAAGTTATATGATCGGCCTACTGCTGGAAGCATTGATCGTGGCTGTTTTAAATTCTACTGCCCTGCTTCTGATAGGCGTAAAATACGCAATCTTATTTGGTGTGTTAGGGGCTATCCTGAATATGCTTCCCTATATCGGCGGCGTAATTGCCATCATATTGCCGGTGCTCATGTCTTTGGCAACACAGGATGATTATTCTAAACCTTTAATTATTATTGCAGCGTATATTTTAATTCAATTCATCGACAACAATATCCTGGTACCGCGGATTGTTTCTTCTAAAGTAAAGATCAATGCGCTAATTTCCATTGTAGCTGTATTGCTTGGAAACGCACTGTGGGGTGTACCCGGAATGTTTTTATCTATTCCCTTTGTAGCTATTCTAAAAATAATATTTGACAGGATAGACGATCTTAAACCCTGGGGGAAATTACTGGGAGATGAAGTGCCCACCAGGCATAAGGGAGAAATATGGAATAAATTCAGAAAGAAATCTTCAGCAGCTGAAAAGATATCAAAGAGTACGTGAATTTAACCTGGCACCTTACCGCAGATCACCGATGTTGTTCATAGAAAATTACAGGAATACTTTCAGACAATATCTCTAATTCTTCATTATTAAGCATAGGGCTATCCATTGTTCTAATAACATCTTCTAACTGCTCAGCAGTTCTTAATCCCACGACAGCCGAAGTGATCGCAGGATGAGCGAAAGCGAAACGTATAGCTGTTTGTGAAGCCGTTCTTTGTTGGCGGGATATTGACCCCACGGCAACCGCAGCATCTTTTACCTGCTCTTCCGTATAATTCAAAAATGAAGTTGCTGGTTTATTTACCAGCAGGCCCCTGGCCAGGCTTCCCCTGGCAAGCACGCCAATATTGTTTTGATGAAGCAGGTCAAGGCAACTCTCTGCGGGACGACGATCAAGCAAACCATATTGCATCATTACACTAACCATGGTCGACCTGCGGACGTACTCTCTTATCACATTCGGTCGTATAGATGAAATGCCATAATATCTTATCTTACCCTTTTGCAACAGGATCTCGAATGCTTCAATTGTTTCATCCATGGGATCTGCTATAGTTCCACCGTGTAATTGATATAAATCGATGTAATCCGTTTGCAGTCGTTGCAGACTTTGATCTATCGCCGATAGTATATGTTCTTTGGTGGGATTCCAATCCAGGCTACTGCCATCTGGTTTCAAAACGTTCCCTACTTTTGTGGCTATTATAAGTTGATGGCGTTTTTCTTTTAATATTTTACCCAGGGTTATTTCATTGAAGCCCTTATCATATATATCTGCCGTATCAAAAAAGTTTATTCCTGATTCGATGGCGCTATGGATGAGATGCTGGTTTGCCTCCTGGTCTTTTCCTAAAGACATACAACCAAATCCGATGTCACTGACATGCAATTTTGATTTACCCAATTGACGGTAGTTCATGATTCGTTTTTATAATAATGATAAATGATGTGAAAGTATGATCTCCGAGAGTATCAAAGTATTCCTCATTCTTTCATCAATCCCTCAATATCCACCACCCGCCCAATGATGATAAGTGCCGGGTGTGAAATATGTTGCTGTTCGGCCAGCGAAGGCAGATCCTTTATGAAACCCTTTGCTAATTTTTTTTGCGGAAGGGTTGCATGCTGAATAATAACGGCAGGCATATTCCCCAATCCTACATCATTATAGGTTTCGGCAATTACGCTTAGTTTTTTCATTCCCATATAAATTACAACAGTGGCATTGCTTTGAATGGCAAGTTTTAGGTCATTTGTCAATGATCCGTCTTTTTTAGTGCCTGTCATTACCCAAAAACCTTCACTAATATTGCGGTGGGTGAGGGGTATATCTTCGAGACCGGCAGTTTGCATGGTAGTAATACCGGGAATATAAGAAGCAGGGATACCCAGCCCTCTTGCGTAAAGGATCTCTTCAAAACCACGTCCGAATATAAAAGGATCGCCGCCTTTCAGGCGAATGACTTTGCCTTTGCTGAAAGCTTTTTCCCGGATCAGTTCAAGGATTGTTTCCTGCGGTGTATAGTTTCCGTAAGGTTGCTTTCCTACATATTGCTTCTCGCAATCTGCCCGTGTAAATTGGAGCAGCTCTTTGTTGATAAGGTTGTCATATAGCACCACGTCGGCTTCCTGTAGTGCTTTATATGCCTTCATCGTCAATAGCTCCGGGTCTCCAGGACCTGCGCCCACCACAATTAATTCTGGTTTAATAATTTTATCAGAAAGCATGAATTTTAGATGTTTTTCAGGTGTGAGGTATGAGGTATCAGGTATGAGGTATGAGGTATGAGTGTAGCCAAATTTTAGGCTTTGCCGATGGTTGTCTTATTGCTAATACCGCATACCTGATACCGCATACCTCATACCGCATACCGCATAGCTCATACCTCATAGCTCATACCTCATAGCTCATAGCTCATACCTCATACCTCATACCTGTTGTTCGAAACCACTAAGATACACAAAGAACTTTGTGCAACTTTGTGCCTTCGCCCTCCTGGCAATTTTTAAGACTTATGCGATCATTAAGAATTTTAATGCGTATCTGAACCGAAATAAATTACTTTGCTCCTTTGAATGAGTAATAAATTAAATTCAGTTATCCATGCGAGATATCACACATAAGCAAATTACTTTAAGAACAGCTAAAGCCATCGGTATAATTTTTTGTTCGCCCGCAACGATTGAGCTGATTAAGAATGACCTTCTTCCAAAGGGAAATCTTTTCGATGTGGCCAGGGCTGCCGGATTTAACGGCGCGAAGGCAACACCTCAATTATTACCCCACTGTCACCCCGTAATGATTGATGGTATGGATATGCAGTTCGAATTCCTGCACCAGGAATTACATGCTGAGTTTTTTGCGAACGAAATTTTTTTGAAAAGCGGCATCGTAATAAAAGGGGAAGCAAAATCAATCGGCCGCACCGGCATTGAAATGGAGATGCTTACAGGTGTGTCGGTAGCTGCATTGGAAATATACGACATGCTGAAGCCCGTTGATACACAACTGGAAATCGGTCATATCAGGTTGCTCCAAAAGAAAGGGGGAAAAAGCGATCGGGAGAAATATTTTTCCACGCCTCCCGTTTGTGCGGTTCTTGTTTGTTCAGACTCCACTGCTGCGGGCACCCGCGAAGATAAAAGTGGTAAACTGATTACAGAGATGCTGGAAGCGGTAAAAGCAACCGTGAAATATTATGAAATAGTGCCAGATGATAAAGAAGGAATACAGCAACAAATTCAAAGTTGGGTAAATGAAGATGTGCATTTTATTTTTACCACCGGCGGGACCGGTCTGGGACCGAGAGACAATACCGTTTCGGCAGTAAAAGAAATAGTAGAACGCGATGCGGAAGGTATAACGGAAGCCATGCGGGTATACGGGCAAATGCGAACGCCCCTGGCGATGATGAGCCGGGCCGTTGCCGGGTCAATACGGCAGACGCTCATAGTAACCCTACCAGGCAGTACCGATGGATGCCGGGAGTCGCTGGAAGCTGTTTTGCCTGCCATATTTCATGCAAGGAAGATGATGAAAGGAGGAGGGCATTAGTTAATGGTTAATGGTTAATGGTTAATTCCTTGGAATGAAGACGTTAATAGTAATTAAACGGGCGAAATAGCTATTTTTGCTTTTATATAACTTCCAAGTTGTTTACATTGTGAAATCGGGCCAACCTAGTGACCAAAGCTGATAGCTGATAGCTGACGGCTGATAGCCAATTCTCAAACCACATACACAAATGCTCACATATAGAGAAGCGCAGGGTATATTAATTGGGATGGCGAAGTCTTTTGGCACTGAGACAGTGGCACTAGAGCAGGCACTGGGCAGGGTTTTGGCGGAGCCTGTTATAGCTGATCGGGATTATCCCCCTTTTAACCGTGCTACTATGGACGGCTACGCTATACATTCGGCAGACCTGCAAAAGGATATCCTGGAATTTATTGTAGCGGAAACGATTTTTGCCGGGCAGGTTTCTACCACCTCGCTTGCCAGCGGGGAATGTTATAAAATTATGACAGGTGCGTCCGTTCCTACTTTTGCCGACCTGGTCATCCGCCGGGAAGATATTATTGAGAAAGACGGTTTTATGATGGTTCAGCCAGGTCAATACCCGGCATTCCAGCATATTGCCAGGCAAGGTGAGGATGTAAAAGCAGGCGAACGTATAATTGGTCCTTCCGTTTGGTGCACCCCAGCTATGATCAGTGTATTGGCTGCTTTGGGAAAAGCCAGCGTAGTGGTGGAAAAACTGCCCAGGGTCTCATTGTTTACTACGGGCAACGAAGTGGTAGCTGTTGAAAAACCCGTCACTGCTGTACAGATCCGAAACAGCAATTCATACCTTCTTAAGTCGCTTTTACAGAAATGGGGCGTTACGCCTTTTTTATCGGAACATATACGGGATGATAAAAATGAATTGTATAATATATTTCAGCAAGGAATTAAGGGTGATATCATTATTATCAGCGGAGGAGTATCTGCGGGCGATGCGGATTATGTACCTGAGATCCTGGCGTCCTTAGGTGTCATTAAACTTTTTCATAAAGTGGCCATTAAGCCCGGCAAACCAATGTGGTGTGGATATTTCCCAAATGGTGCAATGGTTTTCGCATTGCCAGGGAATCCCTTTTCCAGCCTGGTTACCTTTACCCTGTTTGTCGAAATATTTCTATCGCACTGTTTTGGATGTGGCGACCCTGGCATACGTACCCTTCCTTTCATGGGTCACCGTTCTAAAAAATCTGATGTAGATGAATTTTTTCCGGTTTCATTACAGGAGTCGCCTTTCGGAGCCTTGCCAGTTTCTTTTAATGGTTCGGGTGATATTCTTGCCGCTCTATTTGCAGACGGAATCGCTGAGCATCCTTCTGCCATTAACACACTTTCCCCTCTTGCCTCTGTTTCATTCAGAAGTTTCAAGAAATAATTTATGCATAGGTACTTTTGTATTAAAAGAAATTAAATACAATCGTATTTATTCGCATTAATAATCTAATTGGTATTTTTAGTCTCATTTAATATATATCTAGTTATATTATAATGTATAAAATATTAATAGCAGGTAATTGCTGATGATGCTTGCAAGCATGGCGAGGTTCTGTGAAATATCATTAAGAGTAAAAAAACATGATTCGCAAAATACAAACGGTAAA
>JBDSBP010000033.1:0-20210 GCA_039921525.1 Chitinophagaceae bacterium | reverse complement strand
ATCCTGCATCCAGATCTTTCTTTGTCATTTAATAAAAAATTTCAAACGCCTCTATTGACCTTTTACAATTACTGTTATATATACTTGTAAACCGATAATTGTATTAGAATCGAAAAAATATATCATTAACAATTATTTGAATCAGTATTCTATTATTATCCGGGATCGAATATATTCAACCACTCCAGGAAGTTTACATCAGGTATCGCTAAGCAGTTCCAGAACGCATTTGTAAGATAAGTAAAATTGTTAAAAATAATTTCAGGCCGAAATTGAGAGACATTTTCCTTTTTTGACTCGAAAAAAACAAATAGGATAGGCCAACACCGAAGCCGATTAAAAGAGGTATTAAAAAATAAACCTAGCATCATGAAACAAATCAATGAAGACCTGTTACAGGCAGAAAACGGCATTTCTATTGACCAGCTTGAAGAAAGACTTGAATTAGCTCCAACTATTTGTTGCGCTATCTGGTACCAGGGTTAAGCCACTTTTTGAATTGAGCTGCCTCTTTCTGGAGGCAGCTTTTTAATCTTAATGTTATGCCCGAACTATTAAAAGAACTGAATACCGATTATATATTACAGTTTATAGAAAAGGAGAACCGTTACCTTGTCTCTTCAGGCAAAATATTTTTTGTAGTTGACAGACTCTCTTATTCTATTCTTTATCACCTTAAACTAAAATATTCTGTTTCTGAGATCGCGAATTGTGTTAACAGCCTGTTTTCGAACAGCAATATCAGCGAAGAAGGAATTATCAGGATCTTACATTCGAAAGAACTCGCTAAAATTATTGATCCCGCAACCATAGCACAGCGACATGAAGTGGATAATTACATAAAGTTCAAAATAAACATTCTTAATCCGGGAAGAATAAATTACTTCTTAAAACTATTAAGCGTATTGTTCTTAAACAGGCTATATTACCTCCTGCTCCCTGCTTCATGTATCATAACTTTCCTGGTAACAGTTGTAAACGCGTCAATCAGGCAGGGGCTAAATTCTTTCCTGGACCTGATGGATACCAGGGATTTTATACTGGTAACCATTGCATACCTGATTATTCTCTTCCTGCACGAAGTTGGCCACGCAACAGCGGCTTATAAAACCAAAATAACCAGTGGGTCAATTGGGTTTGGATTTTATTTTATCTTTCCTGTCTTCTACACAGAATTGACCGCGGTTTGGGGATTGCCCAGATCAAACCGGATCAAGGTAAATATGGGAGGAATTTACTTCCAGTTATTAATAAACCTGGTTCTTATAATTGGGTGGTATATACTGAATGGTTCGGCGGCTATTAGCGCTTTGATAATTTTAAATACCTTAAGCTTACTTGCATCCCTGAATCCATTTTTTAGATATGATGGTTATTGGATATTAAGCGATTTTTTAAATATCCCAAACCTTAAAAAAAGATCTACCATTACTCTCCCAGTTATATTGAAATGGAAGAGGGAAAAAATACGAAGAAATTATAGTGCCAGGGGCCTTAACAACCCATTACTTATATATAGAATTTTAAATTTCACATTCTGGTTATGGGTGTACTACCATCTGGTTAATTATTTCATCACTACAGTCAGGGAGCTAAGCCAGGAAATGTCTAATAATGAATTTCATTTATCAAGTATGGCAAAGATAGTCTCCCTGATACTCGTCATCGCATTATTTCTTAACTCCCTTTTAAAAAATCAAACATGGACAAAACGCAATACCTGAAAAATGTAGCAGCAACAGTTGCGCATTTTGAGCAGCTGACACTTGAAGAGTTATTAATAGATCAAAAGCAGGTTAATAACTTTAGCATGGCTTCATTAGCACTGAGTCATTTTATACGATCAATAAAAGTGTCGGATCATGGATCTGTTATCAAGGACATTCTTACTTTCCAGCATATTACCATGCTGGGTCAGCAATACCCGATTATAGTAAAGGATGCCATACTGGATGATAATGTATTGACAAAACTCCAGGAATTAAAAAGCAACCCTCATGTAATCGCCACCTTTCACTTTGGATCTTACCGGCAAATAAATTCTTTATTGCTCGAACATGATGTTCCCTTTGCACTGGTAATTTCCAGCGCGACTATTTCAGAACAATCAAGAGAATTTCTCAAAAAAAGCCAGGAATATTTTAATAAATCATTTACGCTGATAGATGCCGAATCACCTTCCTGCCTCATCTCTATGATAAAAGAAATTAAAAAGGGAAAAAGCCTGGTAATTTATCTTGATGGCAATATTGGCGCAGGTGGAAATAAGGCTAAACAGGATAGTTTGTGTTCAATAGATTTCTTGAATGGTAATCTCCACGTAAGGAAAGGAGCGGCCTATATTTCACATATTGCAAAAGTACCTATACTTACCGCTTCCTGTTTCCTGGAAAATTACAAGGACCTCTATTTTGATTTTGGCAAATCGATTACACCAGGCGAACATGAAGAAAGAGAAAACTATGCGTTGTCAACGATGCAGGAACTTTACTCTCATTTCACGCATGTCCTGGAAAAATATCCTCAACAATGGGAAGCGTGGTTCTACCTTCATAAAAATATCGATAACAAAAAGTTACCCGGTTTCAACCATGACCATACAGGCAATAATTATGGTGAACAAGTTTATGATCCGAGCAAATTGCTACGATTCAATCTTAAGCATTACAGCCTGTTCAAAGGAACGTCTGAATATTACGTCCTGGATAAACGTACATTTTTATCCTATCCGTTAAGGGAAGACGCTTACACATTATTACTTAATTGTTTGGCAAAGGAGAACTTTAAAATTAATGCATCAAATAAAATATTGGCTGGCCATTTGATTGAGAAAAATTTACTAATAATGAATTAAGGCTGATAGCTGGAATTGACAATGGACATATCCACCGTCCAATGAAGAAACTGCAAAAGTATTTGCCGACCACGATATGAACATGCCCTGGTATTGTTTCGGGACAAAGGTGGCGGAAAAATGGCCGAAATACGCGGGTTGCCAAAATTCCGGCTGGCCATTTCACCGGGCACCACCCATTTAGGGATGATGCAGCGAACGGATTGGATGTTACAGACGATAACTGATTTCCTAGATCCCGGCCTGAATGCGGCGCGAAACACTGGAAGCACATCTTTTGGTATCCGCATGACTACAATATTCAAATTGAGATATTAATCCAGGCCTCCGTTACAAGCAAGCTTGTAACGTATTACCAGGGAAGATTAGAAAAACATTCACTATTAGTCAGATAGTAAAAAAAATACTGACCTCGAGCCTTCCAATAAGTATACCATTGATCATACTTTAGTTCCAAGACGAAGCTTAACAGTTCCACAAGATCTTGTAGGTTTGTCGCGAGCTGTAATAATTAATACACCGGTAATGCCTTTTTAATTCTTAAGAAATTGAATTCTTTTTAAACCTTGAATGTTCTAAAATAAGATTATGGCCTTTGTTAAAAATCATCATCATAGCAATGGTCATGATTATCGAACCTGGAAATGCCGAAGTAATCACCAACGGAATAATAGCCAAAAGAAACAGGATTCCACCCACTACACTGATTTTATAGATCCATCCATTTAAAAGTAATGAAATACCAATAATTCCTTGTACAGATGCAATTAGCCCCACAGTTAAGAGGATATGCTCACTAAACCATCCAGCAATGAATTCCCTGTACCAGCTAAATATTGTCATGTCCCCAAAATCCAGGTAAGCTTCCGGGCGGTTAACGGCAATTGTCCAGTTAGTAGCGCAAGCTCCAAGAAAGATGATGGAAAAAATAAGTCTTGCCATGATAGGTCGCTTCCATGCAATGATCAGCAAAGCCACTGCAAATAAATTAGAAACTATATAACCAATTAAATAGATCTTCCTGATTAACTCTATCATATAAAAGTATTAGATGAAATTACAACTGTAAATTTCATAATAACAAAGGAGTAAAACTATGATCATCATCAGTTATATTGTGATTTTGAAAATCATTGAAGATGAAAAATAGAACACGTTGTTTGAAATAACACCATGATAATTTGAAACTGGATTCGTCAACCTTATTTACCGCATTAGTAATACATTCTGAGTCAACTCAAATGCCGGCAAGTAAAATATGCATTTGATGACTATAAAAAAAATTTCGAGAGGGAAGACTACAATCAACATCCTTTCCTCAACATGCCAGCATAATCATTGGGTAAATCACTTTCTTCGACTGCTTTTGCAGCTCTTTCTACATCATAGTCAAACCTGATGAATTCAGCCTTGACGGTTTCCTTATCGGTGATGCTGCTGTTGTCATTTATGGTAAGCAATACATAACATCCGCGCGAATCGCCATCTTTTGGTTTGCCGACCGATCCTATATTGATTGCGTGACGAAAATGTTTTAGATCTCTTTGTTCGGTTGGTAATATCCTGTGATATGGTTTATGCGTATGGCCAAAGCACATGATATCGGCATCAGCTTGTTCCATGATGCGCAACAGACTTTTTTCATCTCTATCCTCAAACAGATATTCATTTATCTTTCGTGGGCTGCCATGCACCAGCAAAAGGTTTAATTTATCCTCATTCAGCTGGAATTCTACTTTGATGTGAGCGGGCAGCGTGCGCAGGTATTTTCTTTGTTCTTCCTTCATAATCGAGTTGGTGAATGATATCGAGATCTTTCCCATGTCCTTTTCAGATTCCGTTTTATAGGCACAGCCACAATCATTGCTCATTCTTCCAATGCCAAAATCATAGTTGCCTGCTATGGTTGGGATTTTTCTTCGTTTGATTTCATTTACTACTTCGTTGGGCCAGATATTGTATCCCACAAGATCACCGAGGCAATAGATGGCATCCGGATTTCTTTCATCAACATTAATAAAAAAGGCTTCCAGGGCCGGAAGGTTTGCGTGGATATCGCTGAACAAAGCAATTTTCATAAAGGATTTTAGTTGGTTTGTAATTTTTGGGAGGTGTAAAATACCCTTCGTAAACAGAAGGCAACATTCATAAGGCCGATAACTGATAGATATATGATAACAAGGAAGAACGTCAGCATGTACCTATACCCAAGTTTATAACCAGGGAAAGGATCTTTTGGTTTCAAACACTTCGGGAAGCTGCTCAACTTAATCCTGGCCAGCGGCAGATACATCACCAGGATAAGCCTGATTGTAATAAGTATATTAGTTATTGCCGATTGAAACGCGTTAAAAATTCCGGCTGCTGATGGCAAAAAATGTTCCATGGCAACTCCTATTGCCAACATAGGGAAGATCCATAGTGTACGGTAACGATCAGGAAAACCTGGATTTTTCTTTTAGCGGCAGGCCGGCAGTTATTTGAGCTCCTGGTTTAATTGACTCCTATTATTTTACTTCTTCTTTCGAGCAGGATAGTATCTCTCCATATATTGTTCATTTTTCCAATCTTTTCTCTTGTGCCGATAATTCGAAAACCCGTGTCCTGGTGAATTTTCAAACTGGCTTTATTTTCCGGGAATATGCCTGCCTGGAGTGTCCATGTATTGTTTTGTTCACTTTGTGAGATTAGAGCCTCCAGCAGTTGTTTTCCAAAGCCTTTGCCTTGTACCAAGGGCAGTACATAAACGCTTATCTCGGCGACACCTGCATACACACAACGGCCGGAAACTGGCGTTAACGCCGCCCATCCAAGGACTGCATCGCCATCAATTAACACTATTCGGGAGGTTTTGATATGCGAGTCATCCCATTCCTGCTACCCAGGTGACGTTGTTTGAAAAGTGGCATTACCGGTAGCAATGCCGCTTTCATATATTGCTTTGACCTGTGCCCAGTGATCGATGGTTAAAGGTGCTATTGTCATCCGCCTCGTTTTATCAGTTGCAACAATCAGGACCGCAACAGGCAGTAACCTGGCCTGGCTTTTCAGCGTATGCGGTAATGCTAAAAATACCTGTCTTTCCCGACTTAAACTCTTTTAATTCGGCATCATCCAGGTAATTTTCGAGGATATCGTGAGGCAGGATGATTGGTTTTTGTTTTTGTATGACAATGTTTTCAAAGCCGTTACTTTTGATGAGCTCCATATATTCATCTTTTTGGATGGCTCCGGATACACAGCCAGCATACATTTCAACATCTTTTCTCAGAGCTTCAGGAAGATCTCCTATAAGTACTATATCCGATATACTAAAATGGCCTCCGGGTTTCAGTACCCTAAAGATATCTTTGAAAACTCCATCTTTATTTGGCACCAGGTTTAAAACGCAGTTGCTTACGATAACATCAGCGGTATTTGCAGATACCGGCATATTCTCGATATCTCCCTGGCGGAATTCAACATTATTGAAACCACGTTTTTCGGCGTTTGCCTTGGCTTTTTCAAGCATGGCCGGGGTAAAATCAATGCCTATTATTTTACCTGTATCACCAGTTTCAGCGCGGGCTACAAAACAATCATTACCTGCTCCTGAACCCAGATCAATTACCGTATTACCGGGTTTGATATTTGCAAACTCTGTTGGCAAGCCGCAACCAAGACCAAGATCAGCATCGGGATTATACCCCCCAAGCGCACTGTAATCGTCGCTCATGATATTATAGACCTCGGTTGAGCATCCACCGGCGCCACAGCAGGAAGCTTGATTGTCCTCCTTATCCTGTAAAGCGATCTCGCTGTATTTCTGCTTTACGATCTCTTTTAATTTTTCAGCGTTTTTCATGTTTTCTTTTATTAAACGTTTTATTGCAATACTGCGATATATAGGATAAATAAAATTAGCAGCAGCTATCACTTCGATTGTAGTCCACAAAGAATGTTTCGAACTCCTTCTTGAATTGCTTCCATACCTTTTCATCAATGCAATAGCACATACTTGTTCCTTCGATTGTTCCCCTGATGAGACCTGCGTTTTTAAGTTCTTTTAAATGCTGGGAAATGGTCGACTGGGCAAGTCCGAGTTCATCAACCAGATCACCGCAAATACAGGCATTTGCTTTTATCAGCTTCTGGATGATCGCGATCCTGGCTGGATGCGCCAGGGCTTTCATCATATTGGCGAGCCTGTTTTGCTTGTCACTAAATATTTCCGATTTCGTAAGTCCCATCAGTTTCTTCTTTTTTATATCGCAATATTACGATAATAATTTAAATATGCAAATAAAATAATTTTAAGAGGGGGTAATAAAATTATCTATTTGACATTATTTGATATCTGATACTTTGGGAAGCTTTACGAAATTTGATAAACAATAAGCTAAACATTACACAGGTCACTAGTGGTATTTCAACTATAAAATGACGCTTTGGCTATCAGCCTTCAGCTATCAGGAGGAAATTATTCCCGCATTGTTTCCTGATAGCTTACCACTGATTGCTGATCGACAACATTACCGACAGTTTATCATTGACATTACACCAGCCAATTTTCCTGAATTTTTCAAAAACATACTTCTATTATTCATTAGGAACTCATAAACGAATGCGCTCTAATTAAAGCCTGCGATACCTGGATAATTAATTCAATGCCTTAACAATCACCGATAATTTCAAACAATCTGTATTATCTTAATTATGTTTTACGCTTTTCAGTTATACCATCAAATTTATTAAGATACACATGTTGAGAACTTTATATAATTTTAAACTGTTTATATTCCCGAAGGCTTACAACTTTATACAATAAATAATAATTTCAATTTGTCTCTATGATGGATATATTAAAACAACCCTGGTCATGGTATGCAGCAGGTATTATAATTGGACTGATTGTGCCGGCGTTGCTTTTGTTAGGTAACAAGCATTTTGGCATATCTTCAAATCTTAAACATATATGCGCCGCATGTTTTCCGTCGGGAATTAAATTTTTTGAATATGATTGGAAAAAAGAAACCTGGAACTTCTTTTTTGTGGGTGGTATAGTAATCGGGGCGCTGATTGCAGTTAAGTTATTGGGAGATCCTTCTCCAATTATAGTCAATCCCAAGCTGATAACAGAGCTTAATCAATATGGAATAAACAATTATGATAGCATGATTCCTGTTCAACTATTCACTTTTAGTTCATTATTTACTTTAAGGGGCTTTATCCTCTTGGCAGGTGGCGGATTTTTGGTAGGGTTTGGAACGCGTTATGCGGGTGGTTGCACCAGCGGCCATTCTATAATGGGATTGAGTAATTTGCAGGTTCCATCTCTCATCGCCACTGTTAGCTTCATGATAGGAGGGTTTATCATGGCGAACCTGATACTGCCTTTGATCATGAAATTATAAATTTAACCAGCGATAATATATTTTATGGAATCAATAGAAGAAGCTCGGACTCCGAAGAACCCAATTGATATAAACACCGATTTTGAAGTATCTTCAGTGGATTCAATCATCCAAGATAAAAATCCTAAACCATCCCCCATATGGAGCAACTTAAAATATTCTTTGGTAGGGGTTGTATTCGGAATTGTATTTGTCAAATCAGAGGTTATATCCTGGTTCCGTATCCAGGAAATGTTCCGCCTGCAGAGTTTTCATATGTATGGAGTAATTGGTACTGCGGTAATCGTTGGCATTATTTCAGTATGGCTCATTAAAAAGTTTGATATAAAAACTATTAATGGAGACGCAATTACGTTTGAATCAAAAACATTTGATAAAGGTCAAATTATAGGCGGTATTATTTTTGGGCTTGGATGGGCATTGACAGGAGCTTGTCCCGGACCGTTGTTCGCACAGATTGGTACTGGCGCTTTCGTAGTGTTTATTGTTTTATCAAGTGCTATCGCTGGCACTTGGGTATATGGAAAATTTAAGGAACGGTTACCTTAGTGACAATGCTCAAAAAAATGGAGAATAAAGGTGTATCATTTGTTGCGATTCAAATTTGCATTTTTTGTCATCTATTTTTTCAGAACTTCATGTTTAGATTTTTTGATCGCTCAATGACTACTATATTCCGGTCTGATGATTATTGACTCTGTTATATCAGAATAACATTTTACAAGGAAAAGCTTGATTTTTTTCACTTATATATTAATTCACGTGGAATGATACAGATTTAAGTTTTGCTTATTCCACTAAATGGTTATTCTGACTTTATTCAATGGTACTATTATTTAGAATATCCACCTTTTGCAGGTTTCAATTGATATTATGGAGATAGATAAAAAAAATAACCCAAGTGATCATCTAGCCAATGAAAGAACGTTTCTTGCCTGGGTAAGAACGTCAATCGGTATTATGGCTTTTGGGTTTGTTGTAGTAAAGTTTTCATTATTTATAAGACAAATTTCCGAGGTCTTGGGCGAGGATAATGTTATTAAAAGTAAGGGGTATTCGGCAATATTAGGAATCTTTTTGGTAGCAGTTGGAGCTTTAACTTCCATACTTTCTTATATCAGGTATAAACAAACCAGAAAACAGCTTGAAAAGGGATACTACAATCATTCATCTTTACTTATAACAATACTCACTGGTTTCATCTTTCTTGTTAGTGTATTATTAATTGTATATTTACTTAAAACCACGTAGACTAAGTGAACGGTTTGTTTTTAACAAAAGTATCATATATAAAAAGATTGTTAAAAGGGTAAGTACTAACAGTGATGGATGTCAACTTTAAGCTTACCTGGTAATGATAAGTTTGAATATCAAATAACATCCATATGGAAATAAATAATTCGGGGAACAAATCTTTCCCATTTCAGTTACGCAGTTAAAGTCGCATGAAATATCAAACGCTACTGATCAAAGCTGATAGCTGATAGCTAACCTCATACCTACTTCCTCGTCCTATGCTCATTTTTTTTGATGAACCTCAACAGATTGAATTTGGCACATCGAACTCATCACGATCAATACGCCAGGTCATTCTCCTGACAGCATTTCTATAGTCTATTCAACCACAAGAGATTAATTTTATCTAAAGATAAATTTATTGTTATGAAAACACTTCTATTGTTACTTAATTCGTTTGCGTACTTCAACCAGTCCGGACTTACGCAGATTAAAGCAGATCCAGGCTCATTCCAGGGTGCGCCAGCTACTCTGAAAAAATATAACGCGTTGTATTTTATCAACGAGTCAGATGAAAAAAAGGTAAAGGGTATTATACGAAATATAAACAATGCACTTTCGGATCCCCGGCTTAAGGGAAAATTAGAAGTAGAATTAGTCGCTTTCGGTGACGGCGTTGAAATATTTAAAAGGAGTAATCACTATGACACCTTATTAATGACGCTACGAGATAAAGGGGTGTTATTAGCGCAATGTGAAAATACTGTCAGAGAAAGGAAAATAGCCAAGGACGAGTTATGGCCATTTATTTCATACGTTCCAAGTGGTAACGGTGAAATTATAATAAGGCAATCGGAAGGATGGTCGGTTATTCACCCATAAGAATTGAAGATATTCGGCCTCACGGCTTACATTAAAATTGAAAATCCCAAAGGACACTAATTCAGTTCTTAAAGTCTCTGACTACCTATTTGTCATTTGCATACGTGTTAGATAGCCGCCACATCTACTGGACAAGAAACATATCAGGATACCAGGAAATGATAAGTGATATAAACAATTACACCACCCGCAACCGCGAGAAGTATCCCATACATTCGTTTACTTTTGAGAAAGAAGAGAATCACCAGTCCGCTCAGTGATACAAGCGTTAAAAAACCTGCAGACACGTCGATCATCCAGCTCCAGGCTTTGTCGGTATCACGTCCCTTGTGAAGGTCATTTAATACAGCCACAAGTCCCAGCTTCATTTCCATTAACCGGAATTTACCATCCTTGCGATTTATGAAAGCGTCGGCACTATATCCAGGTCCTTTGAAGGAAAGAGAACACTGTTGATCATCGATTAGGAAGTCACTAACAGAACCCTTGATGCTATAGTTGTTACGAAGAAACTCAACGACTTCCAGCTTTTTTACCAGGGATGTGTCATTTGTGTTAACCCACGCTGCAGGCATAGCGCCGTTTATCTTTTTTTCTACCTGCGCACCATCAAACCATTCCGCGTGATTTAAGGTGATGCCGGTGATAGCAAAGAAAAGTACCACAATAAAACTGAACATCGAAAGATAAGTGTGCAGCCATCGGGAAATGGCTGCAGTACGTTTATGCCATTCCGCCCTTGGTTTTCTGGTATTCTGTTGCGTTGCAGGCTGAACCTGAAAGTATTGATTAGTCTGCATCTTCTTTTTTTCGATAGTCTAATGATGCCGAGGATATTTCACCGTTTCCGGGCATATCAATATGTTGTAGCGTGTTTACGGTAATGTCCTTACTCATCAACTGGTAAGTACCATGCTCCCTTGCTGATTCTATATAAACGGTATAAGTTGCCTGTTTCACAAAATTCCCCTTATCATCCTTCCCATCCCATTTCAATATATATTTTCCCGGAGCCCTTGTGGCACTGGTGGTAGAACGGATGCTATTGCCCGATGAGAAGATCTCATAGTAAGTGGAATACCATGAACGCATTTCATTAAGCCACTTTGGTTTGTTGTACCATAATGCAAGCTGCCTTACAGGTTTTTTATCCCCATCTGCCACCCAAACCGCTACAAAAGGACGATGGACCCTCATTCCCCCGATTGTGGCCAACTCCAGGTTAATCACTACTTCGTAATTAGGATCCCACATTTTTATCCTTTGACGATGATGACAGCGGTTCAAGATCTTTAATTGGTAGCGGGTTTTCAAGCTTTTTCCACCCTGCACTCGACAACCTCTTGCCATCTGCGGTAATGAGCATGAATTCAGCTCCTGGAACGGAAGCAACCAATTGCCTTCCTTCTTCCAGGCTTAGTATATTCAGGGCCGTAGCGAGTGCTCCCGCATCCGTGGCACCGTCTGCAATAACGGTAGCGCTAATAACACCACTGGCAGGTTTACCGGTGCGCGGATCCACAATGTGGGAGTACCATTTTCCATTGATGAGCTCACCACGGCGATAATTACCGCTGGTTGCAATTGTTTTGTTGCGAAGATAAATCGATGCGACCGGCGGATCATTTTCCGCATTTGCTTTTGGATTGCTAACATATATTTGTTCCATGTGAGCACCACGTACCTGGATATCGCCGCCAATATTCATTACTACTCCAATTACGCCGGCACTTGCCATAACAGCATCTGAAGCCTTATTCATAACGTAGCTCTTGGTGAAGGAATTCAGCATCAAAGGGTCATTTGTCAAACGAAGCACCGTATGATTTTTTTCGTCAAGCTTGTAATGAAGTCGTTTTACTTCCCGCAAAGCAACTGCTATCTCACTGGCTGAGGGAAGCCTGTTTTGCATGGAAGCATCTTTCCAAATTTTGCTAATAACTTCAGCGGAAGCGTCTATGGCGCCGTTCGACTTAAATCGCCACTTATCAAAGAGAGCCAACACCTCAAACAAATCCGTTGATATCATTGTCGGTTTCTTGTCCGCTTTCATCCACCGGGAAAATTCACTCGAAGAATCATATCCGCTCAGTATTTTGTTCAGCCTGTCGATTTCCGCCAGGGCAGCGCCTTCAGCCTTAACTGCCCGCTGCTCATCATCTGCAGCGATCTTAATTTCTAACGAGGTTCCCAATACATTTTCATAATCAGACACATAGATTTTTATTGATTTACCTGGCAGAAGTTCAGCGCCACTCATGACGGTTAACAATGCTACGGCTATGACTAATTGCTTGACTGTTTTCAACATGATATTTTTTTGAGTATAATTTTTTAATTGACCGGTTAACCTTTTTACGAATCTACTTGTATTTAAACCTTTTGCATGATGGTTTACTTATTCATAGTTGACATATTGGACGGCTATTAAAAGATTTCCATGCGTTTACAAATGTATTTCAGGATACGGTATCGCACCTGAACAATGAGATGAATCAAGCAATTTTATCTTCTAACGCCCCATAAATTCGAATTTGTTTCACCAATGCCTTTCATTTTTTTAATTTTACTCCCTGCCGGAAAACCACCGTTATTATAAAATAGCCAACTTCCCTGTCAAAATATTTTTCAAAATGAATTAACGGTGTAGACTCAAACGCAAAGCCCTGAAAGCCTTAGTCAGGCCATGGCGTAAAAACAAGAATTATTGTACAGTACCCACCACTTTTCCTTCCAGCGACTATATGTGTCAGTTAGCATTGATTGCTGATTTTAAAAAATCATCCCTTCCATCTTGTTAATTTAACTCGAAGCGTAATCTGGTTATTTAATTTTCATCGCCAGTGTAACAAATGTCACTATCAGGCTCTGCGGCATAACCTTTGCCTATTCCGCCTAACCCTATTCGCATGCCTTTTTTTGTGAGGCAAACGCTGGATTTTAATGAATTAAGCTGTATAAAGCTGATCTCAAAATGATTGATACAGCACACATTACTCTTCGTCACCTGTATTTTTAATTTTCATCAAGGCAGCATACGAATTCTTTATGATAAGAACATGGTCCAATAAATCCAAATTAGCTGAACTGATTGCAACAAATCCATTTTCTGGTAAAGAGGTATTGACGGGTACCATTTGAAATATTTTATTTTGAAATTCAACAAAAACGTAATCTTTCTCTCCCGATCTAACAACAGCTTCTTCAGGTACAGAAATAACGGAACTATTTGTAAGTTCAATTTCTGCGTTCATAAACATCCCGGGAAGCAGTTTTGGCACAGCGCCGGTAAAATGGCAATGTACAGTGGCGCTCCTGTTACTATCGAGTGTTTTACTTACCAACATTACTTTGGCCGGGTAGATTGTTGAAGTATCACCTGTAAGGTAACAACGCACCAACTGGCCAGGAATGATTGAGTTAAGGTCCTTTTCAAAAATTGTAAGAGCAAGATGTAAGTCGTTGGTATTTACCAGTTCAAATAATACATCGGTAGGATTGACATATTTACCTATGTTTACTCTCACCGTTGCAACATATCCATCGATAGGGGCAATAATATCTACCGTTCTGCTAATATTGCTTTCTAAAAGAGAAGCAGGGTTAATCCCAATCAACAATAATTTCTGTTTAAGGGAGCTTAAGGATATTTTTACAGATTGAAACTCGCTGGTCGCCTGTTCAAAGATTTTATCGCTTGTGGACTTGGTGGTATTCAGCAGTTTTTGGCGTTCGTATTCTTTCTCTAAAAGAGTATACCTGGCCTGGGCCATCAGGAAATCTTCCTGCACCTGGATAACAGACTGATCCTGCATAACAGCCAATACCTGGCCCTTCCTGATTTTCATACCCGGCAACAGGTCTGTACTTTTAAGATAGCCGCCTGATGGAAAACTAATTGTTAGCATATTTCGAGGAGGAACGTCAACCAATCCATTTACTTTGAGTAGTGAATGCATGTACCTCATTTGCGGTTTACCTGTTACTATGCCTGCATTTTTTATCTGAGCATCCGTTAATGTTACGTTCATTTCATTACCAGATTTTGGCAGCGTTTCTTGCGTTACTTCTTTTTTGGATGTGCAACTGCAAACAGTAAAAAGTAAAATAATAAAAAGTATCTTATTCATGGATTGTAATTAAAAATTGGGAGAATATGAATTGATTTCAAGTACCGTTCTGTTCCACTCATTCAGCGCATCAATATAACCTGATTGTAAACTGATTGACTGGTTGACAAGTACGGTCCACTCAAAAAAACTAATGGCGCCATTATTAAACTGGAGAGAGGCATTCTCAAACAATATCCTGGACTGTTGAAGTGCCGACTCTTCAAAGTATTTCAGTGTCCTCAGATTTTTCATGTATGTAAGAAGCAGCTGTTGCAGCACTGATTTCTGGTAAGCCAGTGTATCTGCATATTCGGATTGCGACGCAACATATCTTAAATCTGCCGCATTTATCCTGGCCTTAAGATACCCTCTGAAAATCGGGACGTTTATCCCTGCTATTAGGGAAGAAAATCTCCTTGATGCATCAAAATATTTATTAACACCATTAATATTCTGCGGCCCGATCAACGATTGATTACTGAAGCCGACATTTAATAACGGCAATGTACGTGACTTGGCTAACTGCAACTCTTTCCATAAAATATCCTGTTGTTGCTTCTTTACCTGGAGCCCCGGATATTGGATGATTGATGCGGTATCAGGCGTATTCAGCAATGCCAGCATGGGATCAACGATCATAGGCACCAAAATTTCTTTTGTGTTTAACAGGTAGCCTAAATGACTTTGCAGCATTTGAAAGTCTGTATCAAGTTGTTGCCACTGGATTGCTGCCTGTTGCTTCTGCGACCTGGCAGATGTAACCTCAACAATGTTAACTTCCCCGGCTTTAAAACGTAATTCCTGTTTTTGCAGAACGGCTTCATATAAACTATCGGCCCTTAACAACAACATCCTTTTCTGAAGCAATATAAGCATCTCATAGTAAACACGCACTACCTGCTTTTTTACAGTAAGTTTTATAACACTTTCATTGAGGATGCCACCACGAGTTTGTTCCTTTAGAAGATACTGTTGCCTTCGGTACACTTTAGGAAATGATACTGCCTGGGTAACCGTGAACCGCGTATCGTTGGAGGTGCTGTTGAATTGTGCAAATTCTCCCTGCACATTGGTGAAGGGTATTTCCCATGCACTTCTTTGTAATTTCTCCAAAGATTGCGTTTGCAGTTTCGCCGATTGCATGGAAAGATTTTGCCTGGTAGCCATATCAATAGCCTCTGGCAAGGAGATGACTCTTTGCTGTGCATATAGTTGAGCTACTGAGTTGCCAATAAATATTAAGATAATTACAGAATTTATTTTTCGCGTTTTTCTAAACACCCTGGTGATGAATTTTAAACTAAAAGATTTTCTGTTTCTTATTTTATCCGCCGAAATGTATAAAACAGGCAATACTAGAAGCGTAAGCAGCGTAGCCGTTAGCAGACCTCCTATCACAACGGTAGCAAGTGGCCGTTGCACTTCTGCACCTGCACCATTACTCATTGCCATGGGAAGAAATCCTAATGAAGCAACTGCGGCAGTCATCAATACAGGCCTCAAACGATTCCTCGTTCCTTCAAAAACTCTCTGCTTAATATCCTGCATCCCGTTTTTTTGTAATGAGTTAAATTCAGTAAGTAATACGATGCCATTCAAAACCGCGATGCCAAATAACGCAATGAAACCTACCCCAGCAGAAATACTGAATGGCATCCCCCTGATAAACAAAGAAAATATTCCACCGATAGCAGAAAGCGGGATAGCGGTAAATATCAGGAAGCTTTCGCCAAAAGAGTTAAAGGCAAAATAGAGCATGATGAAAATAAGCAGTAATGAAATAGGAACAGCAATGCTTAAACGCTTTTTCGCGGCGACAAGGTTTTCAAATTGTCCACCATAGGTAGTGTAATAGGCCGCCGGAAATTTTACCTGCTGTGCGATCTTTGCCTGTAGGTCTTTCACTACTGTTTGTATGTCTTTACCACGGACGTTGAAACCAACTGTAATTCTCCGCGCGGCGTTCTCACGCTGGATTTGATTGGGCCCCATCTTTATTCGTATATCGGCAACCTGCTGCAAGGGAATTTGTGTTCCTCCCGAAGTTAGAATCAACAGGTTTTGAACATCAGACAGGTTCTTACGTTCGTTGTTATTCAATCGTACTACCAAATCAAATCGTCTTTCATTTTCATAAACCTGCCCGGTGATCGCGCCCGCGAAGGCTGATTGTATGATGTTGTTTGCATCAGTTATCGATATACTATATTGTGCCAGTGCAGCGCGGTTATAATTTATTTCTATCTGGGGAAGCCCGGTTAGTGCTTCCACATACAAATCTTTGGCGCCATCAATTTTACTTATTATGCTGCCAATTTTTTCAGCATACTGTGTAAGTGTGTCCAGGTCTTCTCCAAAAATCTTACATATTACATCCTGCCTGCCGCCAGTCATCAATTCGTTAAAACGCATCTGTACCGGGAACTGGAAACCAGCCGTAATTCCAGGCACATCCTCAAGGGCCTTACTCATTTTTTCGGCCAGCTCATCAAAAGAAGTAGCCGAAACCCATTGTTTTTTCGGCTTTAAGATAACCATCATATCAGACGCATCCATTGGCATCGGATCAGTAGGGATCTCTCCGCTTCCTATCTTGGTGACAACTTTTTGCACTTCCGGGAACTTTTGCAAAAGGATATGAGAAGCCTGTTGTGTTGAATTGATTGTTGTAGTGAGAGAACTGCCGGTGAGCACCCGCGTATCAACAGCAAAGTCCCCTTCCTCCAATTTCGGGATAAATTCACCGCCCATATTTAGTAATATCCACACAGCTATCCCAAATAGAATGGCAGAGGTACCTATTACCAGCTTTGGAAATAAAATTGTTTTACTTAATACCCTGCTATATACATTTTCAATCTTCTTCATCCACCTGTCAGAAAGTGTGGGTCTGGTTTTAACATTTTTACTCAATACCAGAGAGCTCATCATTGGAACATAAGTAAGCGAAAGAATAAAGGCGCCCAGGATAGCAAAGACAACCGTTTCGGCCATCGGCTTAAACATCTTCCCTTCAATACCCTGTAGTGATAAAATGGGGAAATAAACAATAAGTATAATCACCTGGCCAAACACTGCTGCGTTCATGAGTTTACTGGCCGATTCCATTACTTCGTCATCCATCTGCCCTTGTGAAATTCTATGCGCGTCATTAAATTTTGCAGGTTTGTACAGGTGGTGCATGGTGGCTTCAACAATGATCACTGCACCGTCTACTATCAAACCAAAATCCAGGGCACCGAGGCTCATCAGGTTTTCGCTAACACCAAACAGGTTCATCATACTTATTGCAAATAACATGGCCAGTGGAATTATAGATGCCACCAGCAAACCGGCTCTCAAGTTACCCAGGAATACTACCAAAATAAACACGACAATCAAAGCTCCTTCAATAAGGTTCCTTTTAACTGTGCTGATGGCGTTGTTTACCATCTTGGTACGATCCAGGAATGGTTCAATCAAAACACCCTCTGGTAGTGTTTTCTCTATCTGTGCAATTTTTAGTTTTACATTTTTGATTACCTGGGACGAATTTCCACCTTTTAACATCATCACTACCGCCCCGGCCACTTCTCCCTTATCATTATAACACATGGCTCCGTAGCGGGTGGCAAAACCTATTTGAACATCAGCAATGTTTCTTATCGTAACAGGCGTGCCATCAGGCAACGTTTTAACGATAATATTTGAGATGTCTTCCTTATTTTTTAAAAGGCCTTCGCTTCTTATAAATAATACGGTAGCACCTTTCTCAATATAAGCACCGCCAGTGTTCTGATTATTATTTTGCAGCGCTTTAAAAACGTCTGAAATGGAAAGATTGAACGATTTAAGTTTATCCGGCTTAACACCGATCTCATACTGTTTTAACATACCGCCAAAACTGCTTACATCAGCAATACCAGGTGTTCCCAATAGTTGCCTTCTGATAATCCAGTCCTGGATCGTTCTCAGTTCCATCGCATTGTACTTTCCTTCGTAACCAGGTTTCGGCCGTACAACATACTGGAAAATTTCGCCAAGGCCAGTGGTCACAGGGCCCAATGTTGGGATCCCTAAACCACTGGGAATTTGAGCCTGTACTTCTACCAGCCGGCTGCTAACCTGTTGGCGGGCCCAGTAAACATCGGTCTTATCATCAAACACGATTGTTATGATAGACAAGCCAAACCGGGAAAATGATCGTTGTTCTATGATGCCCGGAATGTTGCGCGTGGCAATTTCTATAGGAAAGGTTATCAGTCGTTCAATATCTGCTGCGCCGAGTGATGGTGATGAAGTGATTACAAGTACCTGGTTGTTCGTAATGTCAGGTACCGCATCAATGGGGAGCCTGGAAACATTATAAATTCCCCAACCAATAAGCGCCAGCGTCATCATCCCCACAATAAGTTTATTGCGGATAGAAAATGCAATTATTCTATTAAGCATAACGGATTGATCTTAATCTTCAGATTAAAGTAATAAGCATAACAATGCTAAGGCATGTTATAGTGTCAGAAATAATGAATGGTATGATTAAGAGACCCGTGGAGGCTGAAATATATCGTTCAAAGGAACGGAGGGCATCCAAACTGAAAAGAATTTTGGATAGTTAACGGGAAGATCCTGAGATGAAACCAGGGGTGCAACATTCTGAATACAGGCAGGAAGAGAAAAACTAACGTTTGCAGTAATGGCGTAAGAATTGGTTTTAAAAGGCAACTCCATGTCAGAGTCATAATCCGAATCACGCGGATCACCATTAAAATAATGCATTCTGAGAAACATAAAGAATGTTATATCACCGTTTAAAGTATGATGTTCCTTATAATGGCTGACAAGCAAAGGGATTTTCAATACCTGGCACAATTCAGTGATGGCCATGAGATGAATAAATAAGAATGATATCGCAACGATCCGTTTCAACAAATTAAAACATTTTATAACATCAGATACCGGTAAACTCCGTAAAGATACAATTTTTTCCTAGCCTTCAGGTACGCGCTTCATTCCGGGCAAAAGAATGTACTAACAGGGCTGGCTTGCCATGAATTTTACGAATATCACTTTCATCGATAGGAACTTATTCACTGCCTTGAATAAAGATTGTCGATCAGCTATGGCTTGCAAAATTAGTTCACTATAAAAATTAATGACAATGCAATTTGACACAAACAACAAAATAATAAAACTCTGTGCTGAAGGGATGGAATTTGAAGGACAAGGTCGAAAAAAGGAAGCCCTTAAGCGTTCTCAGCAAGCCTGGGAAGAAGCCACTAACGATTTTGAAAGATTCAAATCAGCACATTATTAAGCCCGGCGTCAAGAAAACACTAGTGATAAGTTGAAATGGGATGAAACATCTTTCCAATTAGCATTTAAAATAAATGACGACAATGCTAGAGCCGCTTACCCTTCTCTATATTTAAACATTGCTAAATGTTATGAAGATTTGAACGACTTTGACAATGCAAGGAAAAATTATAAGTTGGCTCTCCTGCATACCGACCTAATGCCTGACAATGGTTATGGTAATATGATAAAAAGAGGAATTATGAATGGTATAGACAGAGTGAAATAACTACTTTATCAACGAATGTTGGCTTACCTAAAACGACGATAACATAACATCAGTTAGCCTAACATTTTCCAGCATTTCTGCTTTTCCCTTGAACATAGCTCAACCTTGTTTAATGCCTTTAAATCTACATGTGAACCTCAACCAACTCATTAATATTATTTGTCCACTTG
>JBDSBP010000032.1:0-3810 GCA_039921525.1 Chitinophagaceae bacterium | reverse complement strand
GATGGACTGGAGCAAAGCATAAGCAAGGATGAAATGGCAAAATTGATTGCTTACCTGAAAGCAGGGGAATAAGCTTCATCAAATTGCTAAGCAGGATGGTTTGCCAGGTTTAAAAATAAAGATTTATAAAGTGGAGTACGTTAACCTTTAAATAGATCTACCTGCCCCTTATGAAAGTAAGAGATAGCTCATCAGGGGAATGGTGGATTTAAGTAGATGAAATATCTTAACAGGATTAGTCATCTAAAGCACTCTCAAAAGGCTTTTAGATTTGCTCCTTTTTGAATTGATAGAATGAAGAAAAAGTGCTCTTGGAACTTCGGCAGACCGGTTGGATAACCTTTCAGAACGGGACTTAGCGACTTTGCTTAATAAAAATCCCCAAAAGATAAAAATTTCTGCCGAGCTATTGATTACAACTTTACAAGCGGAACACAGCACGTCTTTCAGAGCTACAGGCAGTAGAAGCCCGATGCCAAGAGAAGAATTTTCAGACCTGATGGCCTATCTTAACTCGCTGCCCGACGGGCTGGGAACAATCTGGGCTAAGAATTAATAAATTAATATTAAGTAAAATCTCATGAAAAGAATCCTATTTATTGCTTTTGCCCTGGCTTCTTCCCTGATAATTATCGAAAGCTGCGGTACCGTAAAAACAAATTCAAATGCGGCGAAGGCCCCTCTGTCTAAATCCGTCAGCCTGTTTAATGGTAAAGACCTTGCCGGGTGGTACACCTTTGTTAAAGACCGGGGAACAGGAATTGATCCCAAACGGGTATTTACGGTTCAGGACGGATTGATACGTGTTTCAGGGGAAGAGTATGGTTGTATTACCACCAATGAGGAATACAGCAACTATAAACTGACGGTTGAGTTTAAATGGGGTGAAAAGACCTTTGCCCCCCGTGCAGACAGAGCAAGGGACAATGGTATACTTCTTCATTCGACCGGTGAAGATGGCGGATATTCAGGTACCTGGATGTATTCTATAGAATGCCAGATTATTGAAGGGGGTACAGGCGATTTTCTGGTAGTGGGCGACGGAACTGATAAGTTCTCCCTAACCAGCAATGTAGCTCCCAAAAAACAAGGTGGCGGAAATGTATTCATGGCAGGCGGTAAGCCTTTGACGATCAATAAAGGAAGGATTGACTGGTTTGCCCGCGATCCTGACTGGAAGGATGTTTTGAATTTCCGTGGTGAAAAAGACATAGAAAAGGAAGCAGGAAAATGGAATAAAATAGAATGTATCGCTGATGCAGATAATATAACTGTTTACCTGAATGGAGTACTTGTTAACCAGGCTTACCATGTTAAACCAAGCAGAGGAAAGATTCAGATTCAGTCGGAAGGAGCGGAAATGTTCGTCAGAAAGGTTGAAATAGCTCCTTTACCTTCTAAATAAATTAATTTAATTAAGCCTGCTACCTAGGCTGATATCATTACATTTTAATTACTTAATTCAACATAACATAAAAATGAAAATTGCGAATAAACTAAGACCCCTGCTTCTGGCAGCATTGATATTTCCTGTGATTATATCATTCGAAGCAGCCCCAAACCGCGAGAGAAATAATGCAGCTCTGCAGCAGAAAGAGGGGTTTGTTGCCCTGTTTAATGGAAAAGACCTGAAAGGCTGGAAAGGCCTGGTGGGCGACCCTGTAAAAAGATCAAAAATGGATGCTAAAAGCTTGGCTGAGGCACAAAAGAAGGCTGATGCTGAAATGCGCGATAGCTGGAAAGTGGTTGACGGCGAACTACAGTTTACCGGGCATGGGAATAATATTACCACGATCAAGAAATATGGTGATTTTGAAATGCTGGTTGACTGGAAGATCATTGATAATAACACGCTGAACGGGGATGCAGGTATTTACCTCAGAGGTACTCCCCAGGTACAAATATGGGATAACGCAAATTTAAAAGTTGGCGCTCAGGTTGGATCCGGTGGTCTATATAACAACAAAGAAAACGATAGCAAACCTCTTAAAGTAGCTGACAAAAAATTAGGGGAGTGGAATACTTTTCGTATCATAATGAAGGGTGATCGGGTTACAGTTTATCTGAACGGCGAACTGGTAACTGATAACGTTATTCTTGAAAATTACTGGGACAAAAACCTGCCTATTTTTGCAGAAGAACAAATAGAGTTGCAGGCACATGGTTCACCTGTTTCTTACCGGAATATTTACATCAAAGAACTTCCACGTGTAACGCCCTTTAAGTTGAGCGCTCAGGAAAAGAAAGATGGCTTCAAGGTATTGTTTGATGGAACTAATATGCATCAGTGGACCGGTAACACCTTTGATTATTTTACAGATAACGGTAACATGGAGATCAATCCGAAATCCGGTAAAGGTTCAGAAGGTAATTTGTTCACTAAGGCAGAGTTTAGTGATTTTGTTTTCAGATTCGAGTTTCAGCTGACACCGGGAGCCAATAACGGGCTGGGAATCCGTTCACCTATAACAGCTGATGCAGCCTACAAGGGCATGGAATTGCAAATTCTTGATAATGATGCCCCTATTTATAAGGATCTGAAGGTTTATCAGTATCATGGGTCGATCTATGGGACAATAGCTGCCAAAAGGGGATTTCTTAAACCTACAGGGCAGTGGAACTATCAGGAAGTTATCGCGAAGGGCCCTAAAATCAAGGTGATTTTAAACGGTACGGTAATACTTGACGCAGACACTTCTGATGCGCGCAAGAATGGCGCGGCAGATGGTCAAGCTCATCCGGGCTTGTTACGTGATAGTGGACATATCGGATTCCTTGGCCATGGATCCTCACTTAAGTTCAGAAATATCAGGATCAAAGACTTAAGTTCGAAATAAGCTGATCTTTTCTTGTAATAATTTCCATATGCGTCTTTTAATTTTTATATAAAGACTGTGAAACTATATCAAACAGAAGAGAATTTATCAGGATACACCGCCTCGATATCAGGATCAGACAATAGCTCTTCATATGTGGCGTAAGCTTTGGAGATTTCAAGTGACACCGATGCCTTTTTTGCCTGATTAAAATCCCGCGAAGCTATCGATGTAACTTCACTGTATTTCCCCTGCTTCATTGCAGGGATAACTTTTTCTAAGGCGATTTTTGCGGTACTAAGTATACCCCATCGAATTTTACGCATAACCAGTTATTAATGTCAATTTTTGATTTCTTCTTTAAGAACAGATGCCGACATTGGAAATAACGGGATAAGTAAGAGTTTGATGAGTTAGCTGCAGGGGCTTTTTCCATCAACTCTCTATCAGGTCGTTTTCAGAAAGGTCTCACTTTACTGCTCCGGCTTTTGCGTCCTTTTTCGGTTCCCGGAAGAAGATAATAAAGACTACAAGCACAGCAACAGACCCCCAGGCCGGGTAGATCCATATATTGTACCAATTGTGAGCAATATTACCGATCGGCTCAACCAGGGTGTTAACGGCCTGAGAACGTCCGGCAAGGTTAGTCCCAACAAAAGCGCCTACTCCCCACAGTATGAAAGCGATCAATCCTTGTGCTGCGCCACGCATCCTTTCATTGGCTTCGTCGTCAACATAAAGCTGGCCTGCAATGAACAGGAAGTCGTAACAAACACCATGAAGCAAAATTGCGCTAAATACCATTATTGTCTGCATTGAAACGGAATCTACGCTTCCTGCTAACAGGAAATAGCGGATTGCCCAGGATAAAATACCGACGAAGATGGTCTTTTTATAGCCAAGTCTGCTCAGCATTAGGGGTAGCAGAATGAGGAAGGCCACATCCGAAACCTGTGCTAAAGACATTTTCGCTGCGGTGAATTCCCATCCCAGT
>JBDSBP010000031.1:0-26258 GCA_039921525.1 Chitinophagaceae bacterium | reverse complement strand
GGTACATCTCGGGAGTTCAGATCCGGTATCTCCCTTCACCACTGTTGTAACGCAACCACAAAAAACACCCGTTAACATAGGCGGAACACTCACTGTTGGCAACCTGTCCGGCAGTCCGCCAGGTTCTTATACCGGGTTCATTTACATCACCTTTAACCGAGAATAAATTTTTGTAACTACCGAAAATTAATTGAACTATACAAGTACATACTCCTGCACCAACCTTCACTGGTTGTCTTTTGCATTTTACCGCAGAACACTCCTCCTATGCATTTTGTTAGTTTGCTGTTACACAGGGTTTAACCAAAGCATCGCGATAAGCGATAAGGCCGTAATACCTAAGCCAGTCGACACCATTGTTATTGTAAACCCAAAAGTAGTTGTTACCCAGGAAAGGGATAAAGAATATAATGACGATGAAATTTTAATTACGCTTAATGTTCCCCGAATAGGAAGCGTGGAAATGATGGCCTATATCTACGGGGAAGACGCTTACCTGCCCGTGAAGGATCTGTTCGATTTTCTAAAAATCAGTAACACTTTGTCGGCGGGACTTGATTCTGTTTATGGGACTTTTATCAATCCTGCATCAACCTATGTTGTGGATAAAGTTAACAATCGCATCATTTACCAGGGTAATGTTTTTGAACTCCAACCCAACGATCTTATCCGCACCGAAACAAACCTGTACCTGCATTCGAACTATTTCGAAAAGGTGTTTGGCCTTGAATGTTTTTTTAATTTCCGGGCGTTATCCATTACGTTAAATACAAAATTGGAACTGCCCGCCATCCGTGAAATGCAAATCGAGCTAATGCGTAAAAACATTTCATCATTGAAAGGAGAGCGAATAGCAGATACTACGATTAACAGAACTTATCATATGTTTCGTGCCGGTATGATGGATTGGGCGATTTCTTCCAACCAGTTGAGTACTGCTCCTGGATTTACAACCGCAAGCCTGGGCATAGGAGCGGTGGTCGCCGGCGGCGAAACAAATCTTTTTTTGAATTATAACAGCCAGATCCCGTTAAGCCTGCGGCAGCAGTATTTTAGCTGGCGATATGTGAATAACAACCAGCCGGCACTCAGGCAAGTGACCATTGGCAAGCTAAATACGCAATCCATTTCCAGCATTTTTGCACCGGTTACCGGTATCCAGGTTACAAATACTCCTACTACCTACAGGCGGTCTTTCGGCAGTTATACCCTGAGTAATATAACGCAACCGGGCTGGACGGTAGAGCTTTATATAAATAACGTATTACTGAACTATACCAAAGCAGATGCAGCCGGCTTTTTCAGGTTCGAAGTGCCCCTGGTCTACGGTAGCTCTATATTAATATTGCGCTTTTACGGCCCACTCGGTGAAGAACAAACGCAGGAGCAAACGATGAATATCCCCTTCAATTTTGTGCCCGTGAACCAGCTGGAATACACCATAACAGCAGGAGTGGTTAATAATGATAGCCATGGAGTCTTTACCCGCGCACTTCTTAATTACGGCCTGACCAAACGTATAACGGTTGGTGGGGGGATGGAATATCTCTCCACGATCAGTTCCGGGAAAGTTATACCTTTTGTTACGGCATCAGCCAGGTTAGGTTCCTTTACGCTTCTGTCTGCCGAGCATGCATATGGGGTCAGGTCAAAGGCTTCGCTCAATTTTCACCTGTTTACAAATTTACAATTTGATGTTAATTATACCCGCTTCAACAAACACCAGGTGGCCGTGCTGTATAATTATCTTGAGGAGAGAAGAATATCGATATCCATGCCTTTCCGCACCCGTACCATTGCATCTTTTACCAGGTTTATCCTGAACCAATACAGCACCGCGCCTAACCCGTTACTAAAGCAGTCGCCTATTTATAAATTTACCTCCGCTGAACTGCTGCTGTCTGCAATCTATAAAAACATCAGTTCAAACTTCACCACTTCCGCGCTCTTTAACGAGTTTGGTAATCCGGCAGTATATTCTTCTTTTTCTTTAAGCTTTAGAATACCAGGAGGTATCAGGTTAATACCCCGGGCACAATACGAGTTCAAAAAGAAAAATTTCAATATGCTCAAAGCAGAAGGTGAAAAAAACATCAGTCGCAATTGTTACCTGGGCCTCTACCTCGAAAAAGACCTGGTTAATAACATCAATTATGCGGGTGCATCTTTCAGGTATAATTTACAGTTTGCCCAAACTTCTTTTTCTACCAGGCAAAGTAAACAATACAGCACCACAAACGAATCGGCGCATGGAAGCCTGGTCTATACCAATAAATATTTACAGGCAGGTAACCAGGCAAACGTGGGCAAAGGCGGCCTCGTCATCGCGCCTTTTTTAGACATGAATTGCAATGGCCGACGTGACACCGGGGAACCGAAGGTATCCGGTCTTAAAATGAAGGTTAATGGTGGAAGGACTACAAGAAATGATAAAGACACCACGTTCCGTATAATGAACCTGGAGGCCTACAACAGCTATTATATTGAACTGGACAAAAACAGCTTCGATAATGTTGCCTGGATCATGAAAAAGCTCAGCATCAGGGTAGCCATAAATGCGAATGAAGTTAAAATTATTGAAGTGCCCGTGGCCGTGGTGGGAGAAGTTTCAGGTTCTGTTTTATTTAAGGATAATAAAGGCAGTAAGGGCCTTGGACGGATTACGATAAAGATCTACAACAGCGATTCCAGCCTGGCCGGCCAAACAGTTACTGAAGCTGATGGATACTTTAGTTTTTTAGGATTGGCGCCTGGTGTATATACCGCACGTATTGACCCGGCGCAGTTGCAAACATTGAATATGCAGTCGCCGGATATTAAATCGTTTGTTATTAAACAAGGTCGCGAAGGGGATGTGGTGGATGGATTAGAGTTCACATTACAGATGGGTAAGTAACCGTTTGAAGTATAGGTTGTCTCTAAATAATATGTATGATCCATATGTCTTACAATTGCGTTTACTATTATCAAACCACAATCATAAGCACTTAGTGGTTTTAATTCTAAAATTCAATATTTTAAAAATCTTAAAATAATAAGTACTAATACGCACAATTATGCAATAAGAAAATCCCAACAACGTTTACTGAATATAAATATTTCACCATTATTCTTTATCTTAAAAAAAACAAAATGAACCTTAAAAACAAGATGATTACATCGGCAATTACGATCCTCGGATTTTCAACCATTTCTAATGCCCAGGGGTCAGTAGCCACCGCGACTGCCGCCGCAACGATTGTAACCCCGCTGCTTATTACCTTTGTTACCAATATGAATTTCGGTAACGTTGCGGTTAGTGCTACTGTTCCAGGTACCGTAGTGTTGGCAACGGATGGTTCACGCACACGAACAGGTGGCGCACAAATCTCTGTTGCTACTCCGGGAACTGTCACAGCTGCCGCTTTTACAGTATCCGGTACCGTTGGTTACACGTATGCGATAACCCTTCCTGGTTCTGTAACCCTTACAAACACTACCCTTGAAACTATGACCGCAACAGTCTTCACTTCAAACCCTGCCGCAACCAGTACTTTAACAGCAGGTGACAACCCGTTACTGGTAGGTGCCACTCTGAACGTAGCGGCAGCGCAGGCTGAAGGGGTTTACACGTCAACCCCCTTTGACGTGACCGTTAATTATAATTAGGCTCCATTTAAGGCCGGTTGAGTAAGGTATAATAAATTAAATGACAATACAGGGGATTGAGTAGGGCTAACTTTACAAGTGTCATGTCAACAACAAGATGCCGGAAAAAATGCTATCAGCAGCCAGCAGTCAGCTATCCGGAAAAACTGGTGCAGTCGTACTCTCTTGATAGTTGATGCTTAAACGTGATTTGTTTTACTTTTGATAGTTCACAGCTTATAACTGTAACCAAAGTGTCAATTTATGATTAACATGATACCAGATGATTTATTCAACTATAATTAAAACAAATATGCAGCGCACATATAAATCAGGACTTTTACCGGTGCTGATATTTTGTTCTTTGCTTCATGCAAATGCAATAATAGCGCAGGGCGATCTCCTGATTTTTCCAAGAAGAGTGGTCTTCGAGGGCTCGAAACGATCGGAACAATTGAACTTGTCCAATACTGGCAACGACACGGCTACTTATTTGATTTCATTTGTGCAAATAAGGATGAAACCAGATGGTGGTTTTGAGAAAATAACTATGCCTGACTCCGGTCAGCAATTTTCTGATCAGAATATCCGGTATTTCCCAAGAAGCGTTACCCTTGCACCCAGGGAATCACAGACCGTGAAATTACAATTAACAAAAACAAACCAGTTAACACCCGGGGAGTACCGTTCGCATTTGTATTTCAGGGCAGTACCCAAAGAACCTCCGCTTGGTGAAAAGCCATTGCCAACTAAAGATTCAACCATTTCGATAAAATTAATTCCCATTTATGGCCTCTCAATTGCTGTGATCATCCGAAATGGAGAAGCCACCACTATGGTTAATTTTTCCGATCTAACCTTTAATAGGGATAAGGAGCTGAAACCATATATCGCCCTGAATTTTAACCGCTCCGGTAACATGTCAACTTACGGTGATGTTACCGTTGACTACATCGCAATTGATGGCAAAGTTACCCAGGTAGGAGTGGCAAATGGGTTAGCGGTATATACACCTAATACTACCCGGCATTTTCAACTACTACTGGATAATAAGTCCGGCATTGATTACAGTTCGGGTAAGCTACATGTTACATACTCATCACAAATTAAAAAGATCGGGAAGCTGGCGGAAGAAGAAATTGTGTTGCGTTAGGGGGCAATTGTTTTTTTGAACTGTGATTACATGCGTTTAAAGGACTTATGTTCACCTGGTATTTTGCCGCAGAATTTCATCTTCCGCTAATGTATTTCACCCTTACAGGTACTATGTTCACAAACCATATTTCATCACAGGGCCTCACCCTGTGCTAATGTATTTTGCCCTTTCCCGGCCTCGTCTAATTTACAATCATTTTTTTCAGGGTTGGAACCTTTGCTCAGGATTGCTTTACCGGAAGCGTGATGGTAATTAATAATCCCCGTCCGGCAGTAGCTTCCGCTTTAATTGATCCGTGATGTTGTGAAATTATTTTTTTACAAATTGCCAGGCCAATTCCGGTACCGGGAAAATCTAATTTATTGTTTAATCTCTGAAAAATAGTAAATACTCTATCATTATAAATTGGGTCAAAGCCAATACCATTATCCCTTATATAGATACAGCAAAACTTGCCATCAGATTTGTTTAGCTCATTACACGCAGTATTGTCGTCAGTTGTAAGAACGTGCCTGATGTGTATTTCAGGGTTGATGTCAGGATGGATAAATTTCAAAGAGTTACTTAATATGTTTTGAAACAACTGAATCATTTGATCCGGATTCGCTTCCAGAATGGGTAATTCGCTATCAATGATAATGCTTGCTTTTGTTTTATCAATTACACCCTGCATGTGAGAGATTACATTAAGAATAATTAATTGCAGGTTTGTTGCCTTGAAGTGAACAGTAAATTTTGACAAATCTGAATATTCGAGAATATCATTTATCAACTTGCGCATTCGAGCCGCGGCATTAATTAGTAAATCTATGTAATTGAGGCCTTTCTGATCAATAGCATGAACATAATCACGTGCTAACAAACTGCTGTAAGTGGATATTTTCCTAAGAGGTTCCTGCAGGTCATGGGAAGCTATATGAGTAAAAGTAGACATTTCGGTGTTGGCATCTTCAAGTGCTTTAATATTAAGAGCTAATTTGTTATTAAGTCCAACAGTCCTGGTCTCCGAAATAATTTTTTCTTTAATGGCGTCTTGTAGTTTCTCATTTGTAATTATTAATTGTTCCTGGGCATCCGTTAATTCAGTAATATCTGTCCATACAAGATCCAGTGCTATAAAATCCTGTAACGGCAGCTTATTAAGGGATACAGTATAGTATTTCTTGCGGTGTGTGTTATTCGAAATGGAGATATTTATTTTTAAGTTTTCCAAGGGACCTCCAACAAAGAAATGTTCAAAGGTTTCTGAATATTCGGCCGGAATATAATTGCGCAGGTTACTACCGATAACTTTTTCAAGCGGCAAATTAACGATATTTGCGAAACTGAGATTACTATAAAGTATCACGCCGTCCTCTAAGAGTGTGACTACACCCTCACTCATATTCTCAATAAACTTCCTATACGCCTGGTCTGCATTGCCAGGCACCAATACCTTTGGAGTTTCATCATTTACCGTGAAAACGGCATCGATGTTACCCTGCCTGATTGCCTGCACAATTTCCAAGGCCTGGTTTAGTTTTCTGCGCGACGGATCTTTGTCGGTACTCAATTCCTTGATCTCTGTTAAAAGACTGATAACATTTTCTAACATCAGGAACCAGGATTTAAAACTTTCATTACTATTGCCCGGTTAGAAAGATCTCCAAATATTCTCCTTTCGGGTAAGGGTTGCATTATGATCAATACAGGAAGTACAATAATTTGTTCTGCAATTGCTAAATCTGGCTGCTGATAAATATCTATTATCTCCAATTCGTGGTTTCCTTTAAAGTGTATTTCACATATTGCAGTAATATTTTTTATTGCCTGAACAGAATTTGGCATAAGTCCAGACACAAACAGGCGAAAAATGTACCTGGGGCGACTAGCACCTGCAGGAATATTTTTCTTCGTAATCAAGGGTCGTTTTTTTAATGCTTGCATCCTCGTATTTGTTTCTACGCCAGGGTTGATTTAAGTATAAAGTCACGTATTCATTGGCTATCGGCTACTAACTATCCGGAGAAAATATATCACAGATTAACCTGCTGATAGCCTATGGCTGATAGCCAATAAACTTACATGTTTCTATGCTTCAACTTTTGTTTAGAGCTCATGATTTGATTTCGCAATGCTTTAATTTCTTCTTCATTCATATTTTTTATTTCCTCCCTGGAGTCTTTATCAATTTGACACTGATTTAATAAGTCTTGGTCAAATTTAAATTTATCTTTTATCACATTAATATCTTCTTCCATAATCCGGCGTTTCCGTTCCATTTCCTTTTCATTATTTTTTAATTTCTGTTGATATAAATTATTTTCCCCTTCTCTTTTAAGTGTTTGTTCGAGTTTGGAGGAACCTGTTAAAATACCGTGGGAACTTATATATATAGGTAACAACGATATTCCCTTATTTGTAATTACAAATTCCCTTACCTGGGTTGAATGATTCATGCCACGTGATTTTAATACGTGGATACTCCTGTTAAGTTCACTGTTCAATTCAATATTACGCACCAGTATCCAGGTATCCATCATAGCGGAGATACCCTCATCACTTGGGTTGCTCTTAATAGTCTCAAGTGTGATGGCGGCAGTAAAAAGGGTTGTAATGCCCTGTTCCTTTAGGAAGTCAGCAAAACGGGTGAGCATCTGCCTTATTTCGCTATTAATTCCTTCCGACATTAAATTAGTAACCGGATCAAGCACAACGATCTCCGGTTTAAACTCCTGGATTAATTTCTTAATAGACAAAAGATGAAGTTCCAGGTTTTGGAGCGTAGGCCGCGAGGAGTAGAACTTCAGGATTCCTGATTCAACAAATGGTTCGATGTTTAAACCAATAGAATTCATATTTCTAATGATTTGCGGAGCAGATTCTTCAAAAGCACAATATATGCTTCGCTTCTTTTGTTTGCAGCTTTCATAAACCAGCGACATGGCAATGCTTGTTTTAGCCGTACCCGCGGAACCGGAAACCATGATGCTGCTGCCCTGGTAAAATCCTTTTCCATCCAGCATTCCATCAAGGTCCAAAATACCTGATGAAATTCTGGATTTGGAAATAGCTTTTCCTTTTAATTGTGATATTATAGGTAGAGCCGATATTCCCTGTTCATCAATAGTAAAAGGATATTCGTTATTTCCATGAATGGAACCACGCATTTTCAATATCCTCAATCGCCTGGTGGCAATTTGATTGATAACCCTGTTGTCCAATGCTATAACGCAATCGGCAACATACTGCTCTAGGCCATCTTTAGAAAAAAAGTCATTATTTATTGCAGCCGTTATTAAAGCTGTGACATTTTTTTCTTTTAACCATGTAAAAAGCCGCTTGATCTCCTGTCTCAATATTTTTCCGTCCAGGCCGAAAAAAAGGGCATCCAGTGAATCCAGGACAATACGTTTAGCACGCATTTTTTTTATGGCATTGTCCAGTCTCAAAAACAAACCTTCCAGGTCAAAATTCCCGGCTTCAATGGACGGCGTTTTGCCAATGGACATGTATTCAATATATATTTTCTTTTGCTGGATAAGAGTGGCAAGATGATAATCCATCGATTCCATATTGCTCACGAGGTCTTCCTTCTTTTCTTCAAATGATATGAATATACCGGGTTCATTATATTTTGAAGCCCCATTTATAAGAAATTCCATGGACATTAGGGTTTTACCTGAACCTGAATTCCCGCATAGTATAGTGGGACGATTTTTTGGAAGTCCACCATTAGTGATTTCATCAAAACCTTCTATACCTGTTGGCGCCTTTTTTACTTTCAGCAATGACTGATTTTTAGAATTATTAGAAACCATCATCAATTATTTAAAAATTAATGTAGACGCAAGATATGGGCTATCAGCTCTCGGTTATCAGGAGGAAATATATCACAGATTGCCCTGCTGATAGCAGATACCTGATCTTAAACTTAACGTGACACTATCAAATTTAACCTGAAAGTGGCTAGTTTTTTTCAAATAAAATTTTAACTTATGAATCTGCGTAATCTCCCCCAATTTTATTAAGTGTAAACATCTATAGAGAGATGAGTGTATTACAATATTTTAATATATTATATCACATATTTGACAATTGGTATAATTTTATTATGCATGGTTTAGGTATTTTAAATAAATGGAGACGATTATTTATATAGGAGTATTATCCGTTATCCCCCATTAAAAATGAGTTAAACAGGAAAGATGACGCATTCCATCCAGAAACGGCACAGGTCACCGATCGTCTTAAACCATTCCGAAGCAGTTTGGGGTTTAGCTATATAGCTACTGCAACCTAGTTCATAGGCACTTTGGATGTCGGTTGAACTTATGGAGGTGGCAAAAATGATAACCGGAATTTTGCATAACAGGTAGTTCTCTTTTATTTCCCTTAGCGCTTCCAACCCGGTTTTCCTGGGCAGGCTAAGATCAAGCATAATAATATGAGGAAGGTTAAACGAATTTAGAAGTTTGGCTTGTGTCGAAAGATCATCAATGAGAGCCTGACCGTCTTTCACATGTGATATGTGCAGGTTTGCTTTATTTTCCTCAAAAATGCTTTTCATTAATTGAAAGTCTTCAAAGTCATCCTCCGTAATTGTGATGCGAAAGCCTTCATTTCTTAGTATAGAATCGGTCATATGCGTACATGAAGCAAATTGATGAAATATTGTCAATTAAACATCATTCCATTAACCTTTGAAAGAGCCTGTTCGAACCAGCTTTCATCATAGTTTGCAGAACTGATATTGGATGTAAAAAATATGGTACTTAAGGTTTCGAATAGACTTTAACGCATGTCGGTAAAGTTTAGTATATAAAACCATCCTGATTATTTTATTGTTCTTGTTTTTCTAGTTCGAAGGTATATTTATCAAGGGAGATATTAACAGGTCGCTATCAGCTATCATCTATCAGGAGGAAACCTGTACAGTATAGACTTGCTAAAGCGGAAAGCCGATTGCATCACTATCTCCAAGTAAAAATGACGCGAAACGACTTCAACCAATAAGGTTTGAATGTTTTAATGATAGCACTACGGACGCAACCTTATAGGTTTAACGGGGCGCCCCGGCCAAACTTATAAGGTTGATTCCTTAGTGAACACGGAACTATTAAAAAGGAAGCAACTAAAGCGTGGAAATTATTGGTAGTAAAAACGCTTAATTAAAATTTATAATTTCATGCGAGTGTAATTCAGATTATTGTAGCTGGGAATTCGTAATTTGAAATTCGTAATTCTTTCCATCAACCCGCCGGTATCTTCCAAGAAGGTAGGTATTTACATTGATAAAAAGGTGGAAAACCTTCTCGATTGTTTTAATAGTTTAAGTAATACCTAATAGGGAATAGAAACATGTAAAGTACTGCCCAGGCCAACCTCGCTTAGAATGTTAATACTACCCTGGTAATAGTTTGTTCGGCTGATGATGTTTCTAAAACCCTTGCCACTTAGTTCATCCTGTGGATTAAATCCAACCCCATTATCTGATATAGTAATATGGATAAACTCCTTGCCGGCTGATACGCTTATTCTCGCCTCCGTTGCGTTCGCATGTTTGGAAATATTAATTACCTGTTCCTGGATGATCCTGTAAACAAGCAACTTTTTATTATAAGAAATATCCAGTTTATCCATTCCATCGAAAGTTAGTTGAAATTTAATACTTTCTGATAAGTTGCCCGTATAAATTACATCTTCAATAGCCTCTTTTAAACCAATGTCCTTAAGCATTGGGGGCAAAAGTTTTTTTGACAGATCATATATTTCTTCGATGGTACGTGAGATGAATGTATAACTTTTTCTTAATAGCTCGTTTGCGGGATGTTCATTATTGATGGCCACTTCTATATACATTTTACTGGCTACCAGAACCTGGTTAATATTATCAAGCATTTTATTGCTCAATTCTTCCCGTTCTTTTTCATGAGCCTGGATAATAAATTCAGCCAATTTTTGCTGATCATTTATTTTTTCCCATGAAGGCGTTTTATCAGCAAGCGGAATATAGTTAGATGCATGAAGTACCCAAAGTACCCTCGAAGGCTGTTTTTTGGCAAAATAAAATATGCTGCCCCTGGCTCTCACAAATTTATATTTTCCATCAGCGCATCTAAGCCGGTATTCAAGACGCAATATTGGATTATTATTTTTAATGCATTCCTGCCAGGATTTAAATACCATGTTCACATCACCAGGATGGATCTTTTCTGACCACCATAAAATACTTTTTTGCCGTGCCGTTGGTTTATAACCAAATACCCTAAACATACCCTCACTTAGAAAGGTGGCAATTGCGTTCATGTTAATCCATTCAACTATGGCGTAATCGCAATGTCCCATTATCAGGTCATATCTTTCGGTGCTCTTGCGCAGGTCCCTTCGAAGAGAATTTCTTTCGAGAATGGATGTAATTGTTTTAAATAATAATTTTTTATGATAATCACCTTTTACCAGGTAATCATCAGGCCGGGATTTCAATTTTTTATTTGCCCATTCGGATTCGGGTTCGGCGGCTATAAAAATTACAGGTACTTCCGGATATAATCTCCTCATGGCGAGACAGCCTTTGGCCCTTGTGTAACCCGACTGATCAGGATCAAAGAAAATGAGGCTGAATGCCATATTTTTCCATTTCTTCTTAAGAACTCCAATATCTTTTGCATAGTAAATACCTTCCACGCCAATGCCGCTTTCGTGGATATCCTGCTCCAACCGCACATAGTCTTCAGCTAAACCTGTTAACACCAAAATTTTCAATTGACTCGTGTTAGCCATTTTTAAAATAAAATTGGAAGTTTATGATTGATGATCGTTCAAAAACCCAGTTGTTAGAGGTCAAAAAATATGGTAAACGCGTTGGCTATCAGCCTTCATCTATCGGCTATCAGGAGGACACATATAACAGATTGACCTGCTTATAGCTGAAAGCCGAAGGCTGATAGCTCATAGCAAATGAGTGCGTTATCTTTCACGTAACAATACATTTTGAACCTTTCATATCCTACCCCGGTATTCAAGCTTTCAATTTATAATTGCCAATAAGACAGGCAACTATGATATGATTTGTCCAGCATTTTTACTTCTATAAAATTGCCATTTTTTGCTCTCGATTTTTAGAAAAATGCAATGGTTTTTTAAAAAATTATAATAATTCCCTTAAAACGATAAGTGTTTTCACTTAGTAACTTTTGGCAACTAATAAAGGGAGCAGTAAAATGCAGGCTTGATGCATATGAGGAAATATTCATTTTATCTGCGGGAGAAAACCCTTTTTAACAAAAGCTGATGGTTGATTTCATTCATCTTGCCTGCTTGTTTCCCCTCTATTTTCATTTCTTTGAACAGACGATCGGTAAAGTCCAATAGTGTTATGTCAACTCTAAAATGACGCTTTGGCTATCAGCCTTCCCCTATCAGCTATGAGGAGGAAACTAATTCTAGCATTGTTTTCCTGATAGCTGACTGCTGATAGCTGATAGCCAACATAACCGACAGTTTATGTTTGACATGACACTAGCGTATTAAGTACTTATTATAGCTCGAGCGATCGGCGCAAATGTTCAGGGACGGCAATCATCAATAATAAGTTCATGGCTTAATGCTAATATGTGAAATAAAATCTGCAGATAGTTTTATGTCAACTTTAAAATAATGCTTTGCTATCAGCCTTCGGCTATCAGCTATCAGGAGGATACTTCTTCTCACATTGTTTTTCCTGATAGCTGACCGCTGATAGCCAACATAACCGACATTTTATTATTGACATTACATGAGTATCTAATTCCGACTCAATCAAATTTACCTCCGTTAAGCTCGATGATTTTTTGCATGCTGCGAGCCCAATACCATAACCTTCCTATTCTTACTTTGAACCAGGGCATTGAAGATATTAAACACACGTTCAAAATTTTTGAATGCGATATATAATATTGAATTCCTTTTGCTAACCAAACGCAGAAGGAACTGTAAAGAAGATTATTTTCCTTATAAAAGATACAATGGCTTTTATCACCTTGAATTAAATCGCCCGATGACCTGTGAAATCATGGTCCTTTTCCATAGGCTCAGTTTACATATTACTGTGCCCTTTATTGTTTGTCTCAGAGCATGACACTACAATCAGCAGGTATAGATAGACGTTAGTACAGACTCTTGAATAATAAAAGAATGTTTTAACAAATAATTGAAAAAACAGTAGCGCAAGATGTCTATCCATTTAAAGAGTGTCAGTGTGGTATTGACTTTGAAGGAATACTTAACATGCGTGATAAGGTGGAGTGATAAATATCACAAAAGTTGTTGATAAGGGTCAGGATCAGGACAATTACATTAAACTAACTTTGATAGTATCAAACAAACAATAAATTATGAATCCGGAGAATGCAATTTTATTCCTCCCGGATTCATTAGAAGGAGATTAAAAATCGTTGAGAAAATTCCTTGTTAAAAGTCATGAATTTAGTAAAGAATAATCCTTCAGATAAATAATTTCCAGTTCAATCAAACAAATATTTAATCATAACAATTGCCTGTTAAATAAACAGTCAACAAGTTTTAATTAAGTATTACCCCTATCCAATCATCTTCTTAAGCCTTCCTATGAAAACATTTTTATTTTTGACTCTATCATTATGCCTTGTCATCAATGCCAATGCCGCTAACACACCGGGCCTCAACTACAGTTATTATGAAGGAACCTGGAGCACGTTACCGGATTTTAACACCTTATTACCGGTAAAAAAAGGAGTGAGTAATAATGTAACGTTAACTCCAGCCAACAGGAACATACAATACGCTTTTCTATGGCAGGGATTTATTTCAATCCCTGCTGCCGGCAATTATACCTTTGAAACAAATTCAGACGATGGCAGCAAATTATATATTGGTGCGTACGGATATAATGCTACAGCTGTTGTAAATAACGATGGTATACACCCTGGTAAATTCGTAACCGGCACTATCACTTTAAATGCAGGGGTTTATCCTATTTCTATTTCGTTCTTTCAAAATGAAGGTGGCCAGGGAATGGAAATGTACTGGTCATCAAATACCGGTATTACCCGTCAAAAAATTGCAGACAACGTATTAACGGTCAGTGATCCGGGTACTTCAACGATTCCCGCATCCGCGAATGGTTTATTGAGCTCTACAAATAATTATTATTTTTCTACCACATCAGGTAACGATTCGCGCACACCTGCGCAGGCCCTAAACCCGGCCACACCATGGAAAACCATTGCCAAGCTGAATGCTATTATGCCGGCACTGCAACCAGGTGATGCTGTTTTATTCCAGAGAAATGATGTATTTACAGGGAATATTATAATGGCCAAATCCGGTACCGCAGCCCTGCCTATTGTTTTTTCGGCTTATGGCGCCGGTAACAAACCGGTGATCAACGGTCTTTCCATGCTTAAAACCTGGGTATCATTGGGTAATGGAATATGGGAATCGGATTGCGGTTCCGGCGCAGTGCTTAACCTGGTGCTGCTAAATGAAATTAACCAGGGTATGGGGCGTTATCCCAATATTACAGAACCTAACAGGGGATATCTTACTGTTGATTCTCATTCAGGAACATCGCAGATCACTGACAGCCAACTTGGATCATCTGTGAACTGGACCGGAGCAGAAATTGTGGTACGCAAAAATGATTGGGTGTTAGACAGAGGCCTCATTACAGGTCAATCCGGTAACACATTAAACTTTGTATCACCAACCGGTCACCAGCCCACAGACGGTTACGGGTATTTTATACAGAACAGCCCACTCACACTTGACCGGCTCGGTGAATGGTATTACAATCCTGCTACGAAAAAATTAAGAATGTTTTTCGGTTCAGCAAATCCAAGCTCCTATTCTGTCAAAGCCAGTATCAGGGATACCCTGGTATACATTAACAATAAAAGTTATTTAACTTTCGATAATATCTGTTTCCGTGGCGCGGATGTGAGAGCAATAGGTATAACAAACTCATCAAATATAACGATTCAAAAAAGCGACTTTAATTATACCGGGCTCGACGCCATATTCGCAGATAATTCTCCTTATCTAAGGATAGAAAATAATACCATCAATCATTCCAACAATTCTGGCATCCGGCTAAACCAGGGTTCTAACTATGCTTCCATAAAAAGCAATGCAGTAAAAAACAGTGGTCTTATACCAGGTATGGGTATCAGTAATAACCAGCAGCATGATGGTATTTTTGTTGATTCGTCACCCATGAATACGATAGAATTGAATACAGTGGATAGCAGCGGTTATTGCGGTATCGTTTTTACCGGAAGTAATACCAACGTTAAAAACAATGTAGTAAATTACTTCTGTTTAACGGTAAACGACGGTGGTGGTATTTATACCTGGGGAGATTGGGATAAGGTAGGCAGAACGGTAACAGGGAATGTGGTATTAAATGGAATTGGCGCCCCGGCCGGTACAAACAGTACTGTTGCTGGCGGTGCTGTAGGTATTTATACTGATGACAGATCTACACATATTGACATCACCAACAATACCATTGCCAATTGCAGCAGGGCGGGTGTTTATCTGCATAATTCACACGAGATGAACCTTTCCGGAAACACCTTATATAACAATGGCATACAGATAAGCATGGTGCATGATGCCCTTGAGCCCGCTGACCCGATAAGAAATAATGTTACCACCAACAATATCATAGCTTCAAATAGAACAAACCAACTGTTGGTAGAAAATATCAGCATGCTCGATGATATCGGTAGCTTCGGTTCATACGACAATAATTATTATACAAGGCCTTTTGACGATAATGGTACCATGACAACGGTTGCACAGGCATCTTCGAACAACATCTCCGCTTTTTATAACCTTGCAGGCTGGACAACAAAGTATGGTTACGACTTGCATTCCAGTAAAAGCCCGTTGAAGATCCCTGCTTATACCGTTAACAAATTAATCGGTGCTAATAAATTTACCAATGGAAATTTTAATAGCGATATAAACGGAATGTATGTAATGTCTTCACCGGGCAATGCCACCGCCTCTTTTAACAGCGGCGGTAAACTGGATGGCGGAGCAATACAGGTTACCTTCGATGTCTCCAGCGGGGCTACCAATGATGTAGGAGCGTTTATTGATTTTGGTTCAGTTACCGCAGGTAAAACATATGTAATCAGGTTCAGCCTTTTAGGCGGTTCTGCCAACAAAACAATGAAAGCGTTTATACTGCAAAATGGCGGCAACTATGGCAAACTTTCAGAAACCAAATACTTTGTACTATCCACTACACGCACTGAAAATGAATTCTTGTTTACGGCGCCTTCTTCTCAGTCAAATGCCATGATCGCCTTGGAAACTGCTGGAAAGGATTGTCCATACTGGCTTGACAATTTCCAGGTGTTCGAAGCAGAAATAACAGTAACTAACCCGGATAGCTATATACGTTTTGAATACAATGCCACCAGCAAAGCAAAGACAATTTCATTAAGTGGTAACTACGTTGATGCAAAAAACAAAGCATATTCAGGCAACATTACTATCAGCCCTTTTAGTTCCGTCATCCTGATGAAACCCTTCACCGCAACAACTTCAACACAGTCAGCTAATGAAGCTGTAACACTACAAATGTCGTCAACTGAAACAGCAGAGATGAAAATACCGGAAGCAACAGCCCTCACTGTAAAGGTAAGCCCCAATCCAGCTCGTGAAAAAATTGTGATCGATGTGAATTTACCTGCAAACACCCAGGCAGCATCTGGAAGCATTTACTCATTGTCTGGTATTAGATTAAAAAGCTTTCCCGTTTCATCGTCAACACATTTGGTTCCGGTAGATGTTTCATCTTTTAATAATGGAATGTACATAATAAACATTGCTTATGATGGCAATAATATCAGCAGGAAGTTTGTGAAGCAATAAAGACTTTCGGCTATTGGCTATCGGCTATCAGCAGGTCAAATATGATATGTTTCCTCCAGATAGCCGATAGCTGAAGGCCGATAGCCAAAGCTTCATATTAAGAAGTTGACATAACAATAGTTCGGTATAATATTCAGGCGATGTTTAGTCAAATATTGTGTACTTAAAGATTCAAATCAATTATATCGTACGGAGTTCATTGGGAAATGGCTAATTTTAAACTTAAATATTCATACAAATGAACTTCATTTAGATTTTGAAAAAACTACTTTTAATAGAAGATAATGATGATATCCGTGAAAATACTGCTGAAATTCTTGAACTGGCCAACTATCATGTAGTTACAGCGTCTAACGGAAAAACAGGGGTTGAAGAGGCTATTAAATTTAAACCAGACCTGATCATCTGTGATATCATGATGCCTGTGCTGGATGGGTATGAAGTATTCCAAATGCTTCGTCAACATAAGGAAACAAGGGATACACCATTTATATTTCTGACTGCAAAAGCTGAAAGAACGGAAATACGAAAAGGAATGGATATTGGCGCAGACGACTACATTACCAAACCATTTGTTGCCATAGAACTTTTGAATGCCATTGAAAGTCGTTTCAAACGAGTTGGATTAAAAAAGAATTTACCAACGGCTCTTCTGAAATTTGAAATCATCAATTCCGACAACAACAACCCTGATGAAATAATTAACCAATTTATCCTTGACAGAAGAATTATATGTTTAAAGAAAAAACAATTAGTATACACGGAGGGTAATCATCCTTCTGCGCTCTATTATGTTTTAAAAGGGAAGGCCAAATCATTTAAATCAAATGAGGAAGGCAAAGAGCTTGCCATTGACCTGTTCTGTGAAGGTGATTTTATTGGGTACACGGCTTTGCTGGATGGGAGTTTTTATAAAGAAAGCGTTTCAGTAATGACGGATGCTGAGCTTAGTGTTATTCCCCGAAAAGATTTTGAAGAATTGATAAGCAGCCATTGGGAAATAGCCAGAAGGTTTATTAAAATGATGGTAAAAAATGCCTCGGAAAACGAAGACCATCTTATAGGGCTGGCATATAATTCAATACGCAAAAAAGTGGCGGAAGCACTAATAAAGCTACTTGTAAAATATGGAGATGATCAAGCTGACTTTATGATTGATATCAGCCGTGTAAATCTGGCAACTATTGCAGGTACTGCAACTGAATCTCTTATCCGGACGTTGAGTGATTTTAGGGAGGAAAAGCTCATTGACTTATCAGAAGGAAAAATTCTCATTTTGAACGAGAAGAAATTAAAAGATATGATGAATTGAATCGATTGGACGCTTTGGTTATCAGTCATCAGTAATCGGCTATCAGCTATGGGATATCAGGAGGAAACTTATCACAGGTTGACCTGCTGATGGCCGAAAGCAAATGAAAGCGTTATCTTAGCATAACACTAGTTGAAGATGCCCGATACAACATTAGATGTCGAAAATAATGCAGGCTCTTTCATTTCATGGCGGCCATATTTCATTGTCAGCCTTAAACGAAAAACAATTCCTTTTATCTCGTTGGGGCCTGACGGCGGAAAAGAACTATAATAGCTCATTTTTACCGTTTCACATGTAATTGCAGGCAACATTCTTTTCATCAAGATTTGCAAACCCATGTTTCGCTCTTCTTCATCGGTAAGCTCTTCAAACTCGCCCCAGGCAGTTACACTTTGCCAATTTGAAGTATTATGCATGGTATCTACCTCGAAACATACGTTTGGATTTATCCTCATAATATCTATCTTCAGGCTGTCGTAAGTATGCGCATAAACATAACAGCCGTCATATGCATAATTTATCGGAACTACATAAACAAGGTCATTAGCATAACATCCTAACCGCCCTATTTCCTGGTGATAAAGTATTTTTTCTACCTGGGTATCACTTAATTTTAAAACCATCGTCTTTAGGTTAAGTCATAAAATTATTTATAAGCGCCTTATTTAAAAATGACTGTTATCATAATACAATAGTGATTTTGATTATGGATCAGCCATATAAACCGGGAGCCGGGGCGGAGTAAATAAATTATTCATAGGAGTACTCATAAAAAGTTTTCATTAACGCCAACTATATTGATGTTATTCCCCGGTAGTGTAGTGATTATTTTTTCTGTTATTTAGTCCCCTTTCAATAATACGGATCAAATCCTTGCTGGAAAAGGGCTTGAATAAAAATTCGTCGCCTTGTCTTATCAGGCTTTTTTGATTATCTGTATAACCAGAATTGGCAGAAAAAAATATAAGAGGAATATAACGGATGATGTTATCGTCCCTGGCTAATTGTAAAAATTTCCACCCATCGGTCTCCGGCATCATTATATCGCAAAGAATAATATCAGGTAAATATTGTTTTGCCAGATAAAACCCGATACTCCCATTTTCTGCAACAAGTACCTTGTAATTATTTACCTCCAAAAGTTCAGCTGTATTCTCCCTGATTTCAAAATTATCCTCTATGATCAATACTTTTTGAATCATTAAACAAAGCTATGTTAACAAAAACGCTGAAAATATGAGTTTAATCAATTAACATACTGATGAATGACAGGAAAGTGTACACCTGGCTTCCAAAAACCATGGCATGACTCCGAAGACAGCTTTCGTTCATCAGAAAGTCGGGTTTGGGGCCTCGAAAGTTGAACCTCGGGAGTAATTAATTTCATGGAACTTCAAAAGGGATGTCAAACACAAGAGGTTTTCCCTCACCATATTTGCGGAAATTCAACCGTAAACGTGGAGCCTTTATTTTCTACGCTGATAAAGTGAATAGTTCCTCCCAGCAGTTGTACATATTTTGTTACTATGTTCAAACCCAACCCTGTACCCTGTATATTAATAGCATTGTTGGCCCTGAAAAATTTGTTGAAGATATCCTTTTGACAAGCTTGCGGTATTCCAATACCCTCGTCTTCTACAGAAATAGATACCAGGCCCTTTTTAACGGTAACCAGAACAGCAATTTCCTTTTTAACAGGAGAATACTTAACGGCATTCGAAAGTAGGTTCAACAAGACATTACGAACAATTTTTTTATCCTGCTGAATATTAGCAGGCCCATTAATTCTAAAAGAAATTTTTTGATCCTTTTTCTTTAACATACCATCCATTTGACCAATAATTTCTTCGATAAATGGATGAAGGTCAAAATTCAGGATTTTGATTTCCACTCTTCCCTGCTCAAGTTTATCCAACGACAAATAATCATCTAACAGGTCCGTGAGATTGCTCACTGATGACATAATTCGCTCTACATGTTTTTGTCGTTTTAACTCCTGATCCTGCGTTTTGTAATGTTCTATCAATGAAATACTGGAGAGAATTGTAGTTAAGGGCGTTCTGAATTCATGAGAAGCCATTGATACAAAGCGACTTTTCATTTCATTTAATTCCTTTTCCCTTTCCAGGGCTTCGGTTAATTCGAATGTTCTTTCGTTGATCCTCTTTTCAAGATCTTTATTGATGTTTAAAATATCCTCTTCAGCTAATTTACGTTGACTAATATCGGAACGTATGGCGAGATACTGGTAAGGTTTACCATTTTCGTTAAGAAAAGGAACTATTGTTGTATCTACCCAATAAATTGATCCGTCTTTGGCCCTGTTTTTTATTTCACCTCTCCATATCATTCCGTTGGCGATTGTCATCCACAGTTCACGAATAAATTCCTTTGAATGATAACCTGAGTTGATAATACGATGATCTTTCCCGATTAACTCGTCACATCTATACTTTGAGATCTTGCAAAAATTTTCATTAATATGTTTAATGATACCTTTCTGGTCGGTAATGGCAACTATTGACGACTCATCCAGTGCATGTTTATAATCTAAAGTTTCAGATTCGCTTTTTTGTAACTGGCTTTTTAATTCAATATTCAGGTGTTTGATTTCCTCGTTAGCGTGTTTTTTACTGGTCATATCCCGAGTAACCTTGCCATATCCAACCAGCTTACCATTGTCATCTTTCAGGGAAGTAAACACTTCATTCGCCCAAAATACTGACCCATCTTTACGAACCCGCCAGCCTTCATATTCAAACTGTCCCAACTGCCTGGCCATTTTAAGATTCATTTCAGGTTCGCCATTTTTAACTTCATCAGCGGTATAAAACACCGAGATATGTTTCCCTACAATCTCACTGGCGGTATACCCTTTTAGCTGTTCAACTCCCTTGTTCCAGCTAATAATATGACCCGTGATATCAATCATGAAAATGGCGTAGTCGCTTACACTTTCAACTAAAAGCCTAAAACTTTCCTGATCTATTTTTATGGGTTCACTGGTCACAGGCATATGTCCAAATTTAGCATTAATTAAATCAAACACTGATTAATGTTACATGCCTGGATGGTTCTGGCTGAATATATCGCATGCGGTTGATAGGTAAGTGGGTGATAGCTAAAGATGTATGCACCTATAACAAAACACCGCCCTTATCTCCGAAATTTCTGGCCCTGGTGTTCACTTTCAAGATCAAACCAGGAGTTTACTCTTTTAGTTTTTATCCACATATTGATAGTTCGCTTCATTATACCGGTCACCGGTGTTGGGGTATTTGGCCAATAGTTGTTCTATAGCGATGATATAGTCGCTGGTTAAAAAAACATCCGTTGCACCTGCATTTTCAACCAGGTATTTTTGTTTTTTGGTGCCGGGAATTGGAATAATAAAATCACCCTGAGCCAGCAGCCAGGCCAAGGCAAGTTGAGCAGGAGTGCAGTTTTTTCGCGAAGCAATATCAGCAAAACCTTCCGCCAGCTTTTTGTTGTTCGCTGCATATTCCTGCTGGTAACGGGGAAGAGTTTTTCTGAAATCATTTTCAGCAAGGCTGGAAGTATCCAGCGTATTGGTAACCAAGCCTCTTGCCAGCGGACTGAATGGCACAAAGGAAATGCCCAAGTCAATGCATGTTGGTAAAACCAATTTCTCCACATCCCTTGTGAGTATAGAGTATTCACTTTGCAGGGCGCTAATGGGATATTCCGCATGCGCTTTCCTGAGCGTATTGGGAGATGCTTCAGACAATCCAATATATCTTACTTTGCCTTGCCTGACAAGATCGCCCATGGCACCCACCATTTCCTGTACCGGCACATTTGGATCTACCCGGTGCGCATAATACAAGTCGATCACATCGGTCTGCAATCTTTTCAAACTGGCTTCCACGGCTATTTTCATATAAGCAGGAGAGCCATTAAAGGTGGTTTGTTTTTTAACCGGATCGAATTGAAACCCAAACTTGGTTGCAATAAATATTTTATTCCTGTTAGGTTTCAAAACTTTAGCGATGAGTTTTTCATTATCTCCATTCGCATAAAAATCCGCCGTATCCCAAAAATTAATTCCGACTTCGATGGCTTTATTTAATGTGGCAATGGATTCCTCATCATCGGGTAATCCATAAGCATGGTTCATACCCATGCAACCAAGGCCGATAGCGGAAAGTTGTATGTCTGTTGTTCCCAGTTTTCTGTATTGCATAGCAGAATCTTGAATCGAAATTTATAGAATTAAAGAATTTGTTTGAAGAAGAATTCACAGAATTGCCAGAATTAAGCAAAAAGGTAATGAATCAAATATCAATCACAGCGTCATTGCAAAGGAATTGCAAATTATCTCAAAATTCAGAAAATTCTTAAATTCAGAAAATTCTGCTTCAGACAAACAATTCTGCTAATTCTACAAATTCTGCTTCAGACAGGTTCGTTACTTCTGCCCTGGGAGGTAAATCATAAAAGTAGCACCCTTGCCCAATTCTCCCGAAGCTGAAATAAATCCCTTATGATTTTCCACAATTTTTTTGCAGATGGCCAGTCCTATTCCTGTGCCCTCATAAGTTTCTTTGCTGTGCAGGCGCTGAAATACCTGGAAGATGCGGTCGCTGAATTGAGATTCAAAACCAATACCATTGTCTGCCAGGGAAATAATATGATAATCTTCTGCTGATGTTGGATTGATTTCTTTTGCCTTTCCAATACGGTAGTTAATATCTATTCGTGGCGTTAAACCGGGTTTCGAAAATTTCAGCGAATTGGAAATGAGATTTGTAAAGAGTTGCTCAAACTGGTAAGTAATAACCTGCAAGACAGGTAGCCGGGAGGAGGTAATGATAGCATGCTTTTGCTCGATGCTTTCTTTCATTTGATCTTTGACATTCTGCAATAAAACGGTAAGATCAGTTTCTTCAAAATGATGTTGTGCGGCATTGGCGCGTGAAAAGGAAAGCAGGTCTGATATCAGCTGCTGCATTCGTTGCGAGGATGCGCTTATGCGGTTGAAGTAGTCCCTGCTCTTTAAAGAAAAGTTGTCATTTTCCATTTCCTCTATGCGGGAAATAAATGTCTGTATTTTACGAATAGGTTCCTGCAGGTCATGACTGGCAACATAGGCAAATTGCGTTAACTCGCTATTCGACCGTAACAGGTCTTCATTGGTAAGATTAAGTTCTTTGGTTCGTTGTTGTACTTTTATTTCCAGTTCGTCCGTAAAAAGTTTACGGTCATGGATATCCGTGCTGGTGCCTACCCAAACCTGCAAATTTTCGGAGCTTCCTTTTTGCAGCACGGCACGGCTTAGCTGCCATCGAAATACGCCATCATACCTGCGAAAACGGTGTTCACAATGAAAATCTTTACCCATAGTAACGGACTCTGTCCATAATCTAACATTCTCTTCCCTGTCATCTGGATGTACGATCTCAAGCCAGCCGTCTCTTAGAATTTGTCCGAGTGACAATCCTGAATAGTCGAAAACAGACTGGCTGAAATAATTTAAATTTCCTTCCGCATCAGCTGTCCAGATAAATTGAGGCATAAAATTGGCGATTAGCCTGAATTTCTCTTCACTCGAACGCAAGGCCATTTCTGCTTCCATCCGTTCTGTAATATCTATCAGTACGTTCATGGCGCCCGTAACGTTGCCATTCCTGTCGTGCATTGGTTGAGGGTGAATGATAACATGCCGAAGACTTCCATCGGGCCGTTTTACATAAATTTCTGTTTCGATAGAACGGTTTTCTTTAAACGCCATCGCCATAGGAGATTCTTCAGGTGCCATAAATGTTCTATCCAACCTGTATAATTCTTCGGAGCCGCACCATTTATCAAGGCCCATTTCAGGCTTCCTTCCCCAGAGTTTTTCACAAGCCGTGTTGTAAAGGTTGATAAATCCATCTTTGTCTATAGTAAATAAGGCAACAGGAAGTGTTTCAATAAGATGGCGGTATCGTTTTTCAGCCTCTTCAATTTTGTGGCGGGTTTCTACTTTCTCGGTAACATCATTCACCGTAACCAAAATGGCAGAGATGGTTCCATCGGTTTCAAAAAATGGGGCATATTCAAAATCAAGATAAAATTTTTTAATGCCATCATCGCTGTTTACATAGGCTATTGCTTCGCTCTCGCTAAACCTTTTACCGGTAATCATCACATTTCTTAACAGTTGAGGAAATTGCTGACCTTCCAGTTCAGGAAAAATATCCATTAACTTTTTCCCTTCTACATCCGAAAGTTTTCTGCGCCATATATTTTTTACCATGGCTTCGTTGGCAACATCAATTATCCAATCTTCCCCCTTTAATATCGTCATAGCAATAGGTGACTGAGTAACCAGGTTACGGAACCGCTTTTCGTTATCTGTAGCTTTCTTGCGAGCTTTCGCCGTGAAGAGGGTTTGTTCTTTTATACGTTTATCGAGATCTTTTATAACGGTTTGCAGCTCCAGCAGTTCCCTGTAGTTAACATTTAGTTTATCAGTTACATCTTCATGCTGATCATATTGTTTGCCGGCTTTTATTTTCATTTCGGTTACCGACAATAACGTTGCAAGGTTGTCGGAGATCAGTTCCATGCCCGATAATCCTTCACGGGCTTTGTCTACTTCACCATTTTTATAAATTGATACCAGTTCATTTGCATATGTGTGAATAGTAGCATGTACTTTTTCGAGTTCACCCATTTCGGGAATATGACCATAATTTTCAAGCGCATGCCCATATATCCATTTACCCAACGCGCATTCTCGATGTGAGATAACGGGTGCTTCATCAATATCAGCCCCGTAAAGAATGGATCTTAATTTTGTTTTGAATAAAATATGCCGTGCCTTTGCCTGCTCAAAATCAAGATCAAAGAAATCCATATTGCCATATATTTAATTGCCGAATTTAACAAGATTATTGTGGTTAAAACAGGGACGATCTTTATAAAGGAGAAATTTATAGACTTAGTAAAAATTTTTCCCGGGGGGGCTGCCCATCATTTTCGTTAAAGTCAACCGTTAGTATTTGCTGTATGGCCGATTTAAGTTTCGCAAATGAACCCGGCTTGCATATATAATAGTTGGCTCCTTTTTTATATACTTCGTTTACCGTTTCTTTTTGAGACGAGGTAGAAAATATTACAACAGGTATGTTGCTAAACCGGGAGGTTTGTTTTATTTCTTCCAGGCATTCAAAACCATTTTTTCGCGGCATATTAAGATCAAGGAAGATGACATCCGGTTTTGGGGGAACCCTATTTTCTAAAATTTCCATTAGTTCTATTCCATCATTTGCTGTAGTAAGATGGGTTGTACTGCTAATTTCTCTCAGGGCATCTTCGAATAACGTACAATCATCCACATCATCATCAGCCAGGAAAATAATCTTATTAGAACTAATCATAATATAAAAATACAATGTTTCAAGATTCTGAAGATGAAATGTTAACAAGAAAGTTTATCAATTGTTGGGGCGCCAGTCAAACTTTGACCAAATTTCCATATTTCGGCCTGTGCGTACTTAGATTTGTATTTTTCACCTTCCTTCTTTATTTTTAATCTCCGATTTATCAATCTTAAGAATCAATTGCTGAGTTGCAAGGTCTTCTTTCGATAGATCAGCCGTAGGAACCACCCCTTATCTATTTGACAAACACTGGATTTGTTTGTGTTCATGAAATTTTCTGATCTCAATACTGAACGAGGAACACTTTACTATATTCGGAGATTTTATTTCTGTTGCGAGACTTCTTTCTGATCAATAAAAAAATACAGAATGACTATTAATTTGCCATTTGCCTTTGTTGTAGTTGGTTGTATCATTTGTATAATAGGCGGCGGCCTGGCTTCCTTATATTCGTTCAGGAATACCAGGGATCTTCATCTCGTTGAACAGGAAAACAGGTCTCTCGTAGAATATACACAGAAAATAGAAAAGCGAAACCAGGCCCTTGCCAGGAAAAATGAAGACCTTAATACAGACAACCGGGTGTTGAATCAAAAAATTTATGACCTCTCTAATAAAATTATTGAATTGAACCCTTCCAGTGTCATTTCAAAAGATGTGGAAAGATATTTAAGTGAAACAATGGAAAAAATCTCACAGGATGGTGAAATAAATCCCGGTAAATCAGACTCCGGAAAGAAATAGTGAAGGAGAATTTTGTATGCAAGTTTATCAACTGGTGATGTTACTTCAGCCAATTGGATCCTTTTATATATCTTAATATTTGCACCTGGATGCGGGGTTGACTAAAAAAGAAGGTTCGACCTGGCGAGCTTTATCAAAGCTC
>JBDSBP010000030.1:0-5072 GCA_039921525.1 Chitinophagaceae bacterium | reverse complement strand
CAAACTTCAAATGAAGATATGAATACAGTTGTTTCAAAAGACGGGTCAAAAATGGCTTACGAAACAAACGGGAACGGAGCTGTAGTTGTTTTAGCAAATCTTTCAAAGTAGACACAATGAAAAAATTAAAGAAATTTATATTTTTATTTGGTGGCCTAATTATAGTATTTCTAATCGCTTTTTTAATTCCGGAAAGTAAAAGGGAAATGAAGATGGAACATTTTTTGTTTCATTACAGCAGTAGTATTGACAGGGAAAAAATAACGCTGCTTGCAAATGCCTTGGAAGCAAATTACGACAGAATAAGAAATGATTTAAAAACAACTCCTTCTTCAAATATTGAAGTAACCATTTATTCTCAAAGATGGAGGTATATTAAAGCAACTAAGAATTGGGAGCTTCGGGTAATATTGAAGGAATCTCAAAACTTCATATTGTTGAATAAGCCTGGGGCGAACCCGACAACAACAAAGTTGCGGTACACGAGTTTGCTCATACAGTTACTTTAAAATTACTATTGGATATCGAACCACAGCCAGTTAATTCCAAAACCTTCGATGCAAAGTTTTTAACTTTTCCAACGTGGCTTTGGGAAGGCATAAGCGTATATGAAGCACAACAATTTGTTGACCCTAAAGCTTTACCATATCTAATTAATGGACAATACCCGAATATTGCAGAACTCAACAATTGCCTAAAAGGGGGCAAGATTTATACTTCTGGCTATACAATTACTGTATACATTTTATCAAAGTATGGACAAGACAAACTTATATCGCTGATTAAAAATTATGGAGACTTACAAACCACACTAAATATAAAGGAAGAACAATTTTGTAAGGAATGGCAGAAATTTATTTCAGAGAAATATTTGAAATAAAAACTACCGTTAATAAAAGAAATCGAATGGCAGAGGTCATTACTACGAGAACACTGAAGCGAAAAAATACTGACCTGTAGTAGACATCATTTTTTTATTAAACCAAATGTTTTACAAGCGCAGAAACAAAAAAGCGCATAATGAATAGAACGTTTTATGTGACCCGTACCGAAGGGAAGGATTTATTGTAAAACTGCACCAATACTCATTAATGCGACAAAAATAAATGTATGTTCAATCTTAATCAAATTAACGAACTTCATGATCGTTTTGGTAAGAAGAGCTCCTTGCATGAATATTTACTTGCACTTAATGCTATTGGGATAGACAAATTCGATTCGTTTGTAACTGATGGATATTCGGAATATTACGGTGTCGACAATCAAATGATAATTTCTTTGCCTGTTCACGAAAAATACATAATTGCCCAAACTTCTAACAAAGAAGCTTTGCCATCACATCTAAAACTGCACGAGCAAGGTAAAACAGACTACTTTGAAATCCCGAAAGGATTAGCAGAAAGCGGTATTTAAAAATGGAAATTTGATACTAATAATATGATGGTTGCATACTACGATAAAGACGAAAATGAAATACTGGTTGAATCAGTTGAGTGATGACATTAAATAAAAATAAAACTTAGATAAAAATATTTTTTCCACATGAAAAAGCAGATATTATTTTTTCAAGGAAGAGGCGATGGAGGTTACGAAGCCGATAAAGCACTAGTAAACTCTCTACAAGAAAATTTGGGAAATGAATACAATATAAACTATCCTGAAATAAAACCAAATGAATCCAAATCTGATTTTGGGTGGACACAGCAAATTGACAAGGAAATTTTTAAGACCAAAGGCGATATTATTATAGTAGCGCATTCTTTCGGTGCTTCTATGATTTTAAAATACTTTTCAGAAAATCCTGCGAACAAAAAGATTGAGGGCGTTTTTCTTGTTTCTACGCCATTTTGGAGCGGTAGTGAAGATTGGAAAATAGGTCTAAAACTGAAAGAGAATTTTGCCGAGAAGTTACCTAACGAAGTTTCGATTTTCTTCTATCATTGCGAGGATGATGAAGAGATGCCATTTTCTCACCTTAACGAGTACAAACAAAACGTTACTCAAGCAACTTTTCGGAAAATAAAAAGTGGCGGACATCAACTCGACAACGATTTAACTTTAGTAGCTAGTGACATTAAATTATTGTGAAATAAATATCATCAATAATTGCCGACTTTATTTACGATATATATATGCTTTGATTGAAGCGTATGAACTTTTTCTAAACCTAAACTCTATCCATTCTTTTTTCGTTAAAATTACAGAAGTACCAATTGGCTATTTGGACCTTAAACATACCAACCACCCTATTCGGCAAAATTTATAAAACAAAAAAGAACAAATATGGACACAAATAATTTGAAATATTCAGAAGCACAGATGCAAATCAGGAAACCTATTTCAGAAGTTTTCCAGGCATTTATTGACCCGGAGTTAACTGAACATTTTTGGTTTACAAATGGCAGCGACAAATTGGAGGTTGGCAAACCGGTAACGTGGACTTGGGAAATGTATAACTTTTCGACAAAGGTTATTGCGACCGAAATTTTGACAGACAAAAAATTAGTATTTATTGGTTTACGGCTGACCCAACAACAGTTGATTTTGAATTTAAACCTTTGACTGACGGAACAACTTTTGTAACTATAAGACATTACGGTTTTGACAAGGCAGGAGACGAACTTATTAAAACTCTTAAAGACTCAACAAGTGGTTTAACTCTTGTTTTAGCTGGGCTAAAAGCATTTTTGGAGCATAACATTGACTTAAATCTCATTGCCGATAAATTCCCAAAAGAAATTGCTCAACACAGTAATTAATGAGGAGAAAAACAACGAACAGCTAACATTCCGATCGGTGCACAATTTAAACTTAATTTATGCGATACAGAAATTTTCACAGCTTATTTATACTTTTTTCAATTTTAGTATTTTGCAATAAATGCACAACTTCGAAACAATCATACACAAGTAATAGCCAAAATGAAAAAATTAAGCAAGAAGAAATATATGCTATCAAGAATGTGAGTATCATTCCAATGACAACAGAAGATAAAATTATTGAAAATGCTACGGTAATTATTAAGAACAAGAAAATCTTGTCAATCAATGGCCTAATTCCCAATAAAGCAAAAATTATAGATGGAAAAGATAAATGGCTCATTCCAGGACTTATTGATATGCATGACCACAATCTTGCTGATGTTAGTTTTAACCCAAATTATCCAACAAAAGGGGCAACAGCTTTTTCGGATACCCAGGATTTTATGCTGCTTTACGTAGCAAATGGAGTAACAACAGTATTTGAATTGAGTGGCAGGGTGGAACATTTCGGACAGAGAAATGAAATAATTAAAGGCAACGTAATTGGCCCTCGTATTGCGCTGGCGTTATTAATTGACGGAGGAGACGCTTCAGGAATGGTTGCCAACACGCCATCTGATGGCCGGCAGACTGTCCGCATTGCTAAAGCTGAAGGTTACGATTTTATTAAGGTTTATTCCCATCTTAATATTGACACTTACAAAGCCATTATAGATGAAGCTAAAAAAGAGGGAATGAAAGTTGTAGGGCATATCCCGGATGCATTTAAAGGCAGAACTGAGGAAGCGTTTGTACCCAATTTTGACATGGTAACTCATGCGGAAGAACTTTCTAAACAGGCAGTTGATTTCAGTAATAAGGAAGCAGGGCATTTTGCACAGCTTGCGAAACAAAATGGAACCTGGCTAACAGCAACTTTAATCACTATTGTGCGGATTGAACAGCAAGTACATTCGCTGGATTCAATTAGTAATTTGCCATCTTTTAAATACGTTCCGCCGCTTTTACAAAGTAAATGGTTAACCGCAAATAACTATTACAAAGATTCAGACTCAGCACGTTATGCTTATTTTGAAAAACTGATTGATTTTAATAACCGATTGGTAAAAGCTTTTAAAGAAGCCGGTGTTCCTATTGTTGCAGGAACAGATGCCGGAACATCAGGAGTTATATGGGGATTTGCACTTCACGATGAAATTGAACTTTTAGTTAAAGCAGGATTAACCCCGGAAGAAGCATTGGTTTCTGCTACACGGTTGCCGGCAACTTGGCTTGGCATTCAAGACAAGGTTGGAACGGTAGAAGTTGGCAAATACGCAGACCTTGTTTTGCTGGATGCAAACCCTTTAGACAATATAAGCAATACAAGAAAAATCACTGGTGTTTTCATAAATGGTCAATGGATTGACAGAAAAAAAATTAACGCTATGCTTTCTGATTTAGCAAAGCGAAACAACGCTGCTGATAAAGACAAATATTATTGGAAAAGAAGGAAAGATAATTAATAAAAAAAGTGCCTGACATGAATGGCCAAAAGTTGGGCGGGGTGCAAAAACAAACGTCAGTTTTATCAGTGGCCGCAGGTGTTTGGGATATAATTTCTCATGTCGGTTTTCACGGAACTCATTATATACTACCATAATAACATACAGATTTTCTTCGATTACCGCAGTTGGGTTAGCAAGGAATTGGGTTACAAAGCTTCCAGAAGTAAACGAAGTTTACGTTCTCTTCCGAACCATCCAGCCTAGTTATATATTTTAACATTTACCATTTAAGCTTCCAGCATCCTTTTTTACCTGGCTTTATTTTTCACACACGAATAAAATTTGTACACATTTTGATCCCTCATTTAGTGCCTTTTTTTGACAAAAGCATTAACCGATTGCTAGTAAACAATCAATTTCATCACTGGCTCGACAATGATATGACGGGACAAAATTGCAGCCAGCAATTTATGGCAATCGCTAAAGAAAATTTTAAGATGAGGGAAAGTTCTACCCAAATATGAGATTCCAATGATTGCCAGATCCAAGCAGGACCATCGAAAAACAGTTCTTACATCATAACCTTTTAATTTCTTTTCTGGTGACTAGTGCTTCCATGTTTAGGTCGAAAATTCCTATTAAATTTTGTTTTCAAAAAGACCGGATCCAATGAAATAGCATGCTTCGCCGCTATCTGCCAGATGTACCATTGTATCACACAATGGAATTCACCCGCGCACTTCGGAGTCGTGCGCGTTAAATCCAGAAAACCATTCCATGAGTTTTGGATAACACTAATTTCAGAAACAGATTAATAAATAAA
>JBDSBP010000029.1:0-11799 GCA_039921525.1 Chitinophagaceae bacterium | reverse complement strand
CAAATATATTTCGCAGCCTTAAAGAATGTTCGAAATTGAACGGCGGCTCCGGTAATGTAAATTTGAATATGCCGACTACCTTCAACTGATAATAAAAGCCGGTTTAACTTGTCAAAGTAGAATTAATAATTAACCATTAACAATTAATATCTACTTCCCCGCTATATCCGTTCTAAATTTTTCCACGCACTTCCTATCCTGCATGGTAACGAAACAGGTTTTGTAATCTCCACCGCCAAAAACGATATTGCTGACACTTTTTCCTTTTAGCATTACTTCCTGTATCTGTTTGCCGGCGGGCGTAAATATGGCAACTGCGCCTTTGCCATGCCGGCAAATATAGAGATTGCCTTTATAATCGCATTTCATGCCATCCATCCCGAAGTCAGTAAATTCTGTAAACAGTCTTTTATTAGAAATATCTCCCATTTCATCTACATCAAATGCCCACACTTTGCGCTGAACACTTTCATTAACGTACAGGATTTTTTCATCCGGACTGAGGCATATACCGTTAGTGGTTCCCATTCCGTCTTTCAGCAGTACTGCAAATCCGGAGATATCGATGCGCCATATTTTCCCGTTCTGAGCCTTCCAGTTCGGATCCGAAGCATATATAAATCCTTTCTTGTTAATACTTATATCGTTTGGTTGGTTAAACGAATCATTATGACAAAATACAGAAACATTTTTATTTTGCATGTTCACCATCAAAATATTATGCCCGGTAAAATCGGCCACCATCATGTTTCCTTCCTTGTTAAACTGAAGGCTGTTGCCCGTGCTTTTTTCGGGCAGGGTCACAAATAATTCAACTGCTCCATTTTTCTTTACTTTCCCGATGGTGCCGTCTTTCTGGAAATTAACCACGTATAAATTACCTTCCTTATCAACAGCAGGACCCTCAATATTTTGTGAGAATAAATTTTCAGCGGTATGGTCATAAGCTGTAAATAATGTATTCTGAAAACCTTTTACAGAAGAACTTGTTTTGCAGGAAGCAAATAAAATCAGAAGCAAGAGTGTACCTTTTACTTTTATCATGGTGTATTTGTAATGGATTAAATTAATGAACTCTCCGTTTCAGCTACCAGGCTGTAAGCTTTTAAACGGATGCAATCGTTAAAGATGTGTATACTGTTTATTAAAGATAATCAATATTATTTTTTAAAGCTACTGAATTCTGATCCTCGGATCAATAATTCCATAGAGAAGATCCGCCAGGATATTAATAAAAATAAAAAAGGCGGAAGAGACCAATACAGAACCCATCACTACCGGGAAATCAAGTTTCTCCAACGCATCCACGGTAATTTTACCAATGCCTTTCCAGCCAAAAATATACTCTACAAAAAACGCACCGGCGAGCAATTCGGCAAACCAGCCCGTAATAGCCGTTATTACAGGGTTTAATGCATTTCGTAACGCGTGTTTCCAGATTACTACTCTCTTGCTCAACCCTTTTGCATAGGCAGTCCTGATATAATCCTGGTTCAGCACATCCAGCATGGAGCTCCTGGTAAGCTGGGTAATGATGGCCAGGGGGCGAATGCCCAATGTAAACGCCGGTAACCATAAATTTTTCAGAGTGAGGTATTTTTCACCCGTGATCTCATCAATATCGAACCAGCTTCCCGTCATATGCAGGCCGGTGTAGTTGCTCCATACATACCCAAAGAGGTAAGCGATGATGATTCCCATAAAAAAAGATGGCGCCGAAATGCCCAATATGCTGGTGAAGATGGCTGTAGTATCCATCCAGGTATTTTTTTTTACTGCTGCCAACACCCCTAAAAAAATGCCCGTCACGGTTGCAATGATCATGGCTGCCAGGGCAAGTAATAGGGTACCCGGCAGGGCCTCCATTAAAATGGTCCAGACGTCTTTTTTTGTTTGATAGGACCGGCGCAGGTACGGAATTTTAATACCAACTTTTGTGTCGCCGCCTGCAAAAAAGCCATGTAGGTTCTTTGAACGGATATCTTCCACCGAATGAACCCCTAACGGAGAAACATCATTCATATATAACAGGAATTGTTTCCATTTAGGCTGATCGAGGTTTAGTTCTTTGCGGATATTCTCCTGCGTTGCAGCATCAGCTCTTTGTCCCATTACTAACCTCGATGGATCACCGAAACCCTGGAAGACGAAAAACACTACCACTACCACTCCTATCATTACGAGTACACCATATAAACATTTCCTGGTAATGTATTTCAGCACTAGCGAGGTTTGAGGTATGAGGTATGAGGTATGAGGGAAGAAGAAATTCCTTTAAATTGATTTAGGGCAATGGATGATTTCAAATTTTTAAGATAATCACTTGCCTTGTCAAAATCTGCGTAGCTCCATTTTTTTACAATATTCCCCTGCTGTAAGAGGTAGATGGTGGGGTCGGCCCTGGCGGCAGTTTTGATAGCGACAAAATCACATTTTAATATTGTCATCCTATTGTTTATTCCCGCCTTCTCTGCCCATACTGAAATATTGTCAAAGTCATTGGTAACAAAATATATGGGAATATTTTTTGCGCTGAGGTCGGTATGAATAATAGTAAATTCATCTAACCAGGCGGGGTGTGCTTCTTTTATACCTTTTGTAAAAGCCAGTACCGTGTAACCTGGTGTATTTAGTATCGCCTGTGTTGTATCATTACCGCTTTTTGTACTAAGCGCGAAGTCTTTGATGGCCACTTCCGCATTTCCCTTGCGAATTAATTTATCGTATCGTTTTACAAAAGTATAGAGGGAATCATCGAAATCATCCGGAAACTTATCAGCCGTAAACTCTACTTCTTTGCCCTGTTTCATATATACGAAATTGATCACTGTACTATCCTGGATAGCGCCGGCCGGCACTTTCATTTGCTCGGCGATGTTTCGGCCCAGTTTATAAGGCAGGCAATCTATCACCGGCAGATGTTTTAAAACCCACCATTGAAAGCCAAACGAGAAAATGGTAGTGAGTAATAAAATAGAGAAAGAACCGGCGGCGGGTAACGAATTTTTTATTTTATTTCTGTTTGCAAAGATCAGCAGGATCAAAAGAAGCAGAATAAGGTCTTTGATAAAAGATTGTTGAGCAGTGAGCGGGATACAATCTCCAAAACAACCACATTCCCGGATCTTACCCGAAAAAAGGGCATAGCCGGTTAAGAAGGTGAAAAATATGGTCAGGAGTAAAAGCAACCAGCTGAATAAACGCATCTGCCATCCTACTAAAACAGCTACGCCGGCAATGATTTCGAAAGCAATCATCAATATAGAAAAAACCAGGGTAAAATCATTCAGCGAGTTCCAGCCCCAGATCTCAAAAAATTCCTGCATTTTATAGCTGAGCCCCAGCGGATCATTGGCTTTAATTAAACCGGAAAAAACAAATAACACCCCTACAATAAACCTGGATATGGTAATTAGTGCTTTCATTTATAAATAGTGTTTGAAATTATCATGAATGGTTTTGTGGGTCACCGCGTTTGATTGTTGATAAAGCTTATCCAATATGTTTATTTTCATCAATTAGAATTAATGCGAAAACAGCATAGTTGATGATGTCAAAATAATTGGCATCAATGCCTTCACTGATCAATGTTTTTCCGTTGTTTAACAGGATCTGTTTGATGCGAAGTAGTTTGGAAAGTATCAGGTCTGTAAAACTTTCCTGGCTCATATGCCGCCAGGCTTCCCCATAATCGTGATTTTTGTTTTCCATTAGAATTTTTGCCAGCACCATTTTTTCATCATATAAAGTTGCCGCAATTTCAACCGGTAGTTCTTCTGCCTCTTCCTTGCTGAGATTCGATTGAATCAATCCTATAACCGCATAATTAACAATACCCCTGAACTCAGAACTTATATCATCCGCTATTTTCTGCATTTCATTTTCCTGGATGGTGCGGATGCGTTTTGCTTTTATATAAATCTGGTCCACAATGGATATTGTTCTTAGTACCCGCCATGAGGTTCCATAATCGATCGTTTTTTTTATAAATATTTCCCTGCAGGATTGTACCGCCTGTTCGTATTGCCTGTCTGTGCTTGTCATTATGGTGTATTATGCTAATCTGAACAATGAAGTGTTTGAAGCAAGACTGCCCTCACAGCCAGTTTTGATTACATTTGGTAAAATAAATTCATTTTTTTGTAAACTAATCGCCAAAAATAAAGCAAACAATAGAATGTTTACCCTTAATTGTAATGGCAGGCTGCTGGTTGTTGACAAACCGATGGTAATGGGGATTATAAATGTAACTCCTGATTCTTTTTATGAAGGCAGCCGCTTTTATGACGTTGATGGCATTATAGCGCAGGCAGAAAAGATGTTGGTGGAGGGGGCGAATTTCCTGGACGTCGGAGCTCAAAGTACCCGCCCGGGAAATGAACAAGTGGGAGCAGAAGAAGAACTCCGGAGGTTGGTTCCGGCTATTGAGTCATTACATGCTAATTTTCCGGCTGCAATTATTTCAGTGGATACTTACTATGCAAGGGTAGCCGAATCAGCGGTGGCAGTCGGCGCGGCTATGGTGAATGATATTAGTGGCGGCAATGCAGACCTGGCAATGTTGGCAACTGTTGCCAGCCTTCGTGTGCCTTATGTTTGTATGCATATAAAAGGCATTCCTGAAACCATGCATGTTCGAACAAATTATGAAAATATAACCCGGGAAATCCTGGATTTTTTCATCACAAAAATTGAATTATGCCGATTAGCCGGCATTCACGATGTAATCATTGACCCGGGGTTTGGATTTAGTAAGAATAGCTCACAAAATTTTGAGTTATTAAAGAATCTGTCTGTACTCAGCATATTGGGCAACCCGTTATTAGTTGGTCTTTCGCGTAAGTCAACAATTTATAAAACGCTGGGAGTTACTGCGGCCGAGGCTTTGAACGGCACAACCGTTTTAAATACCATTAGCTTATTGAACGGAGCAACTATTCTTAGGGTTCATGACGTGAAGGAGGCGGTTGAAACGATTAAACTGGTTACGGAATTAGGAATTAGAAATTAGGTACGAGGTATGAGGAGAACCGAAAATTGGTAAGGGTACGTCTACACTAAAAAGGCAGCTAATGTACTTTATCCATTAGCTGCCTTTTGAAAAAAACGGGTAACCTATTTTTTAGTAGGGTTCTTTGTTGTTGTATCGATTTGTGTTGGCATTTGCTGATTGGGCATCTGCGGTGTTGGCGGCGGTGCCGGAGCTTTATCTGCAACGTCTAACACCTCTACATCGAAAATAAGGTTTTCAAAAGGTTTGCCACCGGGACCAACCTGCTGTCCATAAGCGAGTGTCGCAGGTATATAAAAGGTAGCTTTGCCTCCTTTTTTTAACATTTTCAAACCATCATCCCATCCCTGGATTACAGAACCTGTGTTGATGGTAAACTGGAAAGGCGGTTTACCGACATTGGACTCAAATTCCTTTTCTTCTTTCACTTTATCTGTGGGGAATAATTTACCAGTATAGGCTATGGAAACATACTTGCCGGAATCTACAGGTGCGCCATCGCCGGGTGTTTTAATGTCTACATATACACCTTTGGGTGTTTTTTGAGCTACGACTTTTTTAGCAGATAAATAACTTGCTATATGAGAATTTTCTCTTTCCGTTTCTAAAGACATTTCTTTAATCTGATCTGCCTGGGCCAGTTCATCTGTCGACAACACGTCCATAATTTTTAGTGTAAAGGTTAGTTTATCCCCTTTTTTAAATGGTAATGGCTGACCGGGTTGCGCGTTTTTTAAAAGGGTGTCTGCCAATTCAACAATTAGTACGCTATCGCCTTTTTTCAAAAAAGGAAATACTTCCAGTGGACTGTACCTGTTACCCACACTATCAACCTTAACATAAATGGGAACACTATTAAACGACGACTGCATAACAGAGTCGTTTAATTTTTGAGAAAAATGAAATTTAAGTATTTCGCCTCTTTTAGCGAGGGGGCCTGAAGCTGTGGAGAAAATTTTATACATTATACCGCTGGGCGTTTTTTTATAACCCGTGGAACTGTTGCAGGCTGCCAGTAATGCAACAGAAGATACTGCAAGAAATAAAGATCTGAGTTTTGTCATGTTTGATTTATTGTAATTGTGAAGCATTTTCTTTGAGAACCTGTTTGAATTTCTGTACTGTTTTATCAAGCGAATCGTAACTACGTCCGCCGGAAGCGCTAAAATGTCCGCCTCCATTAAAGTATTCACGGGCAAAAGCGTTTACATCAAAATCGCCCTTACTGCGGAAGCTCCATTTACGTTCCTCGTCCCTATCGATAACAATGGCTGCCAGCTTAATGCCCTGGATGGAAAGCGGGAAATTAACCAATCCTTCCGTGTCGCCGGTTTTTATTTCATATTTAATCAGGTCGCTTTTGGGTACGGCTATCAGGGCCGTGTTAAATTCATACAATATCTCCATCCGATTCTGTAATACATGGCCGATAAACCGCAGGCGGTTTTCCAGGTAATTATCATAAATGTTGTCGTGAACAGGTGTATGGCGAAGTCCTTTTTCTTTCAGTGCCGCAACCATACGGTGTAACGAGGCTGAAGCAGAAGGATAGCGAAATGAACCCGTATCACCAATTACTCCTGCGTACAGGCATTCTGCTATCTCAATATTTATAGTGTCGGCGTGCCCGCTGGCAACAATAAAGTCATATACCATTTCGCTGGTAGAGCTTTTGGTGGTGTCGCTAATGCCAAAATCAAAACTATCTTCTTCCGGTTGCTGGTGATGATCGATGAGCAGTTTTATGCATTTCAGGTTTTTGATAGTCGGCGCCATATTACGAGTGCGGGATATGGTATTAAAATCCAGGCAAAATAACCATTGGGCGTTTGCCAGCACCGTATCTGCTTTTTCTCTTTGTTTATAATTTTCGTAATCCAGCACCTTATCACGGCCAGGCATCCAGTCTAAAAAATCAGCCCAGTTCGTTGGCGAAACCACGGTAACCGTATGACCCAGCTGCTGAAGGAAATGATATAACCCCAACGCTGAGCCCATAGCATCAGGATCCGGTTTCTGATGCATTGTGATAGCAATGTTCCGCGTTTCACTTAATTGAGGAAATAGTTCGCTGATAGATTTCATAAAACGGCTGCGAAGGTATTTAAAAGTTTGGTGTTTTCGCTTTGATATTTGGAACAGGAGGGGCATTTTGGTTCTTTAGTGATAATAAATCAGGAATTTTGAAATATTTTTTAACACAATTCTTATAACCTTAAAGGTCAAACTCCAAACTAAACAATACTTTTGCAGCCCAAAAGATATTATATGAGTACTAACAGAACTTTTACAATGGTAAAGCCTGATGCTTTCTCAAAAGTCCATACCGGCGCCATTTTAGACCAGATTATCAAGGCCGGCTATCGTATTGTAAGTTTGAAACTGACAAGACTTTCGCTGGAAAAAGCAGGTGAGTTTTATGAAATACACAAAGAACGGCCGTTTTATGGCGAACTGGTGAAGTTTATGAGCAGCGGACCCGTTGTGGCGGCGATATTAGAAAAAGAAAATGCGGTAGCCAATTTCAGAACGCTGATTGGCGCAACTGATCCCGCTAAAGCGGATGAAGGAACCATTCGGAAATTATTCGCATCGTCTTTAGGTGAAAACGCCATCCATGGAAGCGATAGTGATGAAAATGCGGAGATTGAAGGCAGCTTCTTTTTTTCAAGGCTCGAAATGATGTAGTTTAACATTCAAGGTTCAAGGTTCAAAGCGGGTGCCAGCCTTTAAACGTTGAACCTTGAACGTTGAACTAACTTTTTTTCCCCCCCAACATCGGAACAAAGGAAAAATTATCAAATTCTTCATGATCTATTCCGCCGTCATTGTATTTGGTGAGTCTCAACATTCGTTGCAGGCCCTTGTCTCCTACCGGTATCACCATTTTTCCTCCTAAATTCAACTGTTCTACCAATTTATCCGGAATAAATGGCGCTGCGGCCGTAACGATTATCTTATCAAAGGGGGCGTACGTTGGTAATCCTTCATATCCATCTCCATAAAAAAATTTAATGCTGCGGTACTTCGCCATAAATGAGAACGTTTTTATGAAGTCGAACAGCGGCTTTTGGCGTTCAATCGTATATACCCTCGCCCCCATTTCAGCCAGTACGCAGGATTGATAGCCACTACCTGTACCAATTTCTAAAACTTTCTCATGGGGTTTAACCATCAATAATTCAGTTTGATAGGCCACCGTATAGGGTTGGGAAATAGTCTGCTGCTGGGCGATAGGAAAAGCCCTGTCCTGGTAGGCAATCTCATCAAAGGCGGTATCCAAAAAGTAGTGGCGGGGAATGGCATTGATAGCATCCAACACCCGCTCATTCGAAATTCCCTTCTCCCGTAAAATTGCCACTAGTTTTTTCCGTAAGCCCTGATGCCGGTAAGTATCTTCATAAATTCGCATATGCAAATGCAAATTACAATTCAATTACGAATTACGAATTACGAATTACGATTAGCTGCGAGTTATCAGCACGTTTAATTGATTTGATTGCCTAATTTGATTGCTGATATATCTTTCCTGTAATTCGTAATTCGTAATTCGTAATTTGTATTTAAATTGATTCTATGAAACCGAATATAAGATTGGCGCTTTCTTTTATGATGTTCCTGGAGTTCTTTATCTGGGGGGCGTGGTACGTAACCATGGGAACTTATTTAAGCCAAACCCTAAAAGCTTCTGATGTTCAGAATGGGTTAGCTTATGGCACACAATCACTGGGGGCCATCATTGCCCCTTTTATTATTGGGTTGATAGCGGATCGTTTTTTTGCGGCACAGAAAATTCTTGGCGTGCTTCATATTATTGGGGCCATCCTAATGTATGTGATTTCTCAAAAATCCGATTTTAACGGATTTTATCCCTTTATTCTCATGTACATGATCATTTTCATGCCAACACTTGCATTGGTAAATGCTGTTGCGTTTAAGCAATTATCAAATGCGGAAAAAGAGTTTGCCACGCTACGTGTATTCGGCACCATCGGCTGGATAGTAGCCGGGCTGGTAATCGGCTGGCTTCAATGGGAAAAATCTGTTTCACTCGTAAATACTTTCAGGTTAGCGGCCCTGGCATCTTTATTTCTTGGCCTTTTTAGCTTTTTTCTTCCCAATACGCCACCCGCATCCGCAGGTAAAAAAGTTTCATTTGCAGACATCATTGGTTGGGAAGCACTGGGATTATTAAGAAAGAGAAATTTCCTGATCTTCTTTTTGTCATCCATGGCAATCTGCATTCCACTGGCATTTTATTACCAGGAGGCTAATTTGTTTCTTAACGAAATCAAACTAGACAATGCTGCCGGCAAAATGACACTGGGACAGGTTTCCGAGATACTCTTCATGATCCTGATCCCATTCTTCTTCCGTCGTTTAGGAGTTAAATATATGTTGCTGACGGGCATGCTGGCCTGGGCTGTTCGTTACTTATTTTTTGGATTCGGCAATGTTACCGACTTCACGGTATCTTTCCTTTATCTCGGCATTTTATTGCACGGCATATGTTATGATTTTTTCTTCGTAACCGGCCAGATCTATACTAACAAAGCAGCGAATGAACGTATCAGGTCTTCTGCTCAGGGCCTTATTACCCTTGCCACATACGGAATAGGCATGCTTATAGGTTTTTGGATTGCCGGAATGGTAACCGATCATTATAAAACCGCTGACGGGCACGACTGGAAAATCATCTGGATGGTACCCGCAGCAATAGCAGTGGTGGTATCTATCCTTTTTACAATTATTTTTAAGGATAACAGCAAAACAACGGATGACGAATCAACACCCGTTAAGCTTGTTTAAAACTCACTATACTAGATTCATTAAAAATTTTATTTATGAGAATTGCTATGTTAGGTTCCGGTTTCATTGGCCGGTTCTATGCTGATTCCTTGCAAGGACAGCGCAGTAAAGATAAAATCGTAAGTATTTATTCCAGGCGGGAAGAAAGTGCAAAAAAATTTGCGGACGATTATAAGGTGGCCCATTGGACCACAACGATGGAGGAATCTATTAGTCGCCCGGAGGTTGATATAGTATGTATCTCTCTTCCCAATAACCTCCATGAAACGGCGGTGATGCTTTGCTGCAAACATAAAAAAGGGGTAATGACAACAAAACCGCTGGGCAGAAATGCTATCGAAGCAAAGCGCATGCTAGAGGCCGTGGAATATGCCGGCATTTTTAACGGCTACCTGGAAGATCTCGTTTATACGCCTAAATTCCTCAAGGCTTTTGAAAGTGTGAAGAGCGGTGCCCTGGGTAGAATTTTATGGGCCAAATCAAGGGAAACGCATCCGGGCCCGCACAGTGACTGGTTTTGGGATATAGAACAGGCCGGTGGCGGATGTATTCTCGACCTTGGCTGTCATTGTGTTGAAATTGCAAGAACCTTTATTGGCAAGGATATCAAACCGGTAGAAGTTATGTGCTGGGCAGATACGCAGGTAAAACCTATAGACGCAGAAGATCACGCGATCGGCCTGGTAAAGTATGAAAATGGAGCCATCGGGCAATTTGAAGTAAGCTGGACCTTCCGTGGCGGCCTCGATCTCCGCGATGAAGTAATGGGAACGGAAGGAACGATCTGGTTAAATAGTTTTTTAAGAACCGGGTTTGAAATGTTCACTACCGGCAAGGGTGCCGATTACGTAGCTGAAAAGGCGGAGTCAAACAGCGGGTGGCTGTTCCCGGTAGGTGATGAACTGAATGAACTTGGCTATAACCATATGTTTACAGATATGTTTAATGCTATGGAGAAAGGTACCGAACCGAAGGAAACGTTTTACGACGGGTATGTAGTGAATGCAGTGTTGGATGCAGCATACCGATCTGCAAAAACCAAATTATGGGAACCCGTGCAACTGGATATCTGGAGAGGTAAAGATGGTGTAACAAAGGATAGCCACCTGGTTGAATACGATGCGGCACATTACCTGGTTAAAGAAGAAATGACCCATTATGGCGCGAAGAAGGTTATCTTAAAAGATAAAGTATCGGGTAAGATTGTTGAAAAGGTGCTGAATGAGAAACAGGGATGAGGTATGAGGAATGAGCTATGAGGTATGACCAGACGACGTTTTAACATCTTATAAATCCTTAAATCCTGGTTTATGGAAAAAGAACTTTTTGAAAGAGTGGATCAATACATAAGTGATCTTTTTATTGGAAACGATCAGGTTTTATTTTCCACGGAAAAGTCGATTATAACAGCCAACATCCCACAGATAAGTGTTTCTCCCAGCCAGGGTAAATTTCTGCATATCCTGGCGAGACTTAATAATGCAAAAAAGATTCTGGAAATAGGAACACTCGCCGGTTACAGCACCATTTGGCTGGCACGTGCTCTGCCGGAAAATGGAAAGCTTATCACGCTTGAGTTCGATCCCATGCATGCAGCAGTAGCGCAAAAAAATATAAGCAACGCCGGGTTAGATTCTATTGTTGATATCAGGGTGGGCAAAGCCGTTGAGTTATTGCCGTTAATTGAGGCGGAAGGTATCGCACCCTTTGACCTGATATTTATTGATGCGGATAAACCTCCTTATCCCGAATATTTGGAATGGGCTTTAAAGTTGTCGAGACCGGGAACACTTATTATAGGAGATAATGTTATCCGGGAGGGCAAAGTTTTAGATCCTGATCACGCTGACGATCGGGTGCAGGGAGTTCAACGTTTTAATAAAATGCTGGCGGCGAATCCGGCTGTTACTGCAACGATCATTCAAACAGTGGGTGCGAAAGATCATGATGGGATAGCGATAGCTATTGTGAATTGATGG
>JBDSBP010000028.1:0-3668 GCA_039921525.1 Chitinophagaceae bacterium | reverse complement strand
TGAGGTATGAGGTATGAGGGTCAACCGCTACATTCAAAAATAGATTAAAAAACGATCTTTCTTAACACCTTTTATATACCTTCCAAGTTATTTACATCGTGACATCGACCCAACCTGGAGACCAAAGCTGATAGCTGACGGCTGATAGCTAAACTCATACCTCAAATCTAATCCGGGAGCGGTTTCACCATAATATCCTTATATAAAACCTTGCTTTTGGGATCATGTCCCTGTAAGGCAAAAGTGCCACTTGATAGCTTGCGTGCTTCCGATCCTTTGGGCCTCTCTACATTGTCGGGTTCTGTATATTCTACTACTGTTTTATCATTTATTTTTATAGTGATCTTTTTGCCCTGCACGGTAACAGCTTCTGTATACCACACACTATCCTTTACATAAACTTCTTTAACGTCCTGGATCGCATATAAACTTCCCGTTCTGCGCCAATCGGTATGTGAGTTATTTACCTGCACCTCGTAGCCCTTTTCCGGCCATCCTCCTTGCTGAAATTCAGTATGGATATATATGCCCGAATTAGAACCTGGCATAGTCATCACCTTTGCTTTGAATTCAAAATTCTTAAAATTGTGATTTTTAACAGAACCGTCATAAAACAAGTGCGCAGTGACACCGTTTACTACAATCGTCCCATTTTCAACTTTAAATGTTTCCGGATGATCGCCAACTTTCCAGCCATTTAATGTTTTTCCATCGAACAGGTTGATCCAGCCACCGTTTCCGGCTTGTGTGTATGCGTTTGTATGGAAGGTTACAAAGAAAGCAAAGGCGGCAAAAGCAATGATCTTTTTCATATGTATAATAGTTAGAATTACCCGCCGAAAATACATCTTTTGTATGAGGTATCCTATTGAGGTATGAGTTAGCTGTAGGCGCTCCGCTGAAACTTACGCAAACGTTTGATTGTTCTTTTTCAACCATGTTCCTGTACATTTATTTTTCATCCTGATTCACGTATGAAATTTTTTAGAGATATACTGCTAATAGTCTTTATGAGTATTTTATCAGGGCAATTAAAGTCTCAGAGCAAACCATTATGGGCAACAGAAACCAAAGAACAAAAAATTGCTCGCATGCAATGGTGGGCAGATGCACGGCTTGGTATGTTTATTCATTGGGGTCTGTACGCTTTACCTGCCCGTCACGAATGGGTAAAGAACGTAGAGAAGATCAGTGATGAGAATTATAAAAAGTATTTCAATCTTTTTGAACCTGATTTATTTAACCCGCGCGAATGGGCCAGGAAAGCTAAAGAAGCAGGCATGAAATACTTCGTGATCACTACCAAACATCACGAGGGATTTTGTCTTTTTGATTCGAAGTATACGGATTATAAAAGTATGAATACTCCTATTCACAAAGACCTGGTGAAGGAAATGGTAGATGCCTTCAGGGCTGAAGGATTACGCGTGGGGTTTTATTATTCTTTAATTGACTGGCATCATCCTGATTTTCCAATAGATCGTGTACATCCAATGCGCGATAACCAGGAATTTCGGGCTAATAATGCAAAGCGCGATATTAAAAAGTATCAGCAATATTTAAAAAACCAGTTAACTGAACTGCTTACCAACTACGGTAAAGTAGATGAACTGTTCCTTGACTTTTCCTATCCGGGTAATGACGGAAAAGGAAGAAATGATTGGGATTCTGAAAACCTTTTGAAATTAATCCGGCAGCTGCAACCAAACATCATTGTAAACGATCGCCTCGATCTGAATGAAACAGACTGGGGATGGGATTACAGATCGCCTGAACAATACATTCCAAAGGAAGGTGTAACAGTAAATGGTGTGCAGGTACCCTGGGAAACCTGCCAGACTTTTTCCGGTTCCTGGGGTTATTACCGGGATGAGGCTTCCTGGAAAAGTGTTCATCAACTTATTGTGATGTTGATAGAAACGGTAAGTAAAGGTGGCAACCTGCTGTTGAATGTGGGCCCCACTGCAAGGGGTGTTTTTGATCAGCGCGCCGATGATCGCCTGAAAGGAATAGGAGAATGGATGAAATTGAATGATCGCTCTATATATGGCTGCAGCCAGGCTCCTGCGGGATTTAAGAAACCAGAAAATTGTTTGCTTACGTATAACGTTCAAAGAAAGCGATTATACATACACGTGTTAGACTGGCCGTTTAAATCGTTGTACCTGGAAGGTTATAAAGGTAAATTTAAATATGCCCAGTTGCTGAACGATGGATCGGAAGTGAAATTTGAAACGGTTACAAAGCCTGGTGGAAATACTACTCAAACCACAGGGGAAAATGATGTTATACTAAACCTGCCGGTAATTAAGCCTGGGGTAGACGTACCCGTTATAGAGTTGATTTTGGAATAATTTGAAAATTAATGAGGGGTAACATATTCGTTTGAGTTGCGCACTGAATCTAATCAATCGTTTGCGTAAATAAATCAGGCAGAAAATGGTTTGCAATTCGAAATTCTGTAAATTAACAGCGTGATTCATTTAGTGATATTTGCTGTTCCGTTTATAAAGTAATAATTGTTTGCTTTTTTATAAAAACCCCGGTTAGTTCGTCCTGGAAAATGTTCATACCCATAATGATAATCATGTAAGTCGTGCCGCTATTTTGATTTAAATGATCCTCTAACTGTAAAACCACTACCATGGGAAAATTCAACTATCTGCAGATGATACTAAGGGTAAAAATAATGTTCTTCATACGGGATGGATTTATCGGCAAAATTTTCTACCGCCGGAACACTTCTCGTTCCATACCCACACAGCTCAAAATCAGCAAAACAGGGAATATTAGAGAACAAAGTCAAAACTCCGCGGAATACCGGATATACGTACATAATGAACATATCACCCATTTCCTGAATTGACTTAGCCAGGCAAGGTTATAAATTTTTTAAGATTGTTTTAATACGAAATTATTACTGGCAACGGCTTCTTGTTGCACAGCCCCGATACCCACCTACTATAAATACAAAATTTCAGAATATGAAAAACCAATTAACCAGAACACTGCTTTCATCCGCCTTGATGATTATAGCCTGTTGCATTCAGCAGGTTGTATATTCTCAAAACCGTATCATCAAAGGAAAAGTAACGGATAGCAAAAACCAGGCACTCCCGGATGTATCGGTAATGATCAAAGGCGCCAATAAAGGCACATTTACCAACAGGGAAGGGCAATTCCAAATTAGTGGTGCAAAGGAACAGGAAACACTTGTAATCAGCATCCTCGGATACCAGTCAAAAGAAGTTGTATCAAAGGGCGCTGCAAATGTCTTTGTTAATTTGTCAGACTCCTCTTCCATCCTGAATGAAGTAGTTGTGGTAGGTTATGGTACTGAAAAGAAAACCAGTTTAACGGGTGCTGTCGTTACCGTAAAAGGAGAACAGCTTGAAATGATACCGACCTCCGCCTTATCAAATACGCTGGCCGGCCGGGTGCCGGGAGCTACAGTTGTTAACAATTCCGGTTTTGCCGGCGCGCCTTCCACTATACAAATACGTGGTATCGGTACCACGGGCAATACAACCCCTTTGTATGTTATCGATGGTATTGTGCAACCCAAAGCATTTTTCGATGCGCTTAACCCTGCGGAGGTTGAAAGCATCAATATTTTAAAGGACGCGGCTACCGCTTCTGTTTACGGATCGCGAGGCGCCAATGGGGTA
>JBDSBP010000027.1:0-14484 GCA_039921525.1 Chitinophagaceae bacterium | reverse complement strand
TGATGACCAGGAAAAATTCAACGGTGATGAACTTCAACAGAAAGCAGCTGATGACATGATGAAAGAATTAGCTAAATGGACGGAAGCCCTGAAGCCGATGAGGAAGCAGGTATGAGGTATGAGGTATGAGGTATGAGGTATGAGGTATGAGGTATGAGGTATGAGGTATGAAGTATGAAGTATGAAGTATGAAGTATGAAGTATGAAGTTAAATGTCACCCCTTTGGGGCTAATTTAACTTCAAACCTTTTTTATACCTCACATCACCCCCTCGGAGTTAGTCTAAATTTCAAAATCATATTTTCTCAATTATCATCTAACCCGGAAGGGATAATATGATTATAGAATACAACAATCGTTCAAAAACTTTGCATGTCAAAATGCCTGACACACAGTTTTCTTCCTCATACCTCAAACCTCATACCTCATACCTCACACTCAGTATCCCGCATTCTGCGTAATCTTCGTCTTATTAATATCTATCTGGCTTTGCGGAACAGGAAAAACGAGATCATTATCTGTTAAATCTCTTACCAGGTTAAAGGGAACTTTTTTGCTGTTCATTACAGCAATGGCACGGCCTGTGCGAACCAGGTCATACCAGCGTAATCCTTCAAAAGCAAATTCCAGTCTACGCTCCTGTTCCATGGCCAAACGGAATGCCTGCTGGTTAGGAACATCGGCGGCTGTTTTATCAGCAAGGCCGGCCCTGCTGCGGGTTTGGTTAAGGTACATCATAGCTTCCCCGGCAGGCTGGTAACCAATTTCATTTAAACATTCTGCATACATCAGGGTAACATCCGCATACCTGATCACCGGGATATTGTTACCATTATCATTCTTAACAGCAGGTACATCATAATATTTTTTTATAAAATTATAAGATATCGTTTGTCCGCTGGCGTTAACATAAGAGGTGGCTAAAGACAAAGCTTTGCGTTTATCAGCGACTTCATAAGAATTAATAAGATCATTGGTAGGTTGATTATTACCATCGCCACCAAAAGGGATCACTGCATTACCCGAATTCTCTGGAGAGAAAGCATTGGGCCATGGGTTTCCTTCTCCAACTCCTCCCGATTTAAACTGCACTTCAAAAACCGATTCTTTATTATTTTTATTACTGACCCGGAACACATCGGCATAGGCGGGTAAAATGGAATAAGCACCGGAACTGATCACTTCTTTAAGTTTTGCAGCAGCATCGGCATATTTCTTCTCTGTAAGCAGAACCCTTCCGAGAAGCGCTTTCGCTGTGCCCTGCGTAGCCCTTCCAATGTCGGAGCCGGTATATGAAACGGGTAATACTGTCGCCGCTTCTGCCAGGTCTTTTTCAACCTGCGTATATACCTCGGCTTTAGGGTTGCGGCCGAATGCATATCCTGCATCGGGGTCTTTAACCTCATTGAGAACAAGAGGTACGTCCCCGAAGCTTCTTACCAAATTAAAATAAATGAGCCCGCGAATAAATTTAGCTTCCGCGATGGTACGGTTTTTCAAAGTCTCATCCATTGTAATGGCGCCGATACGGTCCAGTATTGCATTACAACGGGATATTCCGCGATAAGAATCATTCCAACGAGCGAGAATATATGGATTTGTTGTTCTGATATAGAAGCGGTGAAACTCATCCTGATCAGTTACAGAACCAGATGCCACTGGCTGGGTATCATCTGACCTGATGTCACCAAAAACATAACTCTGTACATATATTCCGGCAAACTGCAGGGAAGCGTACATACCGCTTGTTGCGTTTTTTATATCATTGGCGTTCTGATAGAAATTGTCGGTAGTAACGGAAGAGATGGGTTTAAGTTCTAAAAACTCCTTTTTGCAGGAACCCAGCAGGGTTACCGATAACAATAAACTGAAAATTATTCTTGATTTCATGAGTTTATATTTTGATTTTATTTTGCCGGATGACTAACCCCGGTTATACAAAATTTTTATGCCGCTGTGTTTATTAAAATCCAAGATTTATTCCGACAGTATAAGTTCTTGCAAGCGGATATGCACCATAATCCACTCCACCTGTCAGAGGCGAACCTGTTACGGTACCTCCTGTATTATTTTGCACAGGTGTAGAAGATTCATAGTTACTCACTTCCGGATTGTAATTCAGGTACTTTGTCCAGGTATAAACGTTCTGTACGGAAACATAAATTCTCGCTTGCTGAAATCTCGCTTTCTGCATCCATAGTTTTGGTAGCTGGTAACCAAAGCTGATGTTGTTGATACGCAGGTAAGAAGCATCTTCCACCCACCGCGATGAAACCGCATTGTTATTACCGGTAGTGCTTCCGTTTGCCCTGGGCACTTTGCCAGCACCGGGATTTTCGGGAGAGCGCCAGCGATCCAACACTGTCGTCAAATTATTCTGGGAACCCTCTACGTTTTCAAAAAAGCGACGGCCGAGGTTTAGGATGCTGCCTCCTTCTACACCCTGGATGGCTACATTCAAATCAACGCTTTTATAGTTAAAAGTATTGGAAATGCCATAGCTGAAGTCAGGCTGGTTATTACCAATCACCGTACGATCGTCGGCGTTAATCTTTTTATCACCATTAACGTCCTCATATTTCACATCACCTGCACGCGCTGTTGCATCATGAGGATAGCTATTAAGGTCGGTAGCATCTTTAAAAACACCAAGTTGCCTGTACCCATAGAAGCTGCCAATGGGTTGACCTATTAATGTAATATTCGTTTCACCTACACCGCTTCCGCTTTTAATGGCATCACCGGTAGGGCCAAGGGCCAGAACTTTATTCCGATTGAAAGAAATATTCATACTGGTGTTCCATACAAACGGCCCGGTGAGGTTTCGTGTATTAAGTGCAAATTCCCACCCTTTATTTTCCATCTCACCAATGTTTTTAAACGCTGTGCTAAAACCTGTAAGTGTAGGCACATTAACGGAGAGCAATAGGTCTTTTGTATTTCGTTTATAATAATCAACGAGCAGGTATATACGATCGCTGAACAAGCCAAGGTCCAGGCCGATGTCAAACTGGTTGCTTTTTTCCCAGCCTAACTTTGCATTTCCTAATGAAGATGGTGCAAGGCCGGTCACCAGGTTGTTGTTGAAGCTGTAGTTATCACCGCTTACAGAAGCCACATAAGGGTAATCGTTACTAAAAGCGTTGTTACCGGCTAGTCCGTAACTGGCGCGTATTTTGGCTTCAGATATAACCGGAATATTTTTCATAAATGTTTCTTCCGTCAATCGCCAGCCAATAGACCCTGCAGGGAATGTACCCCACCTGTTATCAGGACCAAAGATGGAAGATCCGTCCCTTCTTATGGAAGCATTTAATAAGTATTTATCTTTATAATTATATCCCACTCTCGCAAAATAAGACTTGGTAGAATTTTGCGTTTTGAAGGAAGTAACCCCGGTAGGCAAGCCGGCAGAATTCAGCGTCTGAACAATGTCGTTAGCGAATGTAGAACCACTTGCATTGCTCGACTGGTAATTAAATTTATACGCTTCCATCCCTATCAGCACATCAAAATTATGTACGTCGTGAATTGACTTTGTATAATTCAAAGTCTGGTTAATGAGCCAACTGATACCCTGGTCAGAGAAGGCATTGGCTATTGCAAGGTTTGGAGGAAGCAACTGGTTTAATACAATACCCGAAGTGCGATATGCATTACGGCGATTGCCATTTAAATTAACGTTACCGGAAGCCCGGTATTTCAGATCTTTAAAGAACTGGTATTCTGCATACCCGCTTCCTAATAAATTAGTAGTTACATAGTCACTATTATATTCTGTGATATTCGCCACAGGGTTGGTAATGCCGGGCCAATTATAAGGTGCGGCCAACACGGTCTCGGAAGAGTAGGTGATACCGTCGGCTGCATAAATTGGCGACATGGGTGCGGCTGCTAAAGCAGCATTGATGATACCGTTATCTGCCCAATGTCCGTTCGCGGTTACTTCTTTTTGTGTTTTGTAAGAAGGATTGATATTCAAGCCGACTTTTAGTTTATCGGTAACCTTTACGTCTACACTGGCTCTAAGCGTATACCTGTCAAGCGTTGATTTCTTAATGATACCATCCTGTTTTAAATAACCTCCACCTATTACGAATTGTGCTTTCTCCGTACCACCTGTAGCAGACAACTGGTAGTTGCTGATCATTGCCTTTCTGAATATCAGGTCCTGGAAATCATGGTAGGGCAGGTTAGCAATTTTTGTAGGATCCTCAAAATTGAACCAGTCATACAAGTCACCTCTTGGATATTTTTGGCGCAACACGGTACGTACACTATTGGGGTCTGTTATCTTTGCCCCGGGTACATTATCGAGATAGGCATTATTCGCCGCGTCACGCGATAATTCAGCAAATTGCTGTGAATTAAGCAGATCAATTTTTTTGGATACTTCCTGGTAACCGGTAAACACATCCAGGTTGATATTGGTTCTACCGGTTCTGCCCCGTTTGGTGGTTATGATGATTACTCCATTAGAACCTCTTGATCCGTAGATGGCCGTTGACGAAGCATCTTTTAATACATCGATGCTTTGAATTTCGCTGCTGTTAAGCAACCCGAATATATTGGCACTCACAATATTTCCGTCAATAACAATTAAGGGTGAGTTACCTGCGCTGATAGAACCAAGTCCTCTTACTTTAATGGCAGGAGTACTACCCGGTGCACCATTGTTTTGTTGCACAATAATACCCGGTATCTTTCCCTGCAATGCAGTAGCCACATTAGACACCGGCATATCTTTTATTTCTTTCATCGGCACCGAAGCAATGGCTGCTGTAACCGCCGTTCTGCGTTGCGTTCCATATCCCACCACTACCACCTGGTTAAGTGTGCTTGCACTTTGGATGAGAACAATGTTGATTATAGATTGATCCCTGATAGCTACTACCTGTTCATCGAAACCGATGGATGAAAACAATAAGCTATCATTCAGATGATCATCGGGTATCGATAAAGAAAAGGCACCCTTTCCATCAGTTACAGTACCCAGCGATGATCCTTTAATGGTAATACTTACGCCGGCAATGGCAATTCCTTTTTCATCCGTAACATTTCCTTTAATGGGCTTTACGAATGCGTTAGCCTCCAATCTGTTTTTTGAAGGATTCTTCCGATAAGTAATAGCCAGGTCCTGTGCATTTAGGTTTTCTACGATGATGAAGCAGGAGAAAAACAGGCAGGCGAATGCATAATTTTTTCTTCTCATATAGAAATTAGTTTGGTTTTATATAATGATTAAAATGATTATTTTGTTTGTTCCCCCGCGATAATAAAAACCTGTATTATTTTTCGATCGTAAACACTTCTACCTGGTTTCTTCTTTACAAACCAACTATAAAGTATAAAAAAGAATCATTTGCAAAACCCGGGCAAACATACATTATACAATGGTGTGATAGATAATAACTTTAAAAACGTATTTGTTAATTGAATGTTATATGTAATTATATTGGTCTCCGTTTTACACCCTGTTTAAACCTATAAGGTTGAACCCGTAGTGCCAGCACCAAAAACGCAAACCTTACAGGTTTTTACGCGACAGTTTACCAGTTGAGCATTGATAATTGAACTTAAAATATTGATAGCGCTTGCTTTTTTAAAAGAGAACGGACGTTGTATTCGAATGTGTACAGTGTGATCCGAATATTAAAAATAAACTGTTGATTAGTGAGATTATGCAATCTGGCATTTGCTGTACGGCGGGGGAAGCCGAGCCCTACAACTACGACTTATTCCAATAAATCTTCAAATTCTTTGTGGCCCTTCCCGATGCAATTATATCCGGTTTACCATCGCCGTTAAGATCCATAACCTGCAGGTCCTCACAGGCCATGCCGTTTTCATCGATCCAGTAAGACACCCAAGTAGTTCCAGCCGCATCTGACTTAACGTATACCTTTACGCCCACTTTTCCATCTTTATTTGGAACACGCCATCCTGCTACTACCTGGTCGCTACCGGCACCTAAAAGATCTGCGGCAGCAAGTGCATGGCCTTCTTTAAGATCGGGGTCGATAACAATCCTTTTAGTTGAAGTTGCATCTTTCAAATATATTACCAGTTGAGTTCCATGCATCGGTTGAATGGTTGCCAGGAACATTTTATCTGCACCCAGTTTACCAACCCGTACTTCTCCCGATCCGCTATCTACACCGGGTATTGTTTTGCCAGTCGCATCAGAATTTGAATTAAAATTGGCTGGTATAAATCGAACGCCTTCCTTCCCTGCGAGGTAAAGGCCGGTGCTATTTTTATTTGATTCCTCAACAATATCGATGTTATGCGTCATGTGCATATTTTTTTCGATCGTATAAATATTCCATTTGCCGTGAACATCATCGGGAAATTCATAAGCTTTAATCTGAACTCCTTCTCCCTCACCCCCTTTATTGCCTCGGCCATGCAAGGGGGCCACTACGAGGTAGTATTTTCCCCCAATAGATTTGGCCCATTTCATTCGGTGAATTGTTGGTTCGTGCGGCAACTCAACAGCCTCCCAGCGTTGAGTGGGATCTTTGGGACGAACCAGGTAATGAACCGAGCCCGACTTATCCGCGTCACTTGTTTCACCAACATTCCATTGAGCACCCACAGCTACTTCCACTTTTCCGTCACCATTAATATCTCTTGCTGCAATACAAACATTATCAAACTCCGTAAGATTTTCTATCATTACAAATTTCTTCCAGTCTCCATTTCGATACCATACAAATTGTTTTTTATCTGCGAGCAGGATATCCGGTTTGCCGTCTCCATCTACATCACCTAACGCCAGGCCATAACCGATGGATACGGCACTATCGATCGTCTGTGCCTGGAACACAGGTTGTACGGGCTTACTTGAGCCAAATAAAAAATGGAGGATTATTATTACAGGCAGCATGTTGTGTATTATTTATAGGCAAATAAATATACTTAATTTTCGTGAGTTCAAGGATGTAGAATCAGGACAGTTGGCTTATAGCTGATACTCTACCACTTCATCTTAATCACTTCCGATCCGGCAAGCAGGAAAGCCCCTGCACCATATACTTCCCAGCTTTCCGCACTAAAATTCTTTTTAGGATCGGCGCCAATTGGCTGCACCCAACCTACCCTGCCTTCCGGTGAAATAAGTGTATTCAATCCTTCCCAGGCTTTTTTTATAATGGGCTGGTATTTTCCCTTATCCAGCACTCCTTTGTTAACTCCCCAGGCAAGCGCATAACAAAAAAATCCCGTTCCACTGCCTTCACCACCAGGATAAGAATCAGGGTCGAGGAGACTTGCCCGCCACAATCCGTCAGCTTGCTGAAGGGTTACTACTTTCTCTGCCATCTCTTTGTAAATAGTAAGATAATAATTCCTGTTCGGATAATTTTTAGGAAGTTCGTCTAACAGACGCACGAGGCCACCCATCACCCAGCCGTTGCCCCGCGACCAGAAAATCTTTTTACCATTGGCTTCCCGTTTACCTTCACCCTGTGCGTTAACGAGGTAGCCGGCATCACGGGCGAAAAGATGCTCTTCCTTATTATACAATAATTCTACCGTTTCCTTGAAAAGTTTGTCATTTAAAGTAAAGTAAGAGGGATCTTTTAATGTGACCCCCAATTTAGCGAGTGTAGGGGGTGCCATAAATAATGCATCGCACCACCACCAGGTGATACCGTGTTGTGCAATTTCATGGCCCGGAACAATGCTCATCTTTTTCACGGTATCGATCGTCGATTGTAGCATGACACGCTCTTTTTTCATTCTATATAGATCAATATATGTCTGGCTAATAGTTATATCATCAGCATGATCATACCGGCGACCGGTTAACCATTTTGTACGTTCACCCAGCGCCATTAATGAATCAAGTATGGTTTTGGATTTTATTGTATTATAAGCCGCGACAACCCCGGCATAGAAAGCACCATTGGTCCATTCCGTAGGACCGTGGATTGGATTTTTAAGTTGCCAGTCGGTTACCTTAGTCATCGTTGATTTAATATAATCACGTTTGAATACATCTTCAACCGGATCCCTCATCGATATAGTAGCATTGGCGGGATTTATCCCTCCATCCTTATGAATCCAGGAAATAGATCCGATCCCAATAAGCGTAAGCACCACCACTAAGAAAAGTTTGGCATAAAATACCGAAAAAAAGATTTGATTTCTCATACATTAAAGTTTTGTTCTTTGAACTTACCGGACGCCAGGTCATACCGGATTCAAGCAACCTGTTTAAGAATTTAATCCCGGTAAAAATAGGCTGTTTGTTTTTTGTTACCATAATCTCCTTTCATTTTTAATCTTTATAGTATATTTAATCTTTAAAAGTGTAAACTATTTTTTATGGCCGATGATACGGTTTGTAAGCATATTGAAGAAATAACTGCTATTAAAAAGGCAAAAGAATATGTCTGCGAAGAATGCATCAAAACAGGCGATAACTGGGTTCATTTGCGCGTTTGCCAAACATGCGGCTCAACTTTATGCTGCGACGCCTCACCCAATAAACATATGACGAAACATAATACCCATACCAACCATCCGGTAATAACCTCAGCAGAACCAGGCGAACAATGGATGTATTGTTATCCTGACCAACTCTTTGTGGAATATGATTAAATTGCCACGGTATGTCACGTAACGTTAAAATGGTAAGGGACTTTATCCCGTTACAGAATAAAATCCCTTACATTAATTAACCTCAATTATAACAGGTAATTTTTTATTTAAAAAGTTATCTGGCCCCTGATTTCCCCTCCCGGGTGTTTTGGTGTATGAATATTGATATAGTAAAATCCTGATAACAAACTGTCTTCTTTGATTTTAGTGCCGTCAACCTTCACTGAATCGGTAAAACTTCCGGAAGTTTCTTTAACGAGTACACCAGATAAATCTTGTTTAACACCTGCATTCACGCCTTTTGCGGCAGTGCCATGAATATGCGCCATAGTGGGCTTATCTGTCAAGCCACTGTAGGTTACCTTATAGGTGAGTGTCTGGGTCTCTTTGTTATAACTTATATCTGCGTTGCCAGTGGCTTTACTATCATTAACCGGAACCTCCTGGTCAGAACCAAGGGATATGGTTTTTTGAGTGGCTTCGCTTGTGCTACTCATGTTACTTGCAGAGCTGTTGTTATCCATGGTGCTCATGTTGCTGTCTTTGCTGGTGGTGTCTGTACTGGTAGTGGCTCCGTCTCCACAGGAAGCAACCAGTAAAACGAGAGAAATAGTCATTGCTGATTGGAAGAATCGTTTCATAATTTGATGGTTTTATTTAAGTGAGAAAAATTTTTCATTGTTATTGGTTATGGGAATATGGCATGTTTATCTAAAATATTCATCATAATAATATCAAGTCAACTATTAACTGAAATTTAATATTAGCTTTTCAATTTCCAGGCCACTTTTACTAGTTGGCTGCTCTACTCATACTTTCAAAGTCTTAAAAACTTCGAAAGGTAGGGTAAAATTTTCACTTTCGAAGTTTGGAAGACTCCGGGAGTCAAGGTCAGCTACTCAGGGTTTAAAAATAAGAAATAAAGGAATAAAAAAAATTAGAATAATTGCCTGTATTTATAATTAATATGGTTAAAAACGCTCTATATCGTTTTTATCGCCCGCTAATCATCTTTTTGTCACATTTCTTTATCAACTTTTAAATATGCAAAGACTCGCTTTAAAAACATATTTAGTGGTAAATTCGATCAATAGACACCTAAATAAAAATAATATCCTTATGAAGGAATCTCAATTCAACCGGCGGAGGTTTATGAAAGATACGGCAACTACGGCAGCAGGGATCGTTTTATTATCGGGACTTCCCAGGGAAACGATGGCGGCAGCCGAAGTGCCGTTAGTCCGATCGAAGTCTGCAGCTGCACGGATAAGGTTTTCCGTGATAGGAATAAATCATAATCATATTTACTCACAGGTAGAAGCAGCGATGAGGGGTGGCGGTGAATTAGTTTCTCTTTATGCAAAAGAGCCGGATCTGGCCGCCGCTTTTGCAAAGCGATTTCCCCAGGTAAAGCAGGCATCCAGTGAGAAAGAGATCCTGGAAGATAAGTCAATCCAGCTTATTTTAAGTGCAGGCATACCCATAGAACGGGCCCCTCTTGGAATAAAAGTGATGATGCATGGCAAGGATTACATGTCTGACAAACCTGGCATTACATCACTGGAACAGCTTGCTGAAGTGCGCAAGGTTCAGAAAGAGACCAAGCGCATCTACTCTATTATGTATAGCGAACGCTTTGAGAACAAGGCCACTGTAAAAGCGGGTGAATTGGTTAAAGCCGGCGCCATTGGTAAAGTGATCCAGACCATCGGCTTAGGGCCTCACAAAATGACCCCTGCCACCCGGCCACAATGGTTTTTTGACCGGAAATATTTCGGTGGCATCATTACAGACATTGGATCGCACCAATTCGATCAATTCCTGTTCTTCACCGGTTCAAAAAAAGCAGAAGTATTAGCGTCGCAGGTGAGGAATGTTAATCATCCTAAATTTCCCAATTTTGAAGATTTTGGGGATGTTATGCTGCGCGGCGACGGCGGGTCGGGGTATATACGGATCGATTGGTTCACCCCTGATGGTCTTAGCACCTGGGGGGATGGAAGGCTGACTATCCTGGGTACGGAAGGATTTATCGAGATACGAAAAAATATTGATATCGGTGGCCGGCCTGGAGGAAACCATCTTTTTTTAGTGAACCAGAAAGAAACCGTTTATGTTGATTGCAGCAAACAGGAGCTTCCTTATGGCACAAACCTGGTTGATGATATCCTCAATCGCACCGAAACCGCAATGACGCAGGAGCATTGTTTTTTAGCTACTGAACTGGCATTGAAGGCGCAGAAGGTGGCTGTAAGGAGCGAGGGTTGATGTACGGATTTCGGATAGGTCGTTAAAATGCCTTGGAATGTGATAGTACTATCTTCCCCTTCTTATTCAAGGAGGGGGAGGTAGCACTATCACCCTCGAGTGTTTTGCGGCATAATTTTTAGTCAGCCCAGAGTTGAGTGATCTTCGATTTTGTTCTAATTTTTTTACCCCTCTCGACAACCCATACATGCCATCCAAAAAAACACTAAAATGCTATATTACTTTTCTAAACTTAGTTCGTTGGTACTTCTAACTATAAGCTTCTTTAAACTCCCTACTCAACAAACCTTAATGCATGAACCCAACATTAGCAAAGAAACAGCAATCAGCAAAAAGAAGCAACGCGAAAGCCTGTATAAATTGTTGGGCAAGTTACCCGAAAGGCATAGGCCCATCTCCGCTAAATTAATTTCACGGGAAGAAACAGACGAGATGGTGGTGGAAAAATTGATGTTAGATATAAACGGACTGGAACTGGTGCCGGCTTATTTCACGAAACCTAAGAACAGTAAAGAAAAATCACCTGTGGTATTATTTAATCATTCGCACTTTGGCCAATACGATGTCGGCAAAAACGAATTCACGCTGGGAAGAAAAGAAATGCAACAACCGCCCTATGCATTAGCGCTTGCACGTATGGGTTATGCGGGACTTTGCATTGACAGCTGGGCTTTTGGAGAACGTAAAGCACAACCCGAGTTGGACGTATTTAAAGAAATGCTTTGGAAGGGCCAGGTAATGTGGGGCATGATGGTGTATGACAATTTACGTGCTTTAGATTATCTTGAAACCAGGGATGATATCGATAACAAAAGAATTGCAACAATGGGTATGTCGATGGGCAGTACCATGTCGTGGTGGTTAGCAGCATTAGATGAACGTATTAGAGTATGTGTAGACCTCTGTTGCCTGACAGACTTTGAAACCCTGGTGGAAGAGAAAGCGCTAAAACTTCATGGCGTTTATTATTTTGTACCGGATTTATTAAATCATTTTTCTACTTCGCAAATAAATGGGCTCATATCTCCCCGTCCTCATTTTGGTTTAGCTGGAAGACTCGATCCCTTAACTCCCTTGAAAGGATTAGAAAAAATTGATAAATACCTTAAGGAAGTTTATTTAAAGGAAGGCGCCCCTGAAGCCTGGAAACTGCGGATCTATGAAACAGGGCATCTTGAAACACCTGCAATGCGACAGGATATAACGGATTTTTTAAAGAAATGGTTATGAGAACGGCTGCCTGTTATCCATTTATGCGTTTTATGGCAATAGCCAGATCAGTTGAAACGCCCGGTAATGATAATTTTAATAACCCGTTGTTTATTTCTTCAAACGAACGTAATGCTTTTCCCGACACGGTATCCCACAAGGTTATGTCATAGCTGCCTTTCCTAAGCAATGGAACAAATGCATAAAAAGGAGCAGCCCGCGTGTTCTTTTCTAGCAGTTTGTTTTTGCCAATCGCGTTTGTTCGTAACAGCCACACGATCGCCTGTTCATTATCGCCACATCCGAAAGAGGTTAGTCCTTCATCAGATAGTTTAATCTCCTCGTTCAGGTTAACACGGTAAAAATGCTTCCATGAAATCAAAGACACAAAACCACTCAAAGCAAGTTGTGCAGCACGCATGCCGGTTGTTAGAACATGCGGATATCGATAGGGCCAGCGCATGCCGCCACCCGCACCGCCCGAAGCAAAATGTGCCCATTGCATATGCCGGAAGTACTCTTCGTCAAATTCAGTCGGCAGCGTTTTACGATAACCGCTAAATGTTTTAATCGGGCCATGCTCACTATCGAAAAAAGGACGTTGGTCTTTAATCTCATTAATTACCTGTCTTGTTAGCCTTCCGGTACTGATAGCAGCCTCTATCGTATTTTTTGGATTGTCTATCGTGTTGTTTTCATACAGGTGTATCGTAGCGAAATCGAGAGCCTGGTGCTGAAAAATATTTTCTGTTAACCCATGATTCTTTTCCAGCAATGAACTGAAAACAGAAACGGTTTGGGGATGCGCTCTTCCATACAGCTCCGTTTCTGTTTTGCGTAAAAAACTTCCTATATCATTAATAAATTCAGAGAATCCTTTTGCTGAATTGCCACCATGAGATGGACTTATTTCATTCCAGAGATCCCACGCAAAAATTACCCCGCTTGCTCCCCATCTTTGCGTAACGAAATACAACCGGTTTTTTATGGCATTGCGCATTTCCGGACAAAGTAACCATTGGGATCGTTTACTGCAAACACCATTATTGATTATATTGTATGGATGATCAGACCATCTGCGCCACATCCAGAAAGTATCGTAAGGTGTTAAAAGAACACGGAGAGAATATTTTTCACAGAGGGAAAAAATATCATCCCACATCCGTATCATGTTTGGCTTAAAATATCCTACGGGTTTTTCCAGGTAACGATTTCCATCCTGGCAATATTCGAGCATCAGCCGCAAACAATTTACACCGTGCCTGGTAAGCATGCTAAAATAAGCGTCTACCGACGCCAGGTCTTTGCGACGGTAAGCACCCGCAAGTTCGGGCCAGGTGATGGCATCATTCTGTCCGATCGGTGCCCAGGTGTCGCCATGTTCCGTGATAAAATAAGGAATCCCTTTGGCCACTTCTATCCAGGGTATGGATGCATGTTTACTATTTATCTCCTGCTTCTCTTTGGTATTAACAGGAAATTCAAAGTCAAAACTTGCCTGGATACTTACTGGTTTTTTACGGGACTTAGAATTTACCAATTAAACTTCATCCTTAACAAACTTCATAGAAATAGAATTAACACAATGGCGGGTGTTCTTGTCCGTTAGGTGTTCGCCTTTGAAAACATGCCCGAGATGACCACTACAATTGTTGCAAACTATTTCAATACGTCTTCCATCGGCATCGGGCACCTGCTTTACAGCGCCGGGAATTTCATCATCAAAACTTGGCCAGCCACAATGCGAATCGAATTTATCAACCGAACGATATAAGGGTGCGTTACAACGCCGGCAATAATATGTCCCGCTTTCCTTGTTATCGGTGTATTCACCAGTAAACGGGCGTTCGGTTCCTTTCCTGATAATCACTCTTTCTTCTTCGGGTGTCAGATCATTATACTTTAAGGTCATTTGAATAGATTTATAAAATGTAAAATTACGAAAAAGAAAGCTTTCCTCTTTTCATTCAACAATATCACAATATTGTAATATCCACTTCTTTCCCCTTTCTTTCGGCCGACACATACCCAGCATAAATGGTTGCCATCACATCAGATGCCAGCATACTGTTACTTTCAATCGAATCACCATATGCGGCCGACCTGTAAAAAGCATCCATTTCATGCTGATAACCGGAAAACCAGCCCTCGTCAGGGGAAATGGACGACCAGCCCTGTTTGGTTTCCGTCTTCTCTACAACATAAATATCCTTAAAATGTTTTTCGGACGGGGTATATGCCTGCATGGAAGTATTGGGATTTATATTGCAAACCGATCTATGGTTGGTGGTATTAACTTCAATCCAGTTATGAACACCCCCCATTACTAACTCGCTGGCGAATACATCTGCAATGGTACCGTCCTCGAAAACAACATGCAACAGGGCGAAATCTTCTATG
>JBDSBP010000026.1:0-3413 GCA_039921525.1 Chitinophagaceae bacterium | reverse complement strand
GTTGGCTTATTTGCTACGGCAACACCTATGCGAAAATTCTCCAAATCGTTGTTCGGATTATCTTTCCATTGGCAACTGTAAAACATATAAAACTTTCCATTTACTTCATACACTTCCGGTGCCCAGTATGCGCCGTTCCATCCCGCAGTGCTATCGGTCCATCCATTTTTGTCATTGGCAAACCAAACCTGCCCTTCGGCTTTCCAGTTTACCAGGTCAACGGAAGAATAGGCTGAAAAACTATTCCTGGCGCCACCAGTTCCATACATGTAATACATATCACCTTTCACATACAATACGTAAGGATCGCCAAATACAACGGGCAGGGGATTTTTGTACGTTTTCACTTCTGAATTTGATATTGGTTGAGCAAACAAACCTGCATTATCTCCCATCATGAAAGATATCAATAAAAGACCTGCAAATTTTTTCATAGTACTTTTTATTAAAGCTAATCGATGACCTTTAGCAAAGGTATGAGGTCTACAACATTTTTCTAAACTTTGAATTCATTTTATTGAAACAGTTTTATACCATAGTGACCAATAAGGGTAAATGAAATGCAGCGGGTAATTACACCTATACAACACCAGGTAATCATTTTTTCCTGCCTGCGTTAATTGATATTGCACTCCGCAGGGGTTTCTCGGTATTTGTCGGGGACGGATCTAGCAGCTGGCCTGCAGTACACCGCCTGGATGCCGCACATCTCTACCGGTTAGCGCTTGAGCATGCTGTCGCAGGAACCTGCCTGCATGGCGTTGCTGAAGAGGGCGTGGCACTGAGTGCAATCGCCCAGGCAATCGGAACGGGGCTTAGCCTTCCTGTCTAAAGCATTACCGAAGATGAATCGATGGAGCATTTTGAATGGCTGGCATACGTCGTCAATATTATCGTCTTCAACAAAGCCATCTAAAGAGATCCATTCCTGTTAAATAAGTTTTCGCATGGTTTGTTGATTTAATCAATTTAATAATAGCTTACTACTAAGATGAGTGCATGAGTAATTGAAGGGTATTTGTATTGTCGGCCCACCGATGCAGGGGTATTCTCTTACGGGAAAGTTAATGCATTCATTGGCTGTGAGCTATCAGCTATCAGCGTTCAGCAGGTCAAACTTTGACTTGTTTTCTCCTGATAGCCGACAGCTGATAGCCGACTGCCATTGAATACTACGGCTTCTTTTCATTGCAATTAAACATCCACAGCACGCCATACTTATCGGAGCAGCTACCAAAGTAATCACCCCAGAACATATCCTGGAGATCCATGGACACTTTTCCACCTTCTGACAATTTATCGAATAAAAGTTTTGTTTCTTCCCTTGTATCTGTTTGAAGATTGATATGAATGTTATTTCCGAAGTTTACCTTGAATCCCATAGATTCGGGGGCATCAGTTCCCATGAGGGTATGACTGCCAAGAATACGCAATTCAACATGCATCACCAGGTTTCCATCCATGTCGCCCATGGAAGGACTGTCAGGTGACGGGGGAATATCTCTGAATCTCATTAAGCCTCCTCCAAAAAATTCGCCACCAAAAATACTTTTATAATAGTTAAAGGCTTCTTCTGTATTACCGGGGAAATTTAGATAAGTGCTAACGCTTGCCATTTCTTTTAGATTTAAAGTTTACAATTTTTATTTCTTGAATAATGTTCAAGTTCATCATAAAGGTAGTGCCCTAAAAAAAATATCAGGAGTGTTAACCCGACATTTAAGAGGCCAAATGCGACAAAACAGCCTGGATATTGAAATTAGCGAAGCTTATTATTATGGCAGATCCCAACTTTGGAACTGAGGTCTTAACTTAAAATGTAAGGCATCTTAATCCCTAAAATCTCTAATCCCTCGTCTCCATAAAATATTAATTCTATCAAAAACATTTGGAAGATCGATAATTAAATTATAAAAACTAAATTGAATCCCCAATGAATATTAGCAAACCGGTAAAATTTAACAAATGCCTGAGATCGATAATCAATCTATAATATTTTCACCAGCCACTTTACGCAGGTTCATGACCAGTGTTTTTGAATACTTTAGTGTGCCTTATGAAGATGCAATACTTGCCGCGGATGTATTGGCATATAGCGATGAACATGGAATTGATTCACATGGTATCGCGAGGTTGAAAACTTATGTTGATTTGCTAAAATCAAAGAGAATAAATCCCAAACCAACAATTTCCGTCATTCGCGAAAAGGGAAGCGTCGCTACGGTGGATGGCGACAATGGCCTGGGTCTGGTTGTGAGTCCTAAATGTATGGAGATCTCTATGAAAAAAGCTAAAGAGTATGGATCAGGATGGGTGAGTGTATGTAATACCAATCATTACGGTGCTGCAGGGTATTATCCTGTAATGGCTTTAAAGGAAGATCTTATAGGCCTGTCCATGACTAATACTACGGCAGGTGTTGTACCTTTTAATGGTTTGGAAAAAATGCTCGGCACTAATCCTATTGCTATAGCTTTTCCCGGATTGGAAGAACCGCCGATTATAATTGATTTTGCTTCAAGCGCGGTATCTTATGGCAAAGTGGAGATTGCAAAGAGAAAAGGAAAGACGATGCCAGCGGGTTGGTGTATTGATAGGGAAGGCAATTCAATCAGTGATCCGGCTGAAATGATCGATGGCGGCGCTTTATTGCCTCTTGGCGGAGACGAAGACGGAGGTGGCCATAAGGGCTATTGCCTCGCAAGTTTGGTTGATATACTTACAGCGGTACTAAGTGGTGCCAATTGGGGCCCGTTTGCTGTTCCTTTTGCGATTCATGCAGCTACTGCAAACAAGCAGGTTGGAAAAGGCATCGGTCACTTTTTTGGAGCATGGGATATCGACGGCTTTCGTGATAAGGAAGAATTTAAAAAAGGTATTGATGAATGGATTTATACCATGCGGAACACAAAATCGCAGCCGGGTAAAAAAGTATTGATTCCAGGCGATCCGGAAAGAGAGGCGTATGAAATTAGAATGAAAGACGGTATCCCGGTAAATATCGAAGTTGTTGCTTCGCTGGAAGAAATTGCTGATTATACCGGGATAAAAATTGGGTAGAAACTCTTTTCTGCTTAAGCACAAGACCTTATTATGCTCTATGAGTTGTTCCATTAAAAAGGTAGTGAAAATTCCTTCTTATTGTTTCATAAAAATCTTTGTTCAGCCGATTCTTAAACCCAGGTATAAAAAACAATAACAATAACCAGCGATCAAAAATTTACACTGCTTCTCAAAGAATGTTTTTGTTGTGCTACATTGTGATAAATTTTGAAATAGAGATATAATTATTCAAAGGTGCTTGTTATAAGCGCTATTTGGTACCTCGGATCTGGCATATTTACAGGTGGTTGATATTATTTGCAATGATATGAAATGCCTCTCTCAGCTTAAGCTGCCAACCCTGCCCTAAT
>JBDSBP010000025.1:0-4557 GCA_039921525.1 Chitinophagaceae bacterium | reverse complement strand
TGTGTTCGCCTGTTTAGCTTTACCGTTTAAGACATCAAGTAATATTATTCGGTAAAAATGAGCATATATAAATTATGGCCATTCCATAGTATGCCTCGAGTAACAGGGAGCAGAGTCAAATGAAAGTCGGGTTATCTACCTTTTAAAAAAAGTACCTAATTCCATTTTACAGAATAATATTGATTTACCAAAAAACTGCATTAGCTCAAATATGAAAATAAAATTAATTCAATTCAGCAAAGTAGTAGTTATCCTCTCCGTCTCGGTACTGTTATTAACCCATAGCACTTCCCATCTTTCTATTTCAGGAAAACAACTGGAAGATAATTTTATTCATCCTCCATTGGAGAGCCGACCCTTGGCTTTCTGGGACTGGTTAAATGGTTATGTTGATACTGCTAAAATGGTACATGAGCTGGAAGAGATGAGTGACAAAGGTATGCAAGGTGCATTTGTTTGGGATATTGGTGCACTTTCTGATCCCGGTAAACTTATTCCTGCAGGCCCTGCATTTTTAGACAACAAATCATTGGGATACATTTCTCTTGCTTTGAAAACAGCAAAGCGTGTCAACCTGAATCTTGGGCTGTTCGCTTCGAGTAGCTGGAATGCAGGTGGACCCTGGATGGCGCCGGAAGATGCCAGTAAGGAATTGCTCTCATCGAAACAAGTTGTGACAGGTGCATCCAGGCAAAAGATAACTATTGGAGAGCCGGAAAGTAAGAAAGGAAAATCGAAAATATTTTCATTGATAACTTCCATCGCTATACCTCACTCCAACAAAAATGAAATTGATTATGCGTCAAATAAACCCATTTTGTTAGACAAGTATACTTTGGGCGATAAGTATATTGACTGGGTGGTGCCCGTGGGGAAATGGGACATTATCTCTTTTTTCATGTGTAATACTGGTCAGAACCTGGAAGTGCCAAGTCCGAATTCCAGCGGTTTGATTATTGATCATTTAAGCAAAAGAGCCACTAAAATATATTTCGACAGCATCCTCGCAAAACTCGCAAAAGGAATACCGGATAATCAGTTTAAATATTTTGAACTGGACAGTTATGAAGTATGGCCTGCAAAAGACTGGACTCCGGGTTTGGTAATTGAATTCAAAAAACGTTATGGATATGACCCCAAACCATTTCTTCCTTTGCTCCTGGGATACAACTGCAAGGATAGCATCCTGGGAAAGAGATTTATGGAAGACTATGGCCGTCTTGTAAGTGACTTCATTATTGAAAATCATTACACCCAATCTGTTGATAGAGCCAATAAAAACGGGATCAAAATGTTCATAGAAGCAGGCCATGGTGGTTATGCCAGGGTAGACCCTTTGAAAGCATTGGGAAAAGCCGATATGCCCATGGGAGAATTCTGGAACAGGAAGCAGCACTGGGTTACCAAAGAAGCGGCGAGTGCTGCACATATTTATGGAAAAAAAATAGTGGCTGCTGAATCGCTTACCGGCTGGCAAAACTGGCAGCATGGCCCAGCCGATTTTAAGCAGTTAATAGACGTTGCTTTTTGTGAAGGCCTGAACCAGGTGGTTTTTCATACGTTTGCCCATAACCCTGGCATTGCCGGTAAACCCGGATTCGCCTATCACGCAGGCGAACATTTCAATGTTAATACCACGTGGTGGAGTATGGTGAGGCCCTTCATGGATTATATAAGCAGGTGCTCCTATTTATTGCGCCAGGGAAATTTTGTGGGTGATGTTTGTCTCTATTATGGAGATGAGGCACCTAACCTCGTACCACCCGATAGAATTGACCCGAACATTGCACCCTTATACGACGACAACCATTGTCTTCACTGCGGACAGCTTAAAACTGTCAACCCCGGAAAATTGCCAGGTTATGATTACGACTATATGAATGCAGAAATCATTACGAAACAATTGAAAGTTGAAAATGGTCGTCTGGTTTTGCCTTCCGGCCAGAATTATCGAATGATGCAAATCCCTGAACGGGATAAAATTTCTGTCGAAGTATTAAAGAAGCTGGATACATTAGTTAATAACGGGGCTATCATTATCGGACCAAAACCTCAAATAGCATCAGGGTTAAAAAATTATCCGGACTGTGACAGTGAGGTGAAGGCCATTGCCGGCAAAATGTGGGGAAACTGTGACGGCAAAAAAATTCTTTCCAATAAATATGGGAAAGGAAAAATTTATTGGGGAAAGACTGCAATGCAGGTGCTTGCAGAACTCCAAATTGCACCGGATATGGATGTTATCGGGATCGATAATGCAGACGGGCATATTGATTATTTACATCGTCAGACTAACACTGAAGAGATTTATTTTGTGTCCAATAGTAAACTAAAAAAGGAAAAGGTAACCTGTATATTCAGGGTAGACAAAAATATGGTTCCTGCATTATGGGATGCTGCCACTGGCCAGGTACAGCATAATGTAAAATATGTAAAAGTTGAAAAGGGTATCAGCATAGATTTCGTGATGGACCCTGTGGGCTCCAGATTCGTAGTGTTTACAAGGAAGCCTGGCGTAAAGCATGGCAATGGGGTTGATGTAAGTTACGATCTGCAATATGGTTTTACTGGAAACATTAAGAGCGAAGAAAAAAATAAAATGATCGATATCAGTTACAATTGGAAAATACATTTTGACACCTCCATGGGCGGGCCTGCATCTTACCATTTGGATAGCCTGGTAAGCTGGACTGAAATAGCCGAAAATGGAATTATTTACTATTCGGGAACTGCAACTTACGAGAAGGATTTTATTGTGAATGGTAGCGAACTTTCTCAGGGAACAAAATCATTTGTAGTATTTGAAGACATCCAGGAAATAGCAAAAGTTTTTATCAATGGGAAAGACTGCGGTATCATTTGGACACTTCCCTATAATGCTGACATTACGAAATACCTGAAAGAAGGAAAAAATCATATATCCGTTCAGGTTATAAACACATGGAATAACCGGGTGGTAGGGGATGTAAGAACCCCGGATAAAAAACAGTTCACACGAACAAATATTAAATACAAGTTTACTGCTAATAGCCCTTTGTTAAAGTCAGGGATAACAGGTAAGGCTAACATCATTTTTCGTGACAATTAATTAGATCATTCGAAAAAATGAATATGAATAAAAAGAATCAGGTATTTAAGGCATTAATGCTAACGCTGTTATTAATTTACTGCAATTCCAGTAAAGCACAAAAGCACCCGGCTCAAAGGGAAAAAATTGGAAAAGAATTTAGAGCGTTAAATGCCGGGCTTGCACAAGGGTGGAATACCTGGGATACCTGGAGTGTATTATGTCATGCAATACTACCCGAAGGTTTTGCGATCAATCTGCAATTGTTACATCATCAATCAGGAGATACGCTGAAAGAGGCTTTAATAGGAAGAGAGGATTTTGGTACAAAGGAGCATGTGATACCCGGTCCCCATGCTTATGATGGATCATATACAGAATTAATAGTGGACTGGCATAAAATGCGTGTCAGGGTGCAGAGCGCATCAATAGGCCGGCAATTATTTTTATTGATTAGCCCTATCGATAATCTCCCCGATGATTCGATCTTAGTGAGTTCCAAAATGCTTTGGAGTAAGAAAGGAGACATTACTATAAATAATGGCACAATAAAAGCGAGTATGCCTGCAAGTACCATTAACATCTCAATTGTTGGTGGACGATATACATCGAAGGCAGACTGCCTGAAGGTTTCTTTGAGCGAAGTAGCAGCTCTTTCTTCCGATCCTTCAAAATCAACCAACGATGTAAAGAAAATTATTAATGAAACAAGAGAAAAGTTTCTAGCTGAAAGATCAAAATATAAAGATGCATCAGAATCATTCAATGCTATTCAAACAGCTCTTGCATGGAATGTAATTTATGAGCCTACAAAAAATAGAGTGATAACACCTGTAAGCCGTCTTTGGAATGTTGGCTGGAAGGGGTGGACGCTTTTTGAATGGGACACCTATTTTGCTGCATATATGTTATCGCTGGATAGCAAAGAACTGGCCTATGCGAACGCCATTGCAATGACAAAAGAAATTACTGCAAGTGGGTTCATACCCAATTTCGGCTCATCCGTTTCTACCAGTGAAGACCGTTCAGAGCCACCAGTAGGTGCCTTGGTTGTTAAAGAGATTTATCAGAAATACAGAGAAAAATGGTTCCTGAATGAATTATTTGATGATTTGTTGAGATGGAACCGATGGTGGGCAGATAATCGGGATATTGATGGATACTTATGCTGGGGGTCAGATCCCTACGTTCCGGGTAACATACCAGCTTATCTTATCAGGGGAATCGGTACAAAAAAAGGAGCCCAATGGGAATCGGGATTGGATAATTCTCCCATGTGGGATGATGCGGTTTTTGATACGGTAAAACATCGAATGTTGCTGGCCGATGTTGGTTTGATGAGTCTCTTTATTACGGATTGCCACAGCCTGTCTGAAATAGCAACTGTTTTGGGAAAGACAGAGAAAGCGAAAGAGTTAACAGAAAGAGCAGGTAAATATGCCAGGAAACTTGCAACACTTTGGGATGATCAGTTTGGTCTTTACCTGAAT
>JBDSBP010000024.1:0-24611 GCA_039921525.1 Chitinophagaceae bacterium | reverse complement strand
GTGCCCTGGATTTATGGAGAATACTGTAGGAAGTTATTGGTGCATCATCCGCTTGTTTGCGATTGCTTTGCCGGTACCAACGTTGCTGGTTATACGCAGATCGGCGTTGGGGATCTGAAAGAATCTCGTAGGCTTCCAGCACTTCCTTAAAATGATTTTCGGCCAGCTCGTTTCCTTCGTTTTTGTCGGGATGGAATCTCATCGCCATTTGCCGATATGCCTTTTTAATTTCTAACTCGCTGGCGTTATGCGCTACTTCCAATATTTTGTAATAATCTTTTACAGGCATGGTTCAGGTGCGAGAGGTAAGGTATGAGCTTTGAGGTTTGGAGTATGAGCAAGAAACGCCGGGTACATGAGTTTTAAAATTATTTTCTTAGGCTAAAAATCTTCCTGCATCAAAAGTAAACATTTTATTAAAAGCGAGATCTGATTGAGATAAGCTCACAGCTTTTATATTACTTCAGCCAATAACCCTGGGTTATGATCCAAGGGCTGAATAAAAAGCCCTAATTCTCAGTGCATTTTTGTTCATAAAACCAGCTTCGATTCGAAGCTATATTATATCGCAGTCAGCGCTTGGGCTACAGCCCAAAAAGCATTCTTCCAAACCCCGGCATTTATGCCGGGGTTATTTAAAATCTTATCTCCGCCTCTTTTATGTAATTAAAAATTTGTCTATTGAAAATGAATGAAATACAAATTTTTAAAAGTTATTTACTTGACGATATGCGCGCTAGCCAATTGGATACTTTTATATAATTTCCAAGTTGTTTACATCGTGACATCGAGCTGATCTGGTGACCAAAGCTGACAGCTGACTGCTGATAGCCAAACTCATACCTCACCTCCCCATCCCTCACTTATCCAGTCCGCATTTTTCCATAAATTTATTGGTAAAAACTTTTCTCACGGGTTCGTCAAGAAGCTGATGACGGATGTTTATCCATTTATCGACATTGGAACCGTACATTCTTTTAACCCGATCGGCATTGAGGTTAGTGTTTATCTTACCCCAGTGAAGCGTGTAAGGAATGGATAATTCTTCCAGCCTGTCCCATATGCTTTGATAAAATGCGCGCGACAATCCTGAATCAACGCCATCCAATTCCATAACGCAGGTTTTCTCAAAATGAGTAAATCCCATCATGGCCCGGGTACCTTTCACATAACGTATGGACAGGACCCCGGGGAAAGGATTTTTCTTATTCATAGTAACAATCTCATCTATAACCTTGCTCGCGTCTTTACAGTCAACGGCAATAGCGGTGCTAGCAACCTGTCCGCGAAATTTAGTATTATTAAAAAGCTCACCGACCGTACCTACTGTTTCTTCAGACGTGGTAAAAGCCAGCGGCATCAGCTTCGCCACCAGGGCGGGCACAAGTTTGGCGGAAAGTTTAGATCCCAGGGCATCTACTATCGTTTGCACAACCCCAAGCATACTATCGCCATATGTTAAACCCTTGTCATCACGAGTAACTTTCGGGTAGTCATTTCTGTAAGGTAGTTTATACATGGTTCTTATATATATACCTTTTGATGCATTATCATGTTCGAAGGCATGTGGATTAACAATTGCTTCAAAATGATATAATGTTTTACCAGGAGTATTTGGAGGGAAGGGTAACGTGGCTGCAATACTTGAAAAATCAAGTGTATTGAGTGTATTAATAACAGATTGGTCGTAGGCAATTTTCTCGGAAATATGTTTTTCCAGCAAGTATATTGGCGCCGTTTCCAGGAGAACGCCATGTATGAAACCAAAGCTGCCAAAACTTACAAGTGCCGCATTAAACATATCGTCATTGCTGATAGGTTCAGCACCCAGCCAATCCAGGAACTTTTGGGAAGCTACCGGGTGAGATGCTCTTTGCAGCCATACATGCCGTTCCGGGCCAACAACTATATGCAGACCAACAACAGCATCGTGAACCGCTCCTACATCGAAAGCTGAGCCATGTGTACCGGTTGATATACATCCTGCCATAGACTGACCGTTACTGGCGCCTGAGGCCTTCAGGCAGTGGGGTGAATCCAACACTGTTTCAAGTATCTCGTTTACACGGAGTACGCTCATGCCGCATTGAATAAAAAAAAGATCATTGGCCTTATTCCCTTTGTCTAAATATTCTTTCGCAACAAAGGAGTCTGTTATGTTAAAAGACAATACCAGGGATTTGGTGTCAACCAGGCCTCCTTCGCAAACGGCGACTTCTGAAAAAGACCATCCATTTCCCATAGCCCGCAGGTTAATATTATTATCTATAGCATACTTGATTAACCATTGCAAATTTTTGGTAGTGGCTTTATAGTTAAGAGAATTTGAAGCATTCGGATCAGGTAAGGTTAATTTGAAAGAAGCATTCTTTTTGAAAGTATGGGTAAAATTCTGATGCGCATTCTTCCATTCTTCTATAGGAAATGTTGCAATGCCTTTGGGTAGAACATTACTCTCGGCCATGGTAAATTATTTTTGTTGTTTAGACTTAAGAAGCATCCGTAATAAATATAAAATTCTAAACCTTTTACTTATAAATTGTTTAGGGCTTACCTAATGTTTCAGGTTTAATTTCGGCAGGTGCACAACACCATTCTACCCGCTGGGGCATAACTATGCCTAAAGTAGCGGCTGACAATAAAATATAAGCAAGGTTTGTTTTTACCTCCACGCGGTTCATATGATTGAAACTGACTTCACATTTAGGATCGATATCTTTTGGCTGAATGAGCCCCCATGCAAACGTCCAGGTAGTTTTTTTATTTACAGGGTTATTAGCAATGGTGTTGCAGTCATATTTTGTGACAATCCTGGTGGTGCTGCAACCGGGAGAGATGAACAATATGGTGATGCACGTTAGAAAACTGAATATTCGGGTGATAACCGGTGAAAATTTCATATCTGTGTACTTTTGATGATGGAGGTGAACCTGGAGCTTTAAAGATATCGGAGACTTTATAAAGTTAAAAATAGTATAACCTGCTTGTTTTGTCAATAGCTGATCCGGTATTTTCAACTTTAATTGTCTGAACCGTTGATGGCAATGATTAAGGGAGGATTATGATATAGAGCGAAATCAGGAAAATGGTCAATAGGCTGGTATTTTGCGGCTAAAGTGCATCCTATTACTCCTTTAATCATTGCCATCAGCAGTTCAGGCAATAACCCCCTATACCCCTATTTTTGGCTACCCGGACATTTTACGCTATCTTCGCAAAAATTTTATAAATGACACCAGAGCAAATTTCCAAATTTATTGAAACGGAACAGCAGATGCATATACCTGTTAAGATTGAATTTAAGAAGAGAAATGCAGTGACCGGCCAGTTCGTTAAGGTGACAGATTATGAAGAATTAAAGTCGAAGAACTTTTGGAGAATTGTAACCGAATCCAATATCCCTCAATGGAATAAAGCTAAGGATATTAACCTGGTAAGAATTTTTAATGGTACGGAATTCACCCGGTTATCAGTAGTAAAGGTTAAAACGCCTTCTGCTTCATAATTATAACCACTATTCATTTATCACTTTTAACTTCTTGTTTTCGTAAAAGATGTTTGGGAGAATGATGTGCCCCAAAATTATACTCTTACGTTTTAACTGACTAAAAGCGGATCTATTACGATCCGCTTTTACTTTTTTTAAAGGGTCAGAATTTATTATTCTCTATTTTTGTTTTGGTAAGAAACCGCGTGTTAAGAAGGAGAGAAGACACCGTAAGGCCAACCAAAAATCCAAGCCATATCCCCGATGCGCCCATATTCTGCTTAAAGGCCAGAAAATATCCAATTGGAATTCCGATGACCCAATAAGCGATACCAACGAAGGCTGTAGGTAATTTTACATCTTTTATTCCGCGAAGCAATCCTACCGCGATGGTTTGCGATGTGTCCGATACCTGGAACAACGCCCCAAAAATTAATAAGGAGGAAGCCATTGCTGCTACTTCTGCATTAATGGTAAATATGAATGGTAAGCGATGCCTGAGAAGGATAAAAAGGAGCCCACAGGTAAATCCATAAATTAATCCTCCCGCAGCGGTGCTTTTACCTATCAAACGTAATTGCTGTTTTTGTCCGCGGCCATACGCGTTTGCTACCCGTATTGATCCGCCTAAAGATAAACCGGTAGCCGCCATAAAAGTGGCCGAAGACAGGTTCAGAGCTATCTGATGTGCTGCCTGTGCAGTAGCGCCTAACCATCCGATCATTATTCCTGAAACAGAAAATGCACCTGCCTCCATTCCATACTGCAGGCAACTGGGTATGCCAATCTGCAGCAACTCTTTCCAGAGTTTGAAGTTTACTTTCCATGCCTGTCGCCAGACTTTAATATAGGGGTTGAACACTTTATGCCTGAGCACTACGATGATGAGTGTAACGGCAATGACTACTCGAGTAATGAATGTGGAAATGCCGGCACCAAATAATTCAAGTCTTGGCATACCAAGATTTCCATAAATAAAAACCCAGTTAAGAAAAACATTTAATGGTAAGGATAAGACGGTAAGTATCATTCCTGTCCTGGTAAATTCGAGGGCATCAGTAAACTGCTTTACAGCAATAAACACCATCATTGGAATAAGTGACCATGCAATTATTTCGTAAAAGGGGAGGGCAAGTTTTGCCACAGCAGGATCTTGTCCCAAATGAAAAAGCAGGTCTTTATAGAAGATGAGGCCACCTGATAAAATAAGAGATGTGATAATGCATAACAGCAGTCCATTAAACAAAACTTTTGAAGCAGTTGATACCTCTTTCCGGCCATTGGCTATGGCTACAAGTGGTGAAATGGCCACTGAAATGCCCATGCCTAACACCTGGGGGATAGCCATTACATTAATTACCAGCGAGGATGAAGCTAACTGCAGGTAGTCGATTCTTCCGATCATGGCGCTATCGACCAACAATAGGGCGATTTGTGCGATGTTACTTATGATAATGGGAGCCGCAATATTAAGTGTTCTGAGAAATTCTTTTATCATGCACGGCAAATGTAGGAATTAGAGCGGGAACCTTTTTTGAACTCCTTACCGATGGTGCATTTATTGCATAGCTCTTTAAAAAAAAAATATGGAAAATAATAATGATAAACAGCACAAGCAACAGGTAAATCATTTTAATGAAGGCTATCTTCCTGGCACAAAAAATTCCCCCGCTAATACTGATAATACTGAATCAACTACGACAGGCCCGGGTTCGAATGCAGTTAAGGATCCTGACGATTGGACAACAGGCGATGAACCAATGACAGGCGCGCAGGCGTCTTATCTAAGAACATTATCTACTGAAGCAGGGGAGGAGTTTGATGATTCATTGAGTAAAGCTGAAGCTTCCAAACGTATCAATGAATTGCAGCAAAAAACCGGCAGAGGGTTGGAGAAGTAGGTCGTGAGGTATGAGGTATGAGTGAGGTGTGAGGTGTGAGGTATGAACTGGGAGAAGTGTGAGTTATGAGGTATGTACCTGGATGTGTGATATGGTTATAAAAATATCTTATGATATGTAAATAAACCCATACAGGTTACGTTCTGCCACGAATAATGCCTATCGTTAGCTGTTTGGGTTAACGTGCGAACCAGGTAATAAAATTTATCAGCTCTTCGGTGTTTCATACCTCATACCACAAACCTTTTATATAACGTAAATTTGCCCATTGCAAATGAATGAATTACAAATTTTAAAATTATTAAATTGGTGATGTCGGCCCAAACTGGTTTAAGCAACTGATAGCTGATAGCTGATAGCTGACGGCTTTACTCGTACCTCACACCTCGTACCTCATACCTCAACTCACACCTATTAAAAACTATCCGCAGGTATTTCATCATTATCATCACCACCAAGGCTATATGGGTTATTTTCCTCATCTTCTTCGCCTATAACTTCATCGGTATCATCTTCTTCCGCACCCGGTATATCCAGGTCTTTTCCTGACACTCTTGTAGCAGAACTGCCTTCATTCAACGCTGCTCCTTCATCATCCCTGTTATCAAGGGCGGCTTCCCTTAGCAAGAAATTATCTTCAGTGGGCATATCTTCCGCAGCTGTTTTAAGGGCTCGTCTTTCCTGAAGATTTACATCTGATCCATTTCCCATATTCAACTCCACCAAATCCTCATCCTCTTCATCATCAAAAAGACCTACACCTTCTTCATCATCAGAAGAGGCAGTAACATCAGACAAATCTCCAAGGCCGGGCACATGAACATGCTCCTGGCCCGGAATATCTGAAACATCTGGCAGGTCAAGCGTAAACGACTCTTCCTTCATGCTTTCCTGGTCCTGCGGGGAATCAGGAAGATCCTGGCTACCTATTGATTTTATCCTTGAAGGGTCTGAAGGGTTGTCGCTTTCTGGTTGTGATGCTGCCGATTTATTTGATAAGGTATTCATATATTATGATCATTTAAGACAACAGGATGTTATTGCCCGACTGCAGTATCTGCCTGATATATCAGAATTTAGAAGTTAAAGTATCATGAGAAGCCTGAATGTAAGAATGCATTGTTGAATCAGTTAAGGCCTGTGCCTCACGTAATGCAAGGGCATATGGTTCATTCAATATTCTAAGGGGTGGCGTGCCTTCCTGTGTTAATTCTGCATCCCAAAGTCCCGAGCCATGCCAGGGTTCATGAAGATGATCCCAATCCGGCCTGTCAATAATAGGATATATGCAAATACCCCATAACGGCAGTCCATCCCTTAAAACCGATGCAGCTTCTTCAGCCACATATCTTATCCAGTGAGGCCTGTCTTCCCCGGAATGACTTGTTTCCGTAATTGCAATAGGGCGCTGATATCGTTGATACGCCTCTGTCAACAAGCTGCGTAATGGCCTCCAGCGCGGATCTGGCTGAAGGTTAGCCCAAGGTAACAGGTCATTATAACCGATTACCCACTGATTATTATAATAAAAATTGAACCCGAGTATATCGAGGTAATCAGGCACCCCCCCCAGTTCCGGGCATATCTTTCCACAAAGGATGTCTACAGATTGATACTGATTGTTGTGTGCGTTATCAGCCTCGTTTACCTGACCCTGGTTAGCGTTTAATGGAGGAACAATCTGAACAAGTGGTTCGGTGGTCAGAATCCGAACGGAAGGATCAATTTCACGCATGGCTGCTATACCCTCAATATATGCTCTCATTAGTGCGTACTTTACTTCCCATCCCTGTCCCCGGCAATAAGGTGAGGTACCACGGGCATCTCCTCCCAACCACGACAGGAAACTGACTTCATTAATGGGTGTAACCACCAAAGGTTGGTAAGGTTCTATGGATCGGTAAAACTGTACGAATGCCCGACAGAGCGCCGCAAATCTGCGTGCGAACATCGGATGGAGTGGTGTGAGATCATCCGGGAAACCAAAATGACAAATATCCCAAATTTGCTGAATATTATGTTTTCGCCCCTTTTCCATCATTTTTTTTATAGTGCTCCAATCATATTGATAAGGCATTTTTTCTACCTGGCTCCATCGAACACCTTCACGCACGGTTCTGAAATTAAAGGGAATAAGTTGTCGATAATCTTCTTCCAAGAGTTGGTCATGCCCGGTAATATGCAAAAAATCGACCCGGTTACCGAAAGCATTTAATTGGTCGGTGCATTCATAGCCTGCCATCCAGAAAGAACTAAAAGGGTTTGTAAAGTTGTCTTTAGGGGAAGTATGTGCAGTTTTCAGAGATGAAATCATACGTTGTACCATTGGTGAATGTAAAAATAACTTGTAAGTGCACTTTGCCTAAATTATTAATCGCAAACAAGCCTAAAAGAGACTAATATGAAAAATCCATGCCACGGTGGAGGTTCTATGGTTAGTCCCTCTTCATTCCTTTGATATTTCATTTTCGATAATAGTATGTTCAGAGTCTTTACCATTATCCGCATATCTTTTCCAGAATCTAAAGATTTGAAGAAAAATAGAAAATGCAAGAACAGAAATACATAATTCCGCGCAGAATATAATTTGATTTATATTGTCATCATCGGCTGAATGCCTTTTTAAAATAATTCCATAAAAAGCCCAAATGCCAACTAGTCCGAAAGCTAAATTTTTTTTAAAAAGTATCATATATACGTTCAGCAGAGTACCAATGCTGATCATAACGACCGTCCATGCAGGGCTGGAAATTCCCCCGCCGTTCCAGTTCAGGTGTACCAAAAGTGCAGTAATGTTTGCTATAGTGGCAATACTTATCCATCCAAAATACAGGCTGAAAGGATAATCCAGCCATAATTTTTCAGCAAGTGGTTTAGCTGGCAACGCAAGTTGTAATCGACTGTGAATGACTATCAAACTTATTAACAGTATTAACATTATAAATACTGATAAAACAACCTGCTCAAAATGCCAGGCTACGATCCAAGCTGCGTTAGCCAAACAATTGACCAGGAAAGGCCAGGAGATGAGGATAATTTTTTTACGGGAAGGGTGTTGAGTTTTAAATAAAACAATGGCCTGATAAATGACAAATCCCAACAGCATCAGGTAAATAAGACTCCAAATAGAAAAGGTTAAACCTGCCGGGGTAAAAAGGTTTGGATATAAATCAGAAAGCTGTCCGGTAGTTTTACCGTTTAGAGGTAAAAAAACCGCCAACGAATTTAAAACTATCACCAAAAGGAATGCTGATATATGTAAAAAAGCGACTCCTTTTTTTGAACCGCCTGCATTGGTACCATTCATAAAATATTCAGATATTGTTGTAATATATAAAACTCCTAATTTTTTTTAATGACCATTCTGGGTTTATGATATACGCAAAAGCACCGGACCACATTCACCTGTAACGATCATCAATATGCGCTTATATGCAAGCGCCATAATTTATCTCATCACTTTCTTGCACGCTAAGTCGCTTTAAATTATCCCTCAACAACTTCCATATAACTTTCAACAGGTTCGCATGTACAAATCAAATTCCGGTCCCCATATGTATTATTGACCCTGGAAACAGAAGGCCAGAATTTATTAGAAACCAGGTAATCTAACGGAAACGCAGCTTGTTGCCTGGTGTACCTATGTGTCCACTCATCAGTAGTGATCACACGAAGCGTATGCGGTGCATTTTTTAATACATTATCAAACTTATCACTATGGCCGTTTTCAATGGCTTTGATCTCATCATAAATGTTGATCAACGCATCGCAGAAACGGTCCAGTTCCGTTTTATTTTCACTTTCCGTCGGTTCAATCATAATAGTGCCTGGTACGGGGAAGCTCAGGGTAGGAGCGTGAAAACCGTAATCCATCAAGCGTTTGGCAACATCTTCCGCTTCCACACCGGCTGACTGTTTGAACGGGCGGAGGTCAACAATAAATTCATGCGCACAGGTGCCGTTTTTACCGGAGTATAAAATCTTATAATATTTCTCCAGCCTGGACTTCATGTAATTGGCGTTAAGTATGGCATACAGGGTAGACTTCGTCAAGCCGGATGTACCAAGCATTCTGATATAGGCGTAGCTAATTAACAAGATGCTTGCCGAGCCATAGCGTGCTGCCGAAACCGCATGAAGACGCTCGGGAATAACCAATTGAGGGGTGCCTTTGGTAATGTGTCCGGGTAAATAGGGTGCCAACTTATCATTAACGCAAATGGGACCAATACCCGGGCCCCCGCCACCATGAGGAATGGAAAAGGTTTTATGCAGGTTAAGGTGACAAACATCGGCGCCAATACTACCTGGCGAGGTCAATCCCACCTGGGCGTTCATGTTGGCTCCATCCATATAAACAAGCCCGCCATTTTCATGAATGATCTTGCAAATATCTTTTATGCTCTCTTCAAACACACCATGTGTGGAAGGATATGTTACCATAAGCCCCCCAAGGTTATTCTTATGGATCAGCGCGTGTTTTTTCAAATCTTCCACATCAATATTCCCTGCTTCGTCGCATTTGGTAACCACCACTTTGAATCCGGCCATTACGGCGGAAGCAGGATTGGTACCGTGTGCAGAAATGGGTATCAGGATTACCTTCCGGTGTTCTTCTTTCCTGTCTGCATGGTATCCTCGTATAGCCAGCAATCCGGCATATTCTCCCTGGGCACCACTGTTAGGTTGCAGTGAACATGCAGTAAAACCGGTTATCGCGGACAGCCATTTTTCCAGCTCCGTAATTATTTGCTGATAACCTTGCCATTGATCGGAAGGAGCAAAAGGATGTAGTTTGCTAAACTCGGGCCAGCTAACCGGGATCAATTCAGATGCGGCGTTCAACTTCATGGTACATGAACCTAATGGAATCATGGAGGTGGTGAGCGATAAGTCTTTATTCTCTAGTAATTTCAGGTAACGCATCATCTCTGTTTCACTGTGGTGGCTGTTGAAAACAGGGTGCATTAAAAAGGATGACGTCCTGGTAAGCGCTGCGGGGAGGTTCTCCAAACTTCCTTCCAGGTCAAAATTAGCGCTATAGGTATCCATATCTTTTATGCCAGCGAATACTCCAATAATATTCATCACATCTTCCTGTGTGCTGGTCTCATCCAGCGAAATGCTGATATGGTTGGCCGTATACAAAAAGTTGAGCTGCCTTGCCTCGGCGAGAGACCTTATAACATCAAAATCATCATCTTCAATGGTAATGGTATCAAAATAATATTCGTTGATAACATTATACCCCATCTCTGTTAATGCTAAAGATAAAGTTTGTGTTAGAACACATATTCTTGCAGCAATATTTTTTATACCCTGTGGGCCATGGTACACGGCATACATGGCAGCCATGTTAGCAAGCAGGGCCTGGGCGGTACAAATATTGGAAGTGGCTTTTTCGCGACGGATATGCTGCTCACGGGTCTGGAGCGCCATGCGTAAACACCGGTTGCCGCCGGCATCTATGCTAACGCCTATGATACGCCCGGGAATATTACGTTTAAAGTCATCTTTAGTCGCGAAAAATGCAGCATGTGGTCCGCCAAATCCCATAGGAACACCCAGTCTTTGTGAAGATCCTATGGCAACATCAGCTCCCAATTCACCTGGTGGGGTCAACAAAGACAGCGCCAGCAAATCTGTTGCCATTACAACTTGTGCATTAACGGTATGAAACTTCTTTATAAAGGCCCGGTAATCTTCCACATCGCCTTTGGCATCGGGATATTGAACAATGGCGCCAAAATACGTATCATCAGGTGTTTGAGTGCGATAATTGCCAAAAACGAGTTCTATTCCAACAGGTGTGGCCCTTGTAATCAGAACCTCCCTGGTTTGTGCAAATACATTATTGTCGACAAAAAATTTCGGAGCAGTGATGTGTGCCAGCTTATTTTTATAATTGAATAACATCACCATGGCTTCTGCTGCTGCGGTGCCCTCATCCAGTAAAGAAGCATTAGCAATGGGCAGCGCCGTAAGGTCGCTGACCATAGTTTGAAAATTCAACAGGCTTTCCAAACGACCCTGGGCTATTTCTGCCTGGTACGGGGTATATTGTGTATACCATCCCGGGTTTTCAAAAAGGTTGCGCAAAATTACACTTGGAGTAATAGTGTCATAATAACCCTGGCCTATATAAGACTTATAAACTTTGTTTTTTGAAGCAATAGTTTTCAGTTCTTTCAGGTATTCATATTCACTCAGGGCTTCTCCGGTATCGAGAGGATGCTCCAGGCGGATCGATGCCGGAATGGTTTTATCAATCAGTTCATCAAGAGAGTGCATCCCAATTGTTTTCAGCATAGAAGCAGCTTCTTCCTCATTAGGGCCGATATGACGCTCAGCAAATTCATTGGTTTGTAGTTCGAAAAGATTCATAAAACGCTTAATATTTTATCGTATAACATCTAAGTACCCCTTAATGTTCCCGGAAGGGCATCGCATTCCTCCGTTATAAGTGCCGCTGGCAGGAGAATAAGGTTTTCCAGGAGCAAATTTCAAGAAGCAAATAATCGTTGAAAAGATGCGCGAAGTTAAGGTGTAACGATGAAAAAAGTGCATTTATCGGGAGGGATTGAACCACGGTGAAGGGGAGACTGGAAGAAAAACATACAAATGGCACCTGTTTCTCTGTGCTTTCGTGCCTCCTGGATTCAAAAACTAACTATAAACATTTTCCGGGGCAGCCGGCGTGGCACCCTCTAAGGCGTTTTGCCGGTAAATTTGCTCTGAACAGGGGAAATTAACGGCTGATGCCCTTTCCTGTGCCCGCATTTCTTCACTGGTTACCCGGCTGCCATCATGGCTCCATCCAGGCGGACCAAATACATAACCCAATTTTTGTTTCCAGCTTATATCCTTTCTTGCCAGGTCTTTCTGAATCATCTTCCATTCATGAAAAATTACAGTCAGGGGATTCGCCGTTTCAAGAGGTTTGGTGAGGCCGTACTTTATCGGGGTGTATAACGCAGTATTTAATTCAGGTTGAAAAGTTCCGAACATTTTATCCCAAATAATCAGGAACATACCCATATTCCGGTCGAGATATTTCGGATTAGAGGCATGGTGTACCCGGTGATGAGAAGGGGTAACAAAGATATATTCCAACCATCCCATCTTATTAATGAGTTCGGTATGCACGAATATCCCCCAAATCTGCGTAGCTGAATACATGAAAATAATATCAACCGGTTTAAAGCCAATCAATGCCAGGGGTATAAAATATATAAAGCGGTATAAAGGCTGAAAAACCGATGATCTGAAGCCAACAGCAAAATTCATATGTTCGGAAGAATGATGGGTTACGTGAACGGCCCAAAACAACCTGATTTCATGATCAAAGCGATGTAACCAGTAGTATAAAAAGTCTTCCAGCAACAATAGAAGGATCCAGTAAATAATAGGGTTGGTTATATGATAGAATTGCCGGTTAAAAAAATAAACGAGTATCCCCACATATAAAGTGCGAAATAAAAGATCGATACTGCTGTTGGCAAATAAGAGGTAAATATTTGTAAATGTATCTTTAACACTGTAGGCTTTTCTATGCTGGATATTGCTTAGTATTATCTCGCCCGTTATAATGACCATGTAAAAAGGCGCGCTGATCAATACTAACAATTGCTCTCGGAGTGATTCCATGAAATGTTATTTGGGTTGAGGGGTGAATATATACAATGCATGAATTACTTACCCTAAACAGGTTACCTTACAGCATAATTAGCTATAAACATCCAAAATTCAAAACCGCTGTAAAATATTATTAAAGATATTTATCCTTTAACATCTGCCGCAGAATAACCAATGAATAACGATATTTTACAAAACTGGCAAAAAAAATCCAGTGAGAAACAAAAGATTTACAGGCGGTTTTTGGAAAAGGCCGACAAAAATAAAGTGTTAAAGCAATTACCGGCTTTTCACGAGGAAGCTTTTGAAAAAATTGACTGTCTGAAATGTGCGAACTGCTGCCGCAATTATTCTCCTCGTTTTAAAACACCGGATATCAAAAGAATATCAAAGCACCTTCGCATGAAGGAAAGTGATTTTATTAATACCTACCTGCGGTTGGACGAGGATGGAGATTATGTGGTGCGTAGCAAACCCTGCCCTTTTTTAGGATCTGACAATTTCTGCAGTATTTACACGGAAAGGCCGTCCGATTGCGTTCGTTTTCCTTATACGGATGAAGATGTATTTATTAAGCGACAACAACTTACCTTAAAGAATAGCAGCTTCTGCCCGATTGTTTACTACGTACTGGAAAAACTGGTTTGAAATGGCTGGCGGCTGTGGGCTATCAGCTATTGCCTATCCGAAAACGATCAGCATCTAATATTTCGACCCTTATTATATGATTTCGGTGGTGAAAAATCAGGGAAAATTTAAAAGGTTCAGGGTCTAAATCATTCAAAGATCTTCATTTAGACCTTGTCGGCGTGCAGTAACCTGGTAGCAGCCAATAGCCGATAGCTGATAGCCGATATCTAGTTCAGTATTCCATCTTCCGTAACGAGGGCGCTTTAAACCAGGTAACGATCACCACAGCGATGGTCATACAACCTCCAAAGACTACCGACCGTACCGTACCCATAAGCTTCGCCATAACCCCACTTTCAAACTGACCCAGTTCATTGGATGAATTGATGAACATGGAATTAACGGAAGAGACCCGTCCACGCATATTGTCCGGTGTTTTCAACTGTACAATGGTGCCTCGTATCACTACACTTATACCATCTAATAACCCGCTGCACAAAAGTGCCATAAAAGATATAACATACCAGCGAGAAAGGCCGAATAATATGATACTGAGCCCAAAACCAGCCACTACATACATAAGGATTTTTCCCTGGTTTTTCTGCAACGGGAAAAAAGTCAGAATGAGAATAATAGTAATAGAACCTATATCAGCGGCTGCATTCAGCCATCCAAAACCGATAGGACCTACTTGTAAAATATCGCGCGCAAATACCGGTATTAGCGCTACCGCCCCACCAAACAGCACAGCAAAAAGATCCAAAGCTACCGCACCCAGCACTTCCTTTGTTTTAAAAACGAAACGCACGCCTTCCAGGATGCTGTCAAGAGTCTTCTTCTCGTTAGTCTTTACCATGATGGGTTTAGGAGGTACCGTAAAGAGGAAATAAAAAGCAATGATTACATACATGGCTACTATACAAAAAGTTGTTATATAATGAGTATGTGCAATTAGAAAACCCGCGGTACCATGCCCAATTACAGAAGCGGTGAGCCAGGTGCTCTGGTTAAAGGTTACTGCATTAGGCAGTTGATGCCTAGGTACAATCTGTGCTATTATAGCGTTGAGCGAAGGTCCCGCAAAGGCCCGGATGATGCCGGAACAAAAAATGGTAAAATAAATGAGCCAGGGTACCCAATTCCTGGTGATGGTATGACTGGTGTATGCAGCGGAAATTAAAATCAATGCAACGATGCATAAAAAATAGCAGGTTGTGGTTTTTAACAATAGGGCTCTCTTATCACTTTTGTCTATGACATGCCCTGCATACAATGCCAGGCTGAATGCAGGTAAAAATTCTGAAAGTCCTAATAGGCCGATATCAAACGGGTTCCGGGTTAGTTCGTAGATCCACCAACCCACAACAGTAGTAACCATGCGCATGGCCATTATATAAAAGAATCGCGCTGTTATAAAATTCCTGAACTCCCTGATGCGTAAAACTTCTAGTGCGTTCTGGTTTGAGTTCAAAGTTCAAAGTTTAAGATTTAAAGTTCACCGTTTAAAAGTCTAAAGTCAGTTTAAAGATAGTTAGTACAAGAGTTCGTATAAACGTGAGGTTAAAGTTGTGTGGGTTTCACTAAATTTCAGAACTTCCAAACTTTTAAACTGACTTTAAACGTTGAACCTTACACCTTAAACTAACTCATGGCAAACTAACATAATGCTGCCCGTTTTCGTAGTCCTTCTCCAATGCATCCAATATTACCTGGATATGTTTTTCATTTCCCAAAAAATCAGCATTACTGGCGTCTATAACCAGTGTTTTTATATTGTGCTGTTTGATGTATTGGGTATATGTAAGCTGTAACTTAAAAAGGTATTCATCAGTAATATCCATTTCAAATGAACGATTTCGTTTTTTGATATTTTTCTGCAGTTGCTTTACCGGAACATGCAGGTAAATAAGAATATCAGGTTGTGTTAACTGCTGGTAAATAATATCGAATAGTTTTTGATACAGGCGGAATTCCTCTACAGGCAGGTTAACCTTTGCAAAAAGCAGGCATTTGGTGAAAAGATAATCAGAAATGGTTATGTTTTGAAAAAGGTCTTTCGTATGAATGAGCTCTTTTAATTGTTTATACCGTTCGGCCATAAAAAACAACTCCAGTGGAAAAGCATACTGCTGCGGGTTTTCATAGAATTGTGGCAGAAAGGGATTATCGGCAAACTCTTCTAATATCAGCCTGGCATTAAAATGTTTAGACAACATATGAGCCAGTGTTGTTTTGCCGGCACCGATATTTCCTTCAATAGTTATAAAATGATAGTTCATGTTTAATAATTAACCATTAACAATTAACAATTAGTTTTCTTACCGGTAATTGGTCCCGGCATTCTATTAGCAATTGTTGAATGGATTTTTTAAGAACAGGGTGTATAAGTAATGGCGCAATTTCTGCTAAGGGCTGAAGTACGAACCGCCGGTTCTGCAACTCTTTGTGCGGTATCGTAAGCTCAACGCTTATATGTACTTCTTCGTTAAAGAGAAGAATATCTATATCAATAATTCTAGGGCCATATTTTTCGTCCCGTTTTCTTCCCATTTCCTCTTCTATACTAAGCAATTGAGGCATTAATTCATCCGCTGTAAACTCAGTATGTAACTCCATGGCCTGGTTTAAAAATACCGGTTGCTGCGTATTCCCCCAGGGAGCAGTTTCATAAATAGCCGACAGATTAACAACATTTCCGCATTTTTTTTGTAACAATGCTACAGCCTGGCCCAGATAAAATAAACTGTTTCCTATATTACCGCCTATCAATAAGTATGCTTTATTTATATATTCCATCTGGTTAAGGACTCAAATATCTTTATTTTTGACTTTCGCAAAAAATTAGTTTCAACACATGAGAAGTTTTTTTAAAATATTTTTCGCCTCTTTACTGGCTATGGCGGTCTTTTTAGTGATCGGCTTTTTCATCCTTGTCGCTATGATGGGTGCTTTAGTTAGCGGGTTAACCTCTTCCGATGATGTAGCCACAGGTTCAAAAGCGGTATTAGTAGTTGACCTGGGACAAAGTTACCAGGAGCAGACCAGGGAAAACCCAATCGCATCCTTCAGTTCCGGCGACCAATATGATTACCCGGGTTTATATGATGTAATAAGAATCATCCGGTTTGCCAAGTCCGATTCTTCTGTAAAGGGTATTTATATCAAATGTAATGATAACGGCAATGGTTTTGCCACCAGTGAAGAACTTCGAAACGCGTTGCTTGATTTTAAAAAGAGTAAAAAATTCATATACGCTTATGGTGATATTATTCCCCAAAGGGCTTATTATATTGGAAATATAGCGGATAAAATTTATTGTAATCCTAAAGGGGGTGTTGAATGGAAGGGGTATGCTCTTCAATATGTATTTTTTAAAGAGGCATTGGATCGTTTAGACATCAAACCTCAGATTTTTTATGCCGGTAAATTCAAAAGCGCTACCGAACCTTTCAGGGAAGAAAAGATGACTGAACCTAACAAGGTGCAGAGTTTGGAATTTCTTTCGTTCTTATACAATGAGCTTCTGCTGACAACATCGGCAACAAGAGGAATAGATACGGCTAGCCTGCATTCCTATGCTAACAACTATTTAATTCGTACGGCTACTGACGCAGTAAAATACAAGTTGATAGATGGAGCCAGGTATGATGACGAAGTGCAGCAAGAGATAAAACAAAACCTGAAATTAGAAAAAGATGCCAGGATAAATTTTGTTCCCATGGGCAAGTACGCCAAATCGGTTAATTATAAAGCAGGTAAGGGGAAAGACAGGATTGCACTGATTTATGCACAGGGTGATATTGTGGATGGCAAAGGCGATATGGACCAGATCGGGTCTGAAACTTACCGGGGCCTTATTCGCAAAGCCAGGTTGGATAAAGATGTTAAAGCAATTGTTCTCAGGGTAAATTCGGGAGGGGGCAGTGGGTTGGCCAGTGAAAATATCTGGAGAGAACTATCCATAACCCGCAAAGAAAAACCAGTGATACTGAGTTTTGGCGATTACGCTGCTTCCGGAGGGTATTACCTAGCCTGTAACGCAGACAGTATTTTCGCGCAGCCAAATACCTTAACCGGTTCTATCGGCGTTTTTTCCATTATCCCTAATATGGAAGGCTTTTTCAAAAATAAGTTAGGTGTTACGTTCGATGGAGTAAAAACAGCGGAGCACGCAGACGCTTTAACTGCCACTAAGCCATTGAGCGAAACGGAAAGGGCATTCATACAAAATGATGTAGATTCTTTTTATCAAACTTTTTTAACTCGTGTGGCGAACGGAAGAAAACTCACTCTGGCTATGGTTGACAGTATTGGCCAGGGTAGAGTGTGGATGGGCGAAAAAGCGTTAAAACTCGGGCTTGTTGATAAGCTCGGTAGTTTGCAGGATGCTGTTGACTGTGCCGCCCGAATGGGGAAAACCAAAGAATACAGGCTTAGGGAATATCCTGAACCACAAAGTTTTTTGGATTTGTTACTCGGGAACTATAAAAAAGTTGCTAAAGCAGATGCCATTAAAGAAGAATTAGGGACTACTGGTTTCAAAATATACAATTCGCTGAAACGCATCCAGGGAATGATAGGTTCCACGCAGGCTCGGATGGTTTTCGATTATTCCATAAAATAATTCATAAACCTTTGCGGGAATAAAAAAGTTCCTAACTGTTTTTCCGGGCGAGATGATTTTTGTATATTCATTTTTTTGAATAACTAATCATAGACCCTTGAGATGAAGACATTTTTGAAGTCGTTCCTGAAAAAATGCCTGAATAATTATGTAAATCTTTCCTATACATTAAGGCATTTAACCAAGTGGAAAAAAATAAATTCCATTGATTTAAGTATTGATGATAACCTCATTTCTAAAAAGATATTTGGTAACATTGCCCGGGGTGATTATGAAATTGATGAAAATAAAATTTTACAAAAAACATTTACCAGTGACGACGTTTTATTGGAATTAGGCACAGGCATTGGCTTTAATGCTATCTATTGCGCAAAGATCAATAACAATAAGGTGCTCACATTTGAAGGTAATCCGAATATGATTCCCCTGATCAGGAAGAATATGGAAAAAAATAACGTGGAATTTGCCTTGAGAAATGAAATAGTCATTTCCAAAAATTTTCACAATTCCAGTTTTTCCTTCAACGTTGTGGAAGATTTCTGGTCCTCTTCCCTAAAAACGGTCGATGCCAATATTATCAATAAGGTAAACGTTCCCACGACTAATATCAATGATATTGTTGAAAATTTCAGACCTACCTACCTTGTGGTGGACATAGAAGGTGGAGAAGAAGATTTGTTTGATGAATGCGATTGGATCGCAAATTCTCCCATAAAAAAAATTCTTCTCGAACTTCACGCAGATATTATAGGTGAAGAAAAATGTTTTATGGTAATGAATAATATAATACAAAAAGGATTTAAAATGAGCTTCGACGGCGGGCCAAAGAATGTGGTATATTTTTTCAGGTCGTGTACTTGGTTGCGCTAAAAGCCGATAGCCGATAGCTGATAGCTGATAGCTGATAACCGATAGCCCTCTACTTCTGACCTATAAAATCAATCACCAAAACTTTATCCAGGTAAGGACTTAAAATTTTACCAAAGTCTTTATGCGCAGGATGAACAAGGTACCCATCCCTATCGGCCGCGTTTTTAAAGGTAACAAGGAAACAATGGGTATATCCTTGGGCTATATTTTCAGGGCTGATATTGGTTCCCCATTCATACCCAATCATAGTGGGTATCTTTCCGGGCAACGCCGAAAAGGCATTTTCAACTTCTTTAACCTGCGCTGGTGTGGAACCATCTTTAAACTTAAATAAAACTACATGACGGAGTACGGCTGCGGCGGACTGACTTTGATTCATACGTGCTGGTTTGAGATTTCCCTGGCCTGAAGGCTTGGTGTTTACGATGCCTGTTAACACAGAAGCAAGGAAAATAGATAAAAATAGTTTCATTGTTTATAGTAAAAGTTATCGCTAATATAGCTATTAAAGTCGATTTAGGATGTATGATTCGGGATTTCTGAACTGGGCATTCGAAATCTGAAATCCCAAATCGGAAATGCGTTAGATTTGTCCGCCTAACAACAGGATTAAAAATTTTTTTGCATGCAGCAGCCTTATAATCAGATGAGAGCAATGCTGGCTATAACCAAAGCCAGTTTTAGATCTATATTCAGGAGTCCTTCCGCTGTTGTTTTTAGTTTTGCTTTTCCTTTAATTTTTATATTGGTTTTTGGATTTGTGGGCGGTGGTGGAAGGGTTTCATTAAGAATCAGTATAGATAGGAACTCTGATACGCTCAATCCCGTATTCCGCGCGATCAAAGAGATAGACGGCATAGCTATAATACAGAAAGAAGATAAAAATATAATAGAAGACCTGGAAAAGGGGCGGATAGCCGCCATCATCAAATTCCGGAAAAATCAGCAATCATCATCTCCCGCTTACTTTATTGATATTAAAACATCTGATGCAGTGAATCCACAAAATATACAGGTGTTGCAATCTATACTAAATGGCATTATTAGCGGTATTGATAAAAGTATATATCCTGCCTCCCCTACAGTAGCTGCCGTAAACCAGAACCTGGAAAGAATTAAAGGGAGAACCTACCGGACAATTGATTTTATTTTGCCCGGTCAACTGGGCTTTTCATTACTAAGTGCCGGAGTATTTGGAGTTGCGTTCATATTCTTTAACCTGCGCCAGACACTGGTGTTAAAAAGATTCTTCGCCACACCCATCAATAGAAGTTATATCGTATTAGGTGAGGCATTAAGCCGGATATTATTCCAGTTAATAACAGCCGTTACCATATTAATTATCGGTCATTTTATATTCAAGTTCACCCTGGTGCATGGATGGATCACCTTCCTGGAATTGTTGTTCCTGAGCTTTTTGGGTTTGATGGTTTTTATGGGATTTGGTTTTATAGTAAGTGGTCTGTCAAAAAATGAAAGTTCCATTCCACCTTTCGCCAACCTGATCACCCTGCCGCAATTTTTATTGTCAGGCACTTTTTTTACCATTGATGCCTTTCCTTCGTGGTTGCAACCGCTTTGCAGAATACTACCACTTACGCACCTGAATGATGCCATGCGGAACGTGGCTTTTGAAGGCGCACACCTCACAGACTGCGGTAAGCAGATTGGCATTTTATTACTGTGGGGCATAGCCGCTTACGCGGTGGCCATTAAGGTTTTTCGATGGGAGTGATGAAGGGGAACAACTTAACTTAATTATCCTGTCGGGAGCTAGTAATATGACAAAAAAACAACTATGAAATTAATTAAACTATTCGTCATAAGTGTTGTAGTATTATTCTTATTACTGACGGCATTATCATCCCTATTGCCTTCGAAGGTGCGTATCTCAAGAGCCATCGATATTCCTGATTCATCCGGTATTGTATTGTCGAAAATAAAAGACTTTAAGCAATGGGAGTTATGGAATGAATATGTTAAAGCTTTAACTGGCAAAAAAGTTACCACAGATAGCATTTACGCTAATGAACTATCGATTACCGTCACCCATATAGATGACGTTACTGTAAATACCATTTGGCGGCAGCAGAATGGAAAGACTTTTCCCGGCGTTTTTAACCTGATACCGCATGCATCTATAACCACCGTTCAATGGTACTTTGAATTTACGATCAAATGGTATCCCTGGGAAAAATTCGGCAGTATTATTTATGATAAACAACTTGGTCCCCAGATGGAAAAATCTTTGCGTAATCTTAACCAATTGCTCGAAAAAGCACCGTAGTTTTACGGCACGTTTATTTTGAACTAAATTAATTGACCTAAAAATTATTATTTATGAAAAGATTGCTTTTTTTATCCTCTGTTTTATTTGCAGGCCTTGCAGCCTGTTCCCAAAATCCCCCGGCCAGCCCAAGAGTTACCGCTGAAGGAAAAGATGTGAAAGTTGAATACGGCCAGCCTTCAAAAAAAGGCAGAGAAGTGTTTGGTGGCTTACAAAAATATGGCGAAGTATGGAGGGCTGGTGCCAACACCGTAACTGAAGTTACATTTGCAAAGGATGCCACTTTTGCCGGCAAGCCCGTAAAGGCAGGGAAGTATTCTCTTTTTGTTATTCCCAATGAAAATGAATGGACGGTTATTTTAAATAGCAATGTCGGCTTTTGGGGAACCGAATATGAAAAGAATAAGAGTAAAGATTACCTGAAAGTTAATGTGCCTTCAAAAAAACTTCCCGCGGTAGTTGAAAAACTTACTTATAGTTTTACCGGCTCTGATATGAATATCCAATGGGATCAAACGGGGGTGACTGTACCGATTAAAACCACCTGATAAAATTGAGATCAAAATACGTTTTCAGAGATCCGGGAAATTTTCCCGGATTTTTTCCCCCCATCAATCACTTTAAAAAATCTTTTATAGCATTATAAAGAATCTGAAGTTCCTTTGAGGTGATGCAATAGGGAGGCATTATGTATACCGTATTACCCAAAGGGCGCAGATAAATACCTTTCCTAAGCATATAACTTGTTATTTGCTGACTTATGCTGTTCAAATAATCATAATCACCCGAGATATAATCAAAAGCCAGTACTGTTCCCAAACTCCTGGCGTTTTTTACGGTGGAAAAATTTCCCAGTTCAGTAATAAATTGTTGATTATCGCGGCAGATGGATTCAATGCTTTGCAGGCAGGATTCCTTCTGCAAAAGATCCAGGCTTGCCAATGCAGCGGTACAGGCCAGCGGATTGGCAGTGAAAGAATGACCATGAAAAAAAGTTTTCATTTTGTCTTCACCTAAAAAGGCATCGACAATTTTTTGATGGCAGGCTGTAACACCCAACGCCATGGTGCCTCCCGTGAGACCTTTGGATAAACAAATGATATCCGGTTTAAAATGCATGTATTCGCTGGCAAACAATTTCCCTGTTCTGCCAAAACCCGTCATTACTTCATCCGCAATGCAAATAATTTCATTTTGCTGGCAGGCGCCAAGCAGTTCATTCATTAATGAGGCATCACACATTTTCATTCCGCCCGCTGCCTGTAAAAGAGGTTCATAGATAAAAGCAGCTATCTGTTCATGATGAAGTAGGATGGTGGCTTTGAGATCGCTTATATTTTCAATAGTGGGCGTATCAATAAAAATAACATCAAACAGTTTATCCTGGAATGCCAGGGTGAAGATACTCCGGTCGCTAACACTCATTGAACCAAATGTATCACCATGATAGGAGTTTCGGAAGGCTAATATTTTAGTTCTTTTGGGGAATTTATTGGGTGATTGGTTCCACCAAAACTGCAATCCCATTTTAACAGCCACTTCAGTTGACGTAGAACCATTATCAGAATAGAATATCTTTGCAAAATCTCCGGGTAACAGGGGCATTAATCGCTCTGCCAAAGTTACGGCTGGCCGATGCGTAAAACCGGCGAAAATAACCTGTTCCAGTTGCAGGGCCTGATGATAAATTTTTTCGGCAATATAAGGATGGGCATGGCCATGGAGGTTAACCCACCAACTGCTGATAGCGTCTATATAACGATTTCCTGACTCATCAACCAGGTAAATACCTTCTCCTTTTACAATGGGAATGGGATCGGGAGCCGATGTTAACGAGGTAAAAGGATGCCAGATGTATAACTTGTCTTTATCTTTCAGGGATTGCATAACGAGGCATAAAATTATATGTAAATTCAATCAAAATTGCAATATGCACATTAGCAGGCTGGTTTTATTCTTTATTGCTGGATTTTTTTTAATGCCTGGTTGTGCTAATAATTCAGATAAAAAAGTAGGTACGGTTAATAATGATTCATTAAAAAACGGGAGAGAATCGGAAGATTCAGGCAGTTTGACTTATGAAAGCTGTTATGAAAATTTTTTTAAAGGACTTCCCCGGTTTAGCGATTCCAGTAGCGCTTATCTTTTATTGCAAGACGGAAAGAGAAAAAGCCTCACACAATTTTTTAAAGACGAGTTCATGAGTCCCATTTCTGAATACGGATTGAATGACCTGGATGCTGATGGCGTGATGGAGCTGATCATCTTTAATTATACCGGCGGGCCACATTGCTGTGATGAATATTTTATTTTCCGGCAAAAAAATGAACGGGCATTTGAATATAAGGCCCATCTCATGGGTGGACAAGCCTGTATTGACGCTGTTACGCATACCATCAGCTATTCTTTTAGTGAAACGCTGGGTTATTTTTTCAGCTGTTATGCCTGTGAATTTTCGGATAGTTCCGGAACCTTCAAAAATATCCGTGAGATTCAATTGAAATATAGCGGTTCAAAATTGAAAGTGATATCCTACGATACGGCTTCTGAAAGGCAAAACCTGGCTAACCTTGCCATTTTGCAGAAACATGAGTACGAGAAAGTAGAGGGAATGATGGATAATGGCTGGCGAAAAGAGTTCGCCATAAATTTCGCTATCTGGCATTACAACCATGGAAAAAACTGGAAAAAGACTAAAAAGCTTTTTGATAAATATTATGACTTTCAGGATGAAGCCAGGGTCTGGAAGGAATTCCACCGTACGTTGATTGAATCAGAAAAGGAAAATAGCTTTTGATAATTGTTAATTATTAATGGTTTATGGTTAATGGTTAATTCTACTTTGACAAGTCAAACCGGCTTTTTGTTATCGGTTGAAGGTAGTCGGCATATTCAAATTTACATTACCGGAGCGGTATTATGCGCGTAAAAAGTTCAGAAAAAGTATAAAGCCCGTTAATCTACTCTAAAGAACGACTTGCGAATAGATAATTTTTCAATTACAAGTAACCGTTCCCTTTCGAACATTCTTTAACTCCATGAAATATATTTGTTACACAGAGATGCAGCATAATCAACAGAACACTTCATAACTTGTCAAAGTATAATTAATGGTTAATGGTTAATGGTTAATGGTAGAGGCTTTGAAATTATTTATCGTTTTCTTCCTCATCCCTC
>JBDSBP010000023.1:0-2967 GCA_039921525.1 Chitinophagaceae bacterium | reverse complement strand
GAGATACACGGAGGCGCTCTGTGAAACTCCGTGCCTTCTCCGTGTAGCTCTGTGTAATATATTTGCTGCCCAGACATGCGACAGAACCAACAGAATAACTTCATGACTTGTCAAAGTAGAATTAATATTTGATTTGAAAGAGCCGGTTTTAGGGGACGAACTTGCCAGCAGATTTGCGCTTCCATTTTTGTTAAAATAACACTCCAATACTAACCTGCTCTTTTAAAAAGAACATAATCTTATTAATTGCTCTTTTCACGGGAGTATTTTTATAATACAATCACACTTTTTTATCACCAGTTTGTAAATTATTAATAGTATTCAAAATAACGTTGTAGTGTAGGCGCGTAAATCCCATATTTTTCCGGCAAGCAATTCTACAGAGGTTGAAAAATCGTTATGCTGAAAACAACTATCGTATTTCAAGAACGATATGAACTTGATTTAATGTTCCCCAGTTTTTTTGACAATACAGATAAAAAATAATTGGATAAGATATTCGTTCGATCTTCAAAAGATGGCGCAGACTTTATTCGTGTAATGATAGGGAGATCTAGTTGGTAACTTAGAAGGAAAATGTATTCGCTGTATTCAGAAAAATTTATTTCCTTTTCAAAGGGTATGGGAGAGATCCTGAATTTTATTCCAAACAATTTATTTCCAGGTTGATGATAGCATTCGAAGGCCTTATGCCTAGGCAAGTAAATCAACTACGAATTACAAATTACGAATGAATGTTCATTCGTAATTCATAATTGATAATTCGTTATTAAAACTTAATCTGAGGCGGTAGATACTTCGCAACCAGGTTTTCATAATATGGGCGTAGTTCTTTCCAGTCAGGAGGATTTGGATTTTTTGAGTACAAATCATAAGGATTAAATAATTTTACCCATTCAAACATTTCTTTATCATGGGCATTCATTAAATGTTCGTATGCATTTTCGCGATGCTGTGCATAAAATGAATGATAACGTAACATATAAAGAGCAGGCTCTGGTAAATAATCTTTCACCATATGATAAACGTATTCATCATGCCCCCATGAAAGATGCACGTTGCTTAAGCCACAATTAGGTGAATACACACCATACTTCGTATTATAACGTGGGTCACTTATGTCAGGATTGCTTGTAAAAAATTCTGGATATACAATTTTATCAGAATAAGCGCAACCTACCGGGAAGGTATCTCCTACAACACCCCATTGTGGTTCACCAAATAAACAAAGTACTTTACCCATGTCATGTAATAATCCTGCCATCACCATCCAGTCTGGGTGCCCGTCGTTACGAATGGCCTCGGACGTCTGCAGCAGATGCTGTAACTGGTCCAGATCCGTATCAGGATCCGAATCATCCACTAGCTGGTTTAAAAAATCAAAAGCTTCCCAAACGGGCATCTGCTTTTTATCAAACTTCAGGTATTCTTTTTTCTTTTCTACTACGAAATCGTAGGTTTGGTAGGTGTGATTCAACCGGTAGAATTCTCTAACGCTATCCTTCACGTTAGCCTCATAATTCCTGTATTCTTCTGTATTTTTGCCTTTGGCAATAGTTTCTGGCTCAGGGTAGCGTTGTAAGATATCGTCTTCCCACTCATCGAGGTCTTTCAATGGAGCGAGTTCTATTTGATCGGTAACATTAGATGCTGAAGCCATGGCAATATATTTTATCGTTTTAAGACAATTATTGTAATAACCAAAGTTGCCTTTATTTTATCGGAAATAACAAGATCGACGCCTGTTTATTTACGAAACCGATTTCGTAGATTGAGAAGCTGGGAGTTGTGGGATATTGGCTATCGGCTATCGGCCATCAGCTATCGGCAATTGGATATCGCGGGTTACAGATTTTTAACCAGATAAAACACCACAATGTTTTTTAACCAGATTGTAGAACGGTTTCTGCTGATAGCCGATAGCCGATAGCTGATAGCCGATAGCCGATAGCCGATAGCCCGAACATTCAACCCCCAACCACAAGACCATGAGCATCATCACCATAAAAATGTTAGCCAATGAACTGCATCTTTCCATTGCCACTATTTCTAAGGCTTTGAGAGATAGCCATGAAATAAGCGTAGAAACAAAACAACGGGTATTTGAATTGGCAGAGAAACTCAACTATGTACCCAACCCTTATGCTAGCAGTTTACGCAAGAGAAAAAGTAAAACGATCGCGGTAGTATTACCTGAAGTAGCAGACAGTTTTTTTTCATTCGCCATTAACGGCATCGAAACAATTGCGCAGGAAAAAGGATACCATGTACTAATTTATTTAACACACGAGAAATTTACAAAGGAAGCTGCCATCATTAAAGATTTCCAGGGTGGCAGGGTAGATGGCATCTTATTATCAGTATCCAGCGAAACCAAAGAAACCAGTCATATAAAGGAATTATTAAGCAGGAACATCCCAGTCGTTTTTTTCGACAGGGTGTGTGAAGATATTCCAACAGCAAAGATCATTACGGATGATTTTGAAAGCGGGTACAAAGCCACGAGGCATCTTATCGAGAGAGGATGCCGTTACATTGCTTTGTTATCTATATCTAACAGTCTATCTATTACTAATAAGCGAATGGAAGGATACAAGAAAGCCTTACTTGACTCCAAAATAAAAATCAGGCAGTCTTTTATTGTACCATGCACCAACGATACCGATCATAATTACACGCTGGTCAGCAATTTAATGAAACGCAAAATAAAACCAGACGGCATTTTGGCAACGGTAGAAAAGCTCACACCGACAATTTATCTTGTTTGCAAAGACCTTCATTTACGTATCCCACGCGATGTTAAGGTGGTCATTTTCTCCAATCTACAAACCGCATCTATTTTGAATCCATCATTGACAACGATCATCCAACCCGCTTTTGAGATGGGTAAAGCAGCCGCAACGGCATTATTTAAGGCACTCGAAAAATCAAATACTGACCTGGAAAAAGAAAGCCTGGTAATACCGT
>JBDSBP010000022.1:0-2973 GCA_039921525.1 Chitinophagaceae bacterium | reverse complement strand
AGGAAGCCCGGAATTATATATTTATGGTGGCTTTCAAAGAAAAAGCAGGGAGTTTATCAACTCTATTATTTCAGGAAAAGAGGAAACCAGTTCACCTTTTAACGATGCATTGAAAACAATGGAAGTAGGTGAAACTATTTTAGCACAGGCATTGATAAAGAGTGTATGACCAGCGAAATCCAATTACGAATTTATCAGTTACGAATTACGAATTAGAGGAAAGACTTTAGTAGCTGCCGTTATACAAAAAGGGAGAGTAACAGATTACCTCTTTTTTCGGGAGGGGTGTTCTATCTTCCCCTTCTTTTTCAAAGAGCGGATGTTGGATTCCACGGCGCAGCGCGGAATCCAACGGGGGTGGTTGCTGCGGGGTGTAGCTAACAAATGGTATTCGACCTTTTGAAATTTAAATATTAGGTAAAACTCCGTAGCACCACCCCCGTTCCCTCACGTGCTTCGCATCGTTCCCGAACATCCCCTCCTCGAAAAAGGAGAGGAAGATAGGACTATCACTTTGCAAATAACAGTCACTTCACGCTTGTAAATGCATCGCAAACATTATTCACCATATTCCCATAAAACATCATTATACACAAACCTCCAAACCCACCTCCTCAACTCATCCTTCATGCTAAAACAAAACAGGTTATCAGGCACTGCGGGCCACTCATCGAAGATGCGTTGGGTAATGTTATCATTCGCGCTTGTAGCAACCATATTAAACTATGTTGACCGCTTAGCCTTTAACTATTTAAGCGCCAAAGGCGCGCTTCGTGATTTAATCCCGGATGATGCATTTGGGTATATTGGCACGGCCTTTTTTGTAGGATACATGTTTTCTAACCTGGTATCTGGTTTTATAATTGATAAACTGGGTACGCGCCTGGGATATTCTTTGTGTATGGCATTTTGGACCACTGCATCCCTCTTGCAGGCGCTGGCAAGATTGCCTTTTCACTTTGGCATCATCCGCGCTTTGCTGGGTATTGGTGAGGCAGGCAACTGGCCCGCCGCTATAAAGTTAACAGGTGAATGGTTTTCCCCGGAAGAGCGTTCAACCGCCACCGGTATATTCAACAGTGGTGCTGCCATAGGCGCGATGATCGCTCCACCACTGGTTGTATGGCTGGGTACATCTTTTGGCTGGCAGGCCGCTTTTATTATAGTGGGCATTTGGGGTTATGTATGGCTGGCAATATTTTGGTTTACTTATTACACTCCCGAACGTTCGCTAAAAGAATCAAAGGAAAGGATTATACCACCGCTTAAACTTGTAAGAACCCGGTTTGTTTCCTGGTTTATTCTATCTAAAGTATGCATCGATCCCATATGGTATTTCATCACATTTTGGATAGGCAGATACCTGGTGGATGTACACGGGTGGGGGTTGGAGAAGATCGGTTGGTTTGTTATGCTTCCATTTATAGTAGCCGATTTGGGAAATATCCTCGGAGGTTTGTTTACGCAGTACATCATCAAAAGAGGAACACCGATACCTAAAGCAAGAAAAATAGCCGTCGGAATATTTGGCGCGCTGATAGGATTTTCCCTTGTATTAGGCCCGTTTATGATTACCTCTCCCGCATCCGCGTTGATTGTGTTAAGTCTTGCAGGTTTTGGCTATGCTGCCTACGCATCCAATACAATGGCTTTTCCGGCAGACGTGGTGCCACAAAGCGCCACCGCTTCTGTATGGGGACTCGCAAGTGTGGGCTCGGGTTTCGGAGGCATCATTTTTCAATCACTCTCCGGGATCACGGTGAAACACCTCTCTACTTCTCACAGTTATTCATTCGCGTATAACACTGTATTTATTGGCTATGGCATTTTAGCGATGATAGGTCTTTTTATTGTTTTATTTTTAATAGGGCCCTTGATAAAAAACCAAACCTTGCAGGAATATGTGGAAAGTGATAATGCAGAATTAGCTTTAAAGTCAATTAATTAAGTAATGCTGAAAATAACACTTCTTCATCCGCACGGAAGAATAAAACTATTTGAACAATGATTTTTAAAACACTTTGTACGTTGGTTTTAATGTTTATTGCATTTATTTTACCAGGCTGCAATGAAGCCGGCGTGATGAATAAAGTAGTGCCGATGGATTCAGTGGCGGGTAACGAAGATGTGTTGCGCTACCTGAAATCCTTTAAAGGTCGTGGTGAACTTTCCATTGATTCTTCCCAACTTACCTCTGCTCAGAATACCCTTGCAGCATTTCGATATCCTGATGACCTTTCACTTGATCTCGTTTTATCAGAGCCCGCAATTGTTCAGCCTGTGGAAATCAGTTTTGATCATCGTGGCAGGCTTTGGGTAGTGCAGTATAACCAGTACCCCTACCCCAAAGGACTTAAAATAACCAGCGTAGATAATTATCTACGGGTAACATTCGACAAGGTTCCGGCGCCGCCGCCCGGCGCGGTAAAAGGCGCTGATAAGATTAGCTTTTTTGAAGATACAGATGAAGACGGCAAATATGATAAGGCTACCGATGCTATAACGGGCTTGAATATAGCCACCAGTGTAACCGGGGGCCGGGGAAAGATATGGGTGTTAAATCCACCTTACCTGCTGGCCTATCCCGATCCGGATGATGATGGGATACCTAAAGGAGACCCTGTTGTTCACCTGGATGGTTTTGGAATGCAGGATACCCATGCCGTGGCCAACAGCCTTACCTGGGGACCCGACGGCTGGCTCTATGGAGCACAGGGAAGTACCACTACCTCAACCGTTAATTCATCGGTGACAAAGAATTTATTTTTGCAGGGTCAGGCAGTCTGGCGATACAATCCTCAGTCGCATGTTTTGGAAAGGTTCGCTGAAGGCGGGGGAAATAATCCTCTCTAATGTCTTTCATAAAACCAACTCCTGGATCCGTTTTTGAAGTCAGGTATTCAGGGTCCACTTCTTTCCACAATGGATCGCCAATGTACTGTTTATATTCATAATGGCCGATCAAATATTTAA
>JBDSBP010000021.1:0-11403 GCA_039921525.1 Chitinophagaceae bacterium | reverse complement strand
AAAATCCCACCCGGGTGCAAAAATTATTTCTTGTTCATGGAGAGTACGAAGTGCAATTAGAATTCAAACAAAGACTGCAAAGCATGGGCTTTAAAGATATTGAAATTCCCGAGCGTCATCATGAATTACACCTTGATTAATCAACAACCCGCCTCAATTAACAATTAATAATTAACAATTAATAATTCTTAAAGTATTCATTTAGGTCGATTACTTTCGGGCGCCAAAGAAATAAAAATTTACGGTGTCGACAAGGAGACGCATGCAGCAATCGGTGGAATCTGCAGCATGAGCGCTCACGGGGATTATAAAGATTTGTTCCAGTTTGTATCAACACAAAATCCCACCCATTTTCAAAAATTATTTCTTATGTATGGAGACTACGAAGTGCAATTAGAATTCAAACGAAGACTGCTTAATTAACAATTAATAATTATTAAAGTATTTCTTTCGCTCTGGTCATATCTAATTCTTTTTCCCATTTAGAGACCACCAATGTTGCCACCGCATTGCCAATGATATTAGTGAGGGCTCTTGCTTCACTCATAAAGCGGTCTATACCTAATATTAAAGCAAGTCCCGCCACCGGTATATGACCGGTTGCAGGCAAAGTTGCAGCGAGCGTAATAAAACCACTTCCGGTAACACCGGCAGCTCCCTTTGAAGTAAGCATGAGAATGAAAAGCAAAGTCAGTTGTTGTTGCAGGCTGACAGGCGTATTGGTTGCTTGTGCAATAAAAACAGCGGCCATGGTAAGATAAATAGACGTGCCATCAAGGTTAAAAGAATACCCGGTGGGAATAACTAATCCAACCACCGATTTGGAGCATCCTACTTTTTCCATTTTTTCTATCAATCCTGGTAATGCAGACTCACTGGAGGAAGTTCCTAAAACAATTAACAGCTCTTCCTTAATGTATAATAGCAATTTAAAAATGTTGAATCGCAAAAAGTACATAATCGTTCCTAATATAACAATCACAAAAACAAGGCAGGTTAGATAAAAGGTGCCCATTAATTCAGCTAATGATTTTAAACTACCAACACCATACTTGCCAATTGTAAATGCCATAGCACCCAGCGCACCCAATGGAGCCAGTTTCATTATGATATGGATAATGCCGAATAGGATGTCGGAAAAACCTTTGATAAAATTGGTTACGGGTTGAACACGTGCTCCCAGTTTGGACGTGGCCACGCCGAATAAAACAGAAAAGAAAAGAATTTGCAACATGTCACCATGGGCAAAGGCGTCCACAATATTCCTGGGTATGATATTCATTAAAAATTCCACCGTTGATTGTGGCGCTTTTCCAGTGGTCATGATATTTAACCCAGTAACATCCAACTTGGTGGCATCGATATTCATACCGTCTCCGGGCCTTATTATATTTATAGCAAGAAGGCCGATCAATAAAGCTATTGTGGTAAGAACTTCAAAATACAATAACGATTTAATACCCACGGAGCCTACTTTTTTTAGATCCTGCATACCGGCCATACCAGTTACGATAGTACAAAAAATCACAGGACCAATTATCATCTTTACCAGCTTGATAAATCCATCTCCAAGCGGTTTAAGGCTTATAGCTGTTTCAGGGTAAAAATGACCCAGCAATATGCCAATGACAATAGCAAGTATTACCTGGAAATAAAGGCTTTTATAAATCTTTTTTGGTGGTGCTGCCATTATAAGTCAATTGGGAAATAAAAGATGATGCTAATATAAATTTCAATGTAATCAAATTTTGGGAACTTCCGGTGACTGCCAATAAACTAACCTTTAGCAGGCCGCCGCCCTATATCCGAAAGAGGTTTCACATTTTCTTAGTAATCTTCTGCCAATAAAATTTGTTTAACAGTATAATATATTTTAAACTCTAAAACTAGTACAATGAACAGTAGCACAAACAGCGGGTTGTTTCTGGTTATGGCAGCGCTTTTCAGCATGGCTATCATGGGTTGCGGAACAACCGCGCACGTGGAAAAGGACGACGCAGTGAATTTCAAAAATTACAAAACCTATTCATGGGTGAGTGAAAAGGAAAAATCGTTAAAAGACCGTCACAGTAACAACCTGATTGATTCGCATGTAAAAGCTGCCGTGGCAAAAGAACTACAAAAAAATGGCTGGGTAGAAACCAGGTCGGCTCCCCAGGTATTGCTGGATTATGACATTATGGTAGAAGATAATGTAAAGAAAGACAACAATCCTTTATATTCAAGACCATACAGCAGGTATTATTATAATCCTGTAACAAGGCGTATTATAAGCTTTTATTACCCTTCCCAACTTATGGGTTTTGAAAGTTCAGAAATTCCTTATAAGGAAGGAACGCTTACCCTTCACATGATTGATAATAGTACGAACAAACTTATCTGGCAGGGATGGTCATCCGATGAAGTTGCCAGCCGTAACTTCAGTACTAAAGAGTTAAACTCAAGGGTCAGAGCAATTCTGAAAAAATTTAATCCTTCAGAAGGTTAGTCGAATTACTATGATCATTAATTAGACGGGATTTCCCGATCCGGTAATGGCAAGGGAAGCTCTTTTCCGGAAAGATCAAAATAAAGATTCTGAAGTTGATGAACGAAAGTAATATGAGAGTAACCCAATGTGATAACATCATCTGATATGTTGGTTGATCCATTGGGTTGCTTATCATATTCGTATGCACATACCCGTAAAAACCCATCTTCATGTAAATAACATTCAATGGTAGATAAAGTAATTAGATCACTACTATTGGAACTGCGTTCTAATGATGAAATAGTTAAGTAGCCTGTTTCATTTCCTGCCAGGAGCTTCATCCATTCTTCGCTTAGCGTTACATATTCAAGTTTAATCTTGGCACTTGCCGCATTGGTGGCATCACCTAAAGGTTCAGCCTCTACCTTATTTTTTGAAAGGGAGGTCACAATAAACGAATGCGTGTTATAATCAAGTAAATTACCAATTCTAAGTTCAGCGGCAAGTATCATATCCTAAATTTAATACATATTAATAAGATTAAATCTAATTTTTGGTATTACAAATCCGGCTAGCCTATCTAAATGCGGTTTATATAAAATCAGCTTATTTTTTTTATTTGGATCAGAAGGGGTAATTCATCCGGAAGAATATGAGCGGTAATGGAAGCCTTCTCATTTCTATGTAATTCGTAGCAAAACGCCACGTAAAAATTAAATAATTGATATACATCACACATAGTATTTCCTTCATCATAATTTGCTAAAAAAATACCGTCCAACCAAATAGATTCTTCTTTATCAACATAGTTCATCAAATGAAATTGTTCAATTTGCATTCGATTAACTTACGCTAGAATCGGCACTTAAATGAATGTATAAATATCATATATCTAAAGATATCTCCCATACATAGTTAAAAAATAATTGTAATATGTAAATCGTTATATCTCTTACCATTTTGAGATCTCCTTATTTTTTAATGAATAAGAGAATTACTTACCCGCCGCAGTTGGGTAAAAAACTTTTTTTGAAGACGCTGATCGTTTTTACAGTCCTTCCATAGATTCCATAGCGGTTGATTAAGATATATGTCGTTAGTGTCAACATCCCATAATCCTGGATGATCACTCAGGTAAATACGAATAGAGATTACTTCAGTTTGCCCATTAGGAATAAATAGTAATGTTGATAAGAGAACCGGTTCCATCATTCAAACAAAAGCTAGCGATTTCACAAATAGCTAGGGTGCAAGTTACATACTGGTTCTTTATTTTAAATAAAAGATGATCCAAATCATTTATAGGTTACTTAACAGGGCATAAAAGAAGAATTTAAGAACTCCCGATCAGAGACCGGGCATAATCTTCTAACTCTAATGGTGGGAGTATCTTGATATATTATATTGAACAAACTTAATTGGTAGAAGTTTGCACGCTTTGTACATAACTTCTTTCGGATTTAATATATGGTTTGGAGCAAATATAGCTACTATCTAAACAACTAACTCTACATGGCATTATCGATATAAAAAACCATGAAACTCGATACCAGATTACGTTTCAGGAAATAGTACCGCGTACGAGAATCGAACTCGTCATTCATCCGTGAAAGGGATGCGTCTTAACCGATTGACCAACGCGGCAAATATCTACTTTTTGAGCCTTCGCTCCGAAAGGAGTGCAAAGATATAAGCCCTGACTATTCCCGCCAAAACTTTTTGCAATTTCAATGCAGCTTATTTGTTTTTTTTAATATTTCCAGACTTCATCACTGGTCTGAAATATTGTGGAATATTGAATCCTGCCGGGAAAATTAATCATTATTAATATATCCTAAAATGTAACTTCGCATCCTAATTACAAATAACAAATACAGAATTATGAGTACAGTAAAAGTTGCCATTAATGGCTTCGGCAGAATCGGAAGGTTAGTGTATCGCCAGATTTACGATATGGAAGGAATTGATGTAGTAGCAATAAATGATCTTACCAGCCCAAAAGTTTTGGCGCACCTGTTAAAATATGATAGCGCGCAGGGCCGCTTTGAGGTAGATGTTACCGCTACCGATGATTCGATTGTGGTAAGCGGCGATACCGTAAAAATATATGCGCAAAAAGACCCGGCTCAAATTCCCTGGGCACAGCATGAAGTGGATGTAGTAATAGAAAGTACCGGCTTTTTTACAGATAAGGCTAAAGCCGAAGCACATTTGAAAGCAGGCGCCAAACGAGTGGTGATCTCTGCCCCGGCAACTGGTGACCTTAAAACTGTTGTCTTCAATGTTAACCATGCCATTTTAGATGGCACGGAAACTATTATCTCCTGTGCTTCCTGCACCACCAACTGCCTCGCACCAATGGCAAAAGTATTGAATGACAGCTTTGGAATTGAGGGTGGTATCATGACTACCATCCATGCTTATACGAATGATCAGAATACCCTTGATGCTCCTCATCCAAAAGGTGATCTGCGCCGCGCCAGGGCTGCTGCAGCGAATATTGTTCCTAACACCACGGGCGCTGCCAAAGCAATCGGACTTGTACTTCCCGAGTTAAAGGGTAAGCTGGATGGAAGCGCACAACGCGTTCCCGTAATTACCGGATCATTGACTGAACTGACAAGCATACTGAATAAAAAAGTTACTGTAGAAGAGGTAAATGCTGCCATGAAGGCTTCGTCTAATGAAAGTTTCGGTTACACGGAAGATGAAATTGTTTCATCGGATGTTATTGGAATTAGTTTTGGATCGTTGTTTGATGCCACACAAACTAAAGTATTGCCCGTGGGTGATAAACAACTCGTAAAAACGGTTTCCTGGTATGATAACGAGATGAGTTATGTATCCCAGTTAGTTCGTACGGTGAAACATTTCGCCGGCCTGATCAGCAAGTAATCGATACCAACGCAACAAATTAGAGAATTGCAATATGAAAAGTATCCGGCTAAACCTGTCCGGGTGCTCTATGCAAAGCGATTGCATGTATGCAGCTGCGTCATTATAGTTAAATGGTGTAGCAGGTATTCTTTAAATTCATGGGTCAACCATTTGCAATTATTCTTAAAATTTTACTATGTCAAAATTTACCGGTTATAACTTTAAAGATCAAAAAGCTTTGATAAGGGTCGATTTTAATCTTCCGATGAATGATAAGAATGAAATTACTGATGATAACCGGATGAGAGCCGCTATCCCTACCATTAGTAAAGTATTGGCAGACGGTGGAAGTGTGATTCTGATGTCGCACCTGGGCAGGCCCAAGGCTGGTCCTGTCGATAAGTTTTCTTTACACCATATGCTGGGTCATTTAACGGAATTGTTAAATGAAGGTAAAAATGGAACTGAAAAAACCATCGTATTATTTGCCAATGACTGTATTGGTAAGCAAGCGCATGATTTGTCAGCTAACTTAAAACCCGGCGAAGTGCTGCTTTTGGAAAATCTGCGTTTTTATAAGGAAGAAGAAAAGGGAGATGAGGCCTTTGCAAAAAAACTGAGTGAGTTGGGTGATGTTTATGTAAATGATGCATTTGGTTCTGCCCACCGCGCCCATGCATCCACCACTGTAATAGCCAAGTTCTTTACACCAGACAAAAAGATGTTTGGATTGTTAATGGAGATGGAAGTGGAAAATGCAGAAAAAATAATGAAGCGTACAGAGAAACCTTTTACTGCAATAATCGGTGGCGCGAAGGTGTCGGATAAGATATTAATCATAGAAAACCTGTTGAGCAGGGCCACTGATATTATCATTGGAGGTGGCATGGCATATACTTTCTTGAAGGCGGAAGGCGGAAACATCGGCAATTCTTTATGCGAACTCGATCGGTTGGATACTGCAAGGGACCTGTTAAAAAAAGCTGCCGACAACGGGGTTTGCATTCACCTGCCCTCGGATTCAACCATTGCCGATAAATTCGATGCTAATGCAAACACATCACATGCACCCAGTAACAATATTCCGGATGGCTGGATGGGATTGGATATCGGCCCCTATGCCTGTGAGCAATTTTGCAATGTGATCAAACATTCAAAAACAATTTTCTGGAATGGTCCAATGGGCGTTTTTGAAATGGATAAGTTTCAACATGGCACCAAAATGATTGCGGAAGCAGTTGCTGAAGCTACCGGCTTAGGAGCCTATTCATTAATTGGTGGTGGAGATTCTGTAGCTGCCGTTTATGAATTCGGCGTAGCGGAAAAAGTTAGTTATGTATCTACCGGTGGCGGAGCTTTACTGGAATATTTTGAAGGTAAGGAGTTGCCCGGAATTGCAGCTGTTAAAGGTTGAGGAGGCAATTACGAATTTAAAATTACGAATTACGAGGTGTGTTCATGTTGCTATCTGAATCGACTTTTTACGATCTTCCGTAATTCATAATTCGTAATTTGTAATTGAATTACCTCTTATAAATGTGGTCCGGATATTCGACCTTCTCCAGGAACAAACCTTTTGCCGGTACAGCAAAATAGGCTTTGGAGTTGTCCATTCCTTCGATAATAGTTTTTAGGTTTTCAATCGAGATCTTATCCCTTCCCACCTGTAGCATCGTTCCTGTTAATCCACGAACCATGCCACGTAGAAATCGATTGGCCTTTACATGGTATATCCATAATTTTTCTTCTATTTTCCATTCACTCTGTTCAATACGGCACTCAAAGCTTTTGACCTGTGTATTTCGTTTGGAAAAAGAAGTAAAATTCACGTACTGCATTATCAATTTAGCCGCTTCATTGAGTTTTTCAAAATCAATTGTATAAGGGTAATAGTAAGCGCGGTCGTAAAGAAAAGGATTTTTTGCCTGGTGTATGAAATACCTGTATGCACGGCTGGTGGCGTCAAAACGGCAATGTGCATCATCACCAACCTGCTGAATATTTACCGCTACTATATCAATTGGAAGAATTGCATTTAATTTATAAAGAAATTGAGGTTGAATAGAATTGTCATAGTCAAAATGAAAGAAATTTTGCAATGCATGAACTCCCGCATCTGTGCGGGAAGATCCTGTTATCTCAATATTATTTTTTTGTAAAACAGAAAAGGCCTTTTCGATTTCTGCCTGGATAGTATTCGCATTATCCTGTTTTTGAAAACCACTATATGCAGTGCCCTTATAAGAAACTTCCAGGAAATAACGGGGCATGATTAGATAACATTTAAAGGTCTATTTAAGTATCATGGCTTTGAACCGGTTCTTGAAATAATTATTTTCGATCAATTCTTCCAGTTGATAAAAATTACTTGTATCAGAAACAAAAGGATATGCTACATCAAAAAAACGATACTTCGTTTCATCGCTGGGAAATAATTCTGTCAGCGCCCTGATCTGTTTAACGGACATACACTTAGTCTTAAAATATTTTTTTGCTGTGGTCAGTTTATCATCAATAGTTTTATCGCTGATCAATTTCACCCGAATTTTATCTACATCATAATCAGAAGCAAAATTTTTGCAGTCAGAATTTGTTATTAAAATAGCCCGGGTCCTGGAAGTAGTGTCTACCACTACGGGTTTTGGAAGGGGCGTTTTATTTTCAACAGCATTTTTTTGCACGGGCATGGAATCATTTTTCTTCTCAATAACTGTGGGCGGTGCCTGGGTTTTAACAACCGGGACTTCTGATAACAAGATGGTGATTTTGATAGTGTCAGTAGTCAAAATGTATTGTTCCAGGTAAGTAGCCTGGTAAGCGTCGCCTGTTTTTTGCTCGTTTATTTTTGTTATAAATGGTTTTTCAACCACCGTTATTTCATTTGAAATAGAATCCTTTGCGGTAATAATTTCTTCCTTTTTGGCAGGAGGACTGATAACATCGCTTTTTGTTTTTGCCAGCGTATCTTTTAATTTTGTTTTAGCTATCGCTTTATTTGGCTTCCAAACAGAATCCTCTTGTTTTATCAATTCTTTATGTGACAGCTGGGCGACAGTATCCGTGAACGTTAATGCTTCCTTTTTTGTTTGGTTCTTATCTGCTTCTTTGCTGGTAACAGATGCGGTTTTTTCTGGAACAGGTTCAGGTGACTTGGTTTTTACAATGGTGTACAATACAGAAGTGTCATTTACCACATTTGCCAGCAATTCAGAAAAAGCGTCCGTTTTTCTTACTCCGGACATTTCCAGAGCCTGCTTCTGAAAAATGCCAGCATTTATAATTACAGACATATTCTGTAGATTAACCATAGCCCAACCCTTCTCCCCAAGATTTTTTAATTGAAACCCTTTGTCCCTTTTATTTATGGGTATGGAGAAGATCTGTTCGGGGAATGCGTTCTTCGCAAAACCAATAACAACTTCATAAGTGCTGTCACTTAGTTTGGGAATGATCATTTGACCGGTTTCTGAAGAGCTATATATCTTTGTGTTGATCCTTGCATAGAATGGCTGATGATCATCAGCCTGGACGTAAACAAAAAATTCCTGTTGAGAAAATGACTTTGTTCCTGAAAATAGTAGTAATAAAAGAAAAACAAATTTTTGCATTGGCTTAAACAAATGTCCTCCGCAAACCTACGAGATAATTACGAATTACGATTTATGAATTACACAGGGTTTCCCTCAATCCGTAGTTCGTAATTTATAATTCGCAATTGAATTCTGCCTTTTACCATTTTATTTGCAACCCTAAAACAATAGTCAGCTTATCTTTACCGACGTTAAAATTTTCACATGAAAAAAAATATAGTTATATCTCTTTGTTTAGGGTTGGTATTACAAACTTCTATTTCGGCACAGAATTTTCCGGATAGCTTATCGAAAAATGTTTACAGAGAATCTGCCACAAGGGTGAATGACCTGGTACATACAAAACTGGAAGTAAAGTTCGATTATGAAAAGTCTTTTATGTATGGTAAGGCATGGGTTACGCTCAAACCGCATTTTTATCCGACAGATTCCCTAAAATTGGATGCAAAGGGAATGGACATCCATAAACTAAACCTCGTTAATAAAAGTGGGATGGCAGCATTGAAGTATGACTATGATGGAATGGTGCTGAATATCAAACTAAACAAAACTTATAGAGGAGGAGAAGAATATACTATTTATGTGGATTATACCTCTAAACCGAATGAGTTGAAGGTTAAAGGAAGTGCCGCCATAAATGATGCAAAGGGGTTATACTTTATAAATCCTAAAGGGGAAGATAAAAATACACCTACCCAGATTTGGACCCAGGGTGAAACAGAAGCAAATTCTGCCTGGTTCCCTACCATCGATAAGCCTAATCAGAAATCAACGGAGGAAATTTATATGACGGTTCCGGATAAGTACGTAACGCTTTCCAATGGTAAATTAATGAGCCAGAAAAAAAATGCAGATGGCACAAGAACAGATTACTGGAATATGGATCTTCCCCATGCTCCTTATCTTTTTTTCATGGGTGTGGGGGAATATTCCATTATTAAAGATTCTTATAAAGGCAAAGAAGTGAGTTACTATGTTGAAAAGGAGTATGCTTCCGTTGCCCGTAAGATTTTTGGACACACGCCTGAAATGATTGCATTTTATGCAAAGATTACCGGTATTGATTATCCCTGGGTTAAATACTCCCAAATAGTTGGCAGGGATTATGTAAGCGGGGCGATGGAGAACACTACCGCTACCCTGCACCAGGAGAGTGCACAACAGGATGCCCGTGAATTAGTGGATGGCAATAAATGGGAAAGTACCATTGCTCACGAACTTTTTCACCAATGGTTTGGTGACCTGGTAACTGCGGAAAGTTGGAGCAATCTTACATTAAATGAATCTTTTGCTAATTATAGTGAGACTTTATGGGATGAATATAAATACGGCAAGGATGCCGGCGACGCGCAAAACTTTACTGACATGCAGGGATACCTGGGAAGTAAAAGTGCTTCGAAGGACCTGGTTCGTTTTAAATATGCAGATAAGGAAGACATGTTTGATGCCGTGAGTTATAATAAAGGAGGCAGGATATTGCATATGCTTAGAAATTATTTAGGTGATAGCGCCTTCTTCAAGGGATTGAACGTATATCTTACCACTAATAAATTCAAATCTGCTGAAGCACACCAGTTACGCCTGGCTATGGAGGAAGTAAGCGGACGGGATCTTAACTGGTTTTTCAATCAATGGTATTTTGGAAGTGGTAATCCTGAATTGGACATAAATTATGTTTATGACGAGACTGCTAAAAAAGTAAACGTTGTTATTAAACAAACACAGGCGGGCGAAGATTTTCAGTTACCTATTGCCATCGATGTTTATAACGGTGCAAATAAAGTGCGTCATAATGTATGGGTTAAGGAAAAGGAACAGACTTTTACGTTTAGTTACGAAACGAAGCCAGACCTCATCAATGTAGATGGCGATAAGATTCTGCTATGTGAAAAAAAGGATAATAAAACCCTGGATAATTATATTCACCAATACAAGTTTGCCGGTAACTATATAGACCGGCGCGAAGCCATTGATGCCTGTGCAAAAATGCAGGATGATCCTAAAACATTAGCTTTATTAAAGATGGCAATCCAGGATAAATATTTTGGGTTGCGTGATTATTCGTTGGAAGCAATCGATCTCAAAAAGCCGCAGGTTAAAGAAGAAATGGAAGCGCTGATATTTGAATTAGCAAAAAATGAAAAGAAACCATCTGTCCGCGCAAAGGCGATTAGTCTTCTTGGGGGGTATGCGAATAAGCCAGAATATAAATCGCTCTTTGCTAAAGCGCTGAACGATTCATCTTATAGCGTATCAGGTGCTGCCCTGGAAGCAATAACCATTACTGATAACACCGCATCAATAGAAGAAGTAAACAAATTAAAAAGTAAACCTGCGAAAGGAAAACTAGCAGAAGCAATGACTCAGATATTAATTGAAAAAGGTAGCGAAGATGATTTTGAAATGATAGCAAATAACTTCGCCCGGCTTCCCTTAAGCGATGCGAAGTTTGAAGCCCTGCAGCCC
>JBDSBP010000020.1:0-5355 GCA_039921525.1 Chitinophagaceae bacterium | reverse complement strand
ACCTCTGCCCTTGGGAAAAAGATAATACTGTTTATAAAATTGTCCGTATACATCAATGGCCCACTTCCTTCCATATAATCGTGCCTGCAAATCAAGTTTCTTATTTTTCCCCTTTTCCTCATCATTGTTCAGGAAGCCAAAACCATAGGCTACATTTAATGAAAGATTTCGATAGGTGGCCCCGATACCCAAATTGAGATTTGTATTTGGTCGATATCTCAGTCTGGGAGCATCATTACCCTTCTTAAGTTCCAGGGAAGTATATTTTTGTGAAAGATAAATCCTGGCGGTTATGCTCTCTGGAAAACGCTGGTAGTAAGTGCTATCGTATTGAGGCTTAGAGTTTTCCTGGGCTTTAATTACTACGCAACCGAGCAGTAATATAGGTAGTAATCCTGGTATTTTAAAGGATTTGGAAGGCTTCATTTTTTTATTTAATCAATCGATATGCCAGCCTTAAAACTTACAATTTCCCATTTTGCCTCAGCTGCTCTTCAACATGTTTAACAATGTTGGTTTTCGCAGCTTTAATAGCTTTCTCCAACTGCAATGATGTGATACCCCATTTCTTTGTCCAATACTGAACCTCATGGTCTTGCCTCAAATTTATTTTGATATCACTGAGATCGGTTACCTTGATATTGTCTTTCATTAGGATTATTTTAACACTTACATGCTTCCAGGCAAGTTTAGGCTATCGTAGCCGGATATTGGTACAACAATGTACAGAGTAATTATCAATTAAAATATATCTGGCAGAAAAGTTTTCAATTAACCGGTATACTTGAACCCTTCGTAAAAAAGCAATTGATGAGATTAAGTATTTTAGTTGTACCTTTGGAAATTATTTATTACCAATTTATACAATGATGGACAAAACACAAGGCACCGTTAAGTTTTTCAACACTGAAAAAGGATTCGGTTTTATTAAGCATGATGATTCTAACAAAGAAACATTTGTACATGTTAGTGGACTAATTGACGAAATCAAAGAAAATGATCGCGTTGAATTTGATCTGCAAAATGGTCAGAAAGGCATGAATGCCGTAAACGTGAAATTGATCGGATAAGACTGATCTGTTTTTGCAAAAACTTATAAAGAGCCTGGTTTTCAGGCTCTTTATTTTTTTGCCTATTTTTTTATAGAAACATATATCACTTACGCTCATCGCAGGCTTTTAACAGGTAACATTCCCGCACCACCCAATCTACATAAAGACCTCATATTTATAGTATTGTTTGTTAAAAAGATATAAAGTCAATGTTAGGGTTGCCAGTAATATGCATGTGTAGTAACCCGATAAGGTTAACAGGGAAATTACAAGGTAGATACTAAATATTAATTGCAGATAACGTTTCATTTTCATACTGCTTATGTATAGGGTTGATGTAAACAACAATAATTCAGCTATCGCAATCCCGTAAAAAACTAAAATTATGTATATCGGAATCAACTGAAATCCCTTAATTATTATAAAACATAGGTCTGGCAAAAGAAGTAACGAGTAGGTTAGTAGAAAAAGTGAAAACCGAAAAAGCCTGGTAATTGGCAGATTACGGGTAAATGAAATCATTTTCTCCATAAATTCCACATAATAATAAACCAGTAGTGAATGGATTAATATATCAATCATAAAAACGAGAATAAATTCCCGCATATTAAATTGATCATTATCCCCTGCCAGAACACTATTCAATAAAAAAAGACCCGTTAATTTTAAAATAAAAAATATTATTTTCCTGGAACATAGTGTATAATAAACGAGGTAATAAGGTAGTTGTATTTTGAAGCCAAATTGCTTTATAACAGGCAAGCCTATCCTAAAAATAGCAACCTCCTTCCATGCAAAATTGATATAAAAATAATAAGTGTAAACACCTAAAGCACACATCAGCAACTGAAAAAAAATCAATCCGTTTGAATACAACAGGTATCCCTGCCGGCGCGACAAATAAATAATAAAAAAAGAATAAATAATTATTGGAAGGTAAAGGGTAACATGGCAAATCAATAGCAATATCCATTGCCGGGCAGGAGATATGGCCTGCATGTTATACAGGATCGTATTTTCTTCCCTGGTTATAATTCTTACAGAGAAAAAAATACATTTCAAGTTATATAGTAGCCATAAAAACAAAACCACCGCGGTAAACAGGTTAGATTGGATGATTCCATAAATTAAAGAAGTATGAACAACGATTAATTGCGGTGGATATACTACTCCGAAAATTAAAATAAAAGAAAAAAGAAAAAAGCCGGCATTTAATACATAAAACCTGATCACAAAAATCTTCCATAATAGCTTCAACACGTTTGTCATATTTATGATAATAAGATTGTTTTATTATCTAACACCATCGAAATGTGCGGATCCGCGCCTGGTATAGTAAAGCCCTGGTGAGAAGGAATTATAAAACCGGCTCCGTTATAATTATATTCCGCAATTAATTCTTCTACCATATGCAGAGCCTGCGGATCAAGTGTAATGAAAGGTTCATCGAGTAGTATAAGTTTCGGATTTCCCATGAAAGCGAGTAGCAAAGAGAGCTTTTTTGTCATGCCGCTTGAATAGGAACCTACCTTATTATTAACGTAGCCAGACATTCCAAACCTGTTCAATAGCAAATTCACCTGGTGCGTCGCTGCCTTTTTGGTATACTTATACAAATCGATCAGGTCGCTCCCTTTAAGGAATTCCGGGTACAATGGTTCCGCTTCAGCATAGTTTACCTTTAACCTGTACTCCATCCTGTTATTATTAAGGGTGAGACTATCCACCGAAATCTCTCCTTCAAACGGAATAAGACCGGCCATGGATTTAACCAGCGAGGTTTTTCCTGCTCCATTTCTACCTTTTAACCAGTATATTTTATTATCTAATACCAAACCGGGTATGTGTAGAATTTCTTCAGGATTCCCTTTGAAGCGTTTTTTGAAGTTGCTGAATACAATCATTTCATGCTTTGTATGTTTATTAGTATGGCAACTGTTCAAAATATTACAGGGATTTTCTTAATTTTTTCTTCTGATTTTGTCGGGAGACTTCTGAAATGTGTTTTTGGAAAGGCTAACTAAAAAGGCCTGGGCGTTTGTAGGGGCAGGGCTTGCCCCCGCCCTGACTGCATACGAAACTGTCCGAATATACCCTGGGCTTCCGAAGGCTATCGGAGGCTGACCAAAAAAGGTCCGGGCAATTGTGGGGGCCGGGCTTGCCCCCGCCCTGTTACACCGGATACATTTTGGGTTTTGTTAACGTTCGGCTTTGCGAATCATTCGTTATAGTTAAAATTGCGGAAAGCCTCTTTTCGTTCAATAACCAGTCTTTTAGTCAGACCATTATTCAAAACATATTGCATGCTTACACCTGTCAGTACCTGCGACCCGATAAGATCCTCTAATTTATTCAATCCTTTGCCGGTATATATACCACAGAAAGGCTGTGCGTAGTCTTCATCCTGGTACACATAATAATCATACCCACTTTCCTGATGATAAACCAGGAGAATATTCCTGATCGTAAATTCATCCAGTTCCAGCATGTCGCAGGACAACAGAAGGATATTTTTATCCGGGAATCTTGTATGCACGGTCAAAAGTCCCCTGGCAGGCCCTTTAATCTCATAGTCGTCTACAATAAGTTCATCGGGTAAAATAAAATCACTATATTTTTTTAATTGATTTTCATTAACGGAGAAAACGACCTGGCTTTGAAGGAAAGATAATTTATCAGCCATAAATTTTGCCCATATAGTATTTTGCACAGGTGTCAGGCCCTTATCACTACCCATACGTTTACTCTCCCCTCCACACAGTATTACGCCAAGAATATTTTTCATAAGCAATAGCTTATTAAAGATCATGTAAATATGAACAGGCAAATGACGATCTAAATTGATGAATACCATCAACATCGGCCAGAAGTTTTACGAAGGCATCTTAAAGATATCATTTTTCTACTTCCTGCCCGAGCCGGTGCTGTGGAATTTCAAAAGGGGCAGAATCATCCTGGTTGATTTGTTCTTCATAAAAGAATTTGCATAGAGATACAAGGTAAGTGCCCAGGTGTTCCTTTAAAACATCCTTGCGGTATTCAATATATTCTTCGGAGTTGGGATTAAATTTATTTGTATAAAGGATATCATAACGATCCAGGGACTTGCGCTGGTTGGCCGAATTATTAGGTTGTTTATGAATAACCACCGAACCGAACAGCCCGGACTTAACATGAATTAAAATGGCAAAACACAGTCCGAAAGTTCGTACATCATCCTTATCAAACTGGCGGATGAGGTATCGTTTCAGATGGAGCCCCTCCTCACACAGATCAGCCACCTGCCAGTTAAGTTCATTGGATGCATGCCGTACGTTAATCCGGTATTTACCCAGCACGTTTTCCCAAAGACTCCTGCTTTTTACATTGATATCCTTGAAGATAATTGATTTCCACGGTGTAGTGAAAACATGACCGATCCGTGTTTGGAGGCAAACCTGGCAAAGGTCCTTGAGGAATGATAAAGGAAACCATTCATCCCTTCGGTAAATACCCAGCCATAATTTAATACCGTATTGATTAAAACCTTCATAATAGGGTAACCTGAAATCACTGATAACCAGTTCGTGTTCTACTATTTTATGAGGCAGGTCTTCCCCTTCTTGCACTTTGTCATACAATATATTTCCGTCAATTACTGGCTGCTCATAAAACAAGGTTTTGTTTTGCAAAATAACCTTTTCTACTAATTTTGCTATACGGGAACAATCTTTTGAACTTACCAGTTCTTTCCATTTGTAAGTGATGCTCGTTTTAGGAAACCGGATAAAGAGGAACCAACAGTCTCTTATCTCTGAGGTTATAAAATTGATATTCCCTGTAAAGAATGGGATAAAACTTTGGTCGCTATCTACAATATTTATTTTTAACGTGGGTGTAAAATCCATAGAAGCCAGTATCTCTCTATATATTTTTTCCGTAATCCAACCGGTATTTTCAAATATAGCCTGCGTAACAATGGAACTTATGATGTTCGGATACAGCTCTTCATTTACTTCCACTACCTTTTTAAAACGTTGTATTTCCAAGATAAAATCTTCCAGGAAATTATCCTGTATGAACAGGTACATTTGTTGCCTGGTGCCAAACTTCACTTCTTCGATCCTTGCTTTCTCAGCGGCAGCCAGGATAAATTTTAGTTCTTCTACGGTTATTAATCCACCTGGAAAATTAATTTTTACCGTTTGTATTTTGCGAATCATGTTTTTTTACTCTTAATGATATTTCACAGAACCTCGCCATGCTTGCAAGCATCATCAGCAATTACCTGCTATTAATATTTTATACATTATAATATAACTAG
>JBDSBP010000019.1:0-30079 GCA_039921525.1 Chitinophagaceae bacterium | reverse complement strand
CTGAACCGCTGATGGAAATGATTAATGGATTAGTTTGATTAAAAAGCGCTGATATGCCTTGCTAGTATAATAGATTATTAGAACCGTTACTCATCACACGAATCCCTCAATCATTTCCATCAGCGGTTCAGACATCTACCTAATCCCTCAATCATTTCCATCAGCGGTCCTACTTAATCATCACATTTTTCAATCTCTCCCTTTCTGAATAATTCTTTAATTTTTTTATCACCTCTTCATCCGACAATTCATACAGGTTAACCCGTTTGGATGAAAGGTTAAACTGCCATATAGCAGCAATATTTCCAGAAGCAGCTTCGTTTTCCAGGTACCCGATCAAAACCAGGTTATCATTATCAATCCACGCCGCATCTTCCACAGAATTGCCTGGGCCCAGGAACACCAATCTCATCTTCTCTTTCTTCTTCAGATCAATCAAACTTATTTCAGTATCCGGTTCCTGGGAACCTCCTATTAACTGCCCTTTTTTATTTTTAGTGATGGATATATTATAACTATCCAGGTCAATGAATTTTGAACTATCGGGTGAATATTTTAAAAACTGACCATACGTATCCCAGAAATCTTTCCCAGGTTCAAAATTCGTTTTATTCGGAAAGTCTTCCTGCCAGAACTTTGTAATGGTAAATTTATTCCAGTTCAATTCGGGCATGGATGTCCGCGCATATTTTGAGAAGCCGGTTGAATTTATTATTGCCAGGTTTGCATCCATAATAACACTATCCGGTTTATCTGCTAGTACTGAATCCTCTTCCTGTTCATTGTTACCTGCTTTTTGATCCTGGCTATCGTTACAGGCCGAGAGAATACTCGTAATTACGAAGAAAAAATAAATGACTTTTCTCATACCATTAAGAATTGAAAGATTCAAGATACATAATTATCAGGCCGCTTTAAGGTAATTTGCTTTCGTTTAACACTCTTTTAAATGTCAATTGAAAAAGTAAGTATCGAAAAATTCCTTGAGTTGGCAACAACTAATCCCATCCTTGATGCCAGGAGTCCCGGTGAATTCCGACATGCTCATTTTCCCGGCGCATATAATCTTCCTTTATTTAATGACGAAGAAAGAAAGGTAGTCGGTACCGCTTATAATAAACAAGGACGTAAGCAAGCCATCAAAATTGGACTAGATTATTTTGGAGTAAAGATGCGAAAGCTGGTGGAAGACACAGAAGAACTTGTTCATCACCGCTCCCCGGCTACCGTTTTGGTTCATTGCTGGCGGGGTGGTATGCGAAGTGAAGCCGTTGCCTGGTTGTTAAACCTATATGGATTTAAAGTATATATGCTGATCGGTGGTTACAAAAAATTCAGGCAGTATGTGCTGGAAACATTTTCTCAACCATTTGATTTTAGAATGTTGGCTGGTTTTACCGGTTCTGGTAAAACAAATCTCTTACATGCATTAGCCAGGAAGGGTCAAACAATTATTGACCTGGAAGAACTTGCCCATCATCGAGGTTCTGCATTCGGCGCTATTGGCTTGCCTCCGCAACCTTCACAGGAGATGTTTGAAAATAAACTCGCCCTGATGTTAAGGAATAAGTTTTCTAATTTTATATGGTTGGAAGATGAGAGCCAAAGAATCGGCTCGGTTATTATGCCATCGAGATTATGGGAGCAAATGCAATGTTCCCCTGTTTATTTTCTCGATATTCCGTTCGAATTAAGATTACAGCAGTTAAAAAAAGATTATGGTAATCTAGAAAAGGAAAAACTAACAGAGGCCGTAACCCGTATCCAAAAAAGATTGGGTGGACTTGAAACAAAACTGGCCATTCAGTTCCTTAAGGAAAATAATGTGCTGGAAAGCTTTAAAATCCTGCTCGCTTATTATGATAAATGCTATTTTAAAAGTCTGGACAAAAGAAAGAAAGTTAATAAGGCTTGCAACAATATAGTATGCGAAACAGTTGATGATGATAAGAACGTTATAAAATTAATGCAGGCGCTCGACAACGAACCAACTAAAGATACTCAAACCGTTTTAGTATGAATGATGATATAATAAAACTCACCCAATATTCGCATGGCGCAGGTTGCGGATGTAAAATTTCACCGGGCATCCTTGACAAGATCCTTCAAAATAATTTTGCGCTGCCCGATAATGATAAACTAATTGTTGGCAATCATAGTAAAGATGATGCGGCTGTTTATGATTTAGGCAACGGAACGGCCCTGGTTGCAACAACTGATTTTTTCATGCCTATTGTAGATGATCCATTTGACTTCGGTCGCATTGCTTCGGCTAATGCTATCAGTGATATATATGCGATGGGAGGAAAACCCATTTTAGCCATTGCTATTCTTGGCTGGCCTGTCAACAAGCTGTCTCCTGAAATTGCAAACCGGGTAATCGAAGGAAGTAGAAGCATTTGCCTGGAAGCAGGTATTCCCCTGGCAGGCGGACATAGCATTGACTCTCCTGAACCTATTTTCGGGTTGGCCGTAAATGGATTGGTAAATATTAAAAACATAAAACAAAACAACCATGCCAGGGAAGGAGACATTCTATTGCTGACTAAACCCCTGGGCGTAGGCATACTCACTACCGCTGAAAAAAAAGGTGTTCTAAAACCTGCAGATATCGGAATCGCTGCCAGGCAAATGATGCAGCTTAATAAAGTGGGTGAAGCAGTAGGGTCACTCAGCCATGTACATGCCATGACAGACATAACTGGTTTTGGCTTGCTGGGTCACTTAATAGAGATGACTGAAGGAAGCGGGTTGAGCGCAACAGTAAATTTTGAAAAACTTCCGCTGATCACGCAAGACCTGCCCCACTATATAACGCACCAGGCTGTACCGGGAGGCACCCATCGAAATTGGGATAGTTATTCCAGTAAAATATCTTTTATGTGGGATACAGATAGCATTTATGAAAGATCTATCCTGGCTGATCCACAAACCAGCGGCGGATTACTTATAGCTGTTGACCGGGCAGGAATGAAAGAAGTAAAAGAAATTTTTATACAATACGGATTACAAAACTTTACACAACACATAGGATGGATGACCGCAAAAGAACACTCCGTTGTATCCGTTACCAATGACCATTTAATCTGGCTTAGTAAGCTGCATAGTGATCATTGATCTTTAGCTTTTGCAGATCATTTTATGTACCATTCATTTTGCGATTGCATCGATAGCCTTTGACAACTTTTTATCCTTATCGGTAACGATATCTCCCGCATCGTGAGTTGACAACCAAATTTCAACCGTGTTATATGTATTTGTCCATAATGGATGATGATCCATTTTTTCTGCTTCCAGGGCAACCCTGGCCATAAATCCAAAGGCTTCCGAAAAATCTGCAAATTTAAATTTCCGATACAGTTTGTTATCTTCTTCTTTCCACATAGTAAAACGTTTTATAGTTAATTGTTATGGGCTATCAGCTATCAGCTATCGGCTGTAAGCTATCAGCCCTCTGCCTGTTAATTTTAATTAGATTGATTTTTTATATTCTTTAAATATCAAAGTTCTCATATTTATTCAGTTTGAAAGCTGCTAGCTGAAAGCCGATTGCTGAAAGCCGATTGCCGATAGCTAGAAAATCATGTGTCCTTTATTCTTTATCTTTTCATTCGTTAGCTCCATTACCAGTTGCACCTCATGAATATTTTTGATAGAGTTTATCATTTGCCCTACACTATCATTCTCCACCAAGTCACCTTTCATCAGCCACAAAAAATCCAGGTGTTTAAATTCCGGTAAAAGGTATTCACCATCATCTTCATTATTATAAAGGTAATGAACCAGCGAACTATTAGGTTCATTGTATTCATAAACAGGAAAAAAATATTTTCGCACATTCTTAGTTAGTTGTATTTCAATTTCGTTATTCATGCGAAATTGAAACCGAAATAACTGGTTAATGAACCAGCACAGCTGGTAATCTTTAACAGGGGCAACAATTCCAAGCAGGCGGGTATCTGCAAAAAAATCATCTGCCATTTCATTCATATCAAGTTTTAATTTCATTCTTTTAGGCTTACTTTAAATGGCACAACCTCCTGTTAATTAAATCTGGTGTTATGTCAATCATAAACTGTCGGTTATGATGCCTTTCAGCGGTCAGCCATCAGGAAAACAATGCGAAAAATAATTTCCTCCCGAAGGCAGAGAGCTGAAGGCTGATAGCCATATCGTTATTTTAAAGTTGACATAACACTAGAAAGTAACCTCTGCTTCAACCGTACTCTCAATCCTTTTAACGGTAACTTTTGTTTTATCTCCTTTTTTAAATTTATTCAAAGCCTGCATGTATTCTTCCAAAGATGATACGGGATAATCCCCTAACTGAATTATTATGTCGCCCTCCGCCAGGCCTGCTTTCTGTGCCGGCCTTCCTTCGCTTATTCCATCAACTTTTACACCGATACCATTGAAAGTATAATCGGGCATAATTCCCATGGTTACTGAAAATGTTGCCATAGTTCCCGTTGGACGTTCTATTGTTGGAGTAAAAACAACCTTCCCTTTCCTATTTACATATTCAATTATTTTATAAATGAATTGTATTACAAAGTTTTCCCCAGTATAGTTGATCTTGTCGGCGTCATCGGTGGCTTTATGATAATCGCTGTGTAAGCCGGTAAAAAAAAATAACACCGGTATGTTTTTTCTATAAAAAGAAGTATGGTCACTGGCACCGGTGCCGCTACTATCAAATTTAACAGTTATGTTTTTATAATTTCGTAAGTTATTAAAAAGCGGCGGCCATAATGGTGACGTTCCATAACCTCCAACAATTAACGTTTTGGTACTTTCATTTAAACGGCCAACCATATCCATATTTAACATGCAGTTTGCCTGTGACATATCAATGGTTGGGTGATCAACAAAATATTTAGACCCAAATAATCCCAACTCTTCGCCCGAAAATGCCAGGAACAGGTAATTATTGTTTTTATAATCAGATTTTTTCAATAACCTCGAGAGCTCAATCAAGGCCGCGATACCACTTGCATTATCATCGGCCCCATTATGTATAAGATGGCCGGCGGCAGCGTCCAAAGAGTTACCATCCTCTCCCAATCCGATATGGTCGAAATGAGCACCTAACATAATAGTGGTAGCAGCCTTGTTATTTAAATAAGCAATAACATTATGGCCCGTACGAATATTAGCCTCGAACGCTATTTTAAGATTGATTATCAGGGTGGCCGTTTCATCAGCAAAATACTTTTTTGCGATTTTTCCGGAAACCATAACTATAGGAATTGAGGTGGGATCCATCTTTTGTTTTGGATCGTACTCCTCTTCTGGTTCAGCCGGATCACTATTATAAACAAATAAAGCGGTTGCTCCTTTGCTGGAATAACTTTTTGCCTTCCCGGCAAGGAATGTCATAAGGTTAAAATGAGGATTATTCTTTGCATTATTAACATCATCTTTTACATCTAGAAACCAGGGAACTCCTGCTTCTTTTAAAGCTATGGAGGGAGAAGATGCCAGGTTTGTTTTTGGAGAGCAGGGCAAAGGAAAAAACTCATTTGTGTTTACTTCTTCGCCATTAATGTGCAGGTAGCTATTTTTGTCAAAGTTTCTTCCTTCCCAAATTTCGAAAGCCTGGAAATAGCTTCCATCATCTCCTTTCGGCTCCAACCCGGCTTTTTCAAATTGCGACTTAATATAATCCATTGCAAGTTTTTCCCCATTCGTACCTATTCTCCGGCCTTCCAATTTGTCGTCTGCCAGGAAACTGATATGGGTTTGCAGGTTATTAATTAAAATTTTATCTTCTTTTCTTAATTTTTGAGCAACAGCAGGTACGGTTATAATTAATATAAGGGAAAAGAGGGTTTTTAAACAAGACATATGACGTACAATTTCAATAATGAGAATCTCGATAATATAACATCGAAGTTATACAGGCAAATTGTGTTCCAACTGAAACCCGGAAAATAAATCGCCTGACATTCTTACTTCTGAAGAGGATTTAGACACTAAACAATGATCCTGACAAATTGTTTTATAGTGGAAACCCTTAAGAAAATGGACATTAATTTCATATTAAAAATACCTGTAACTTCTATAGCTGAAGATTTTTCCGTTACTTTTGCAGATTGTCCTCTTTAGATTGATAAGTTTAACGGCAATAGCATAGATTATCTGTAAGGGGATAACAAATAAACAATACATGGCCTTACCGCATCTCATTAAATATGTTTATACCATTGGAACTGAAGAAGTAATCCGGAGGGGCAAAAAGATACATGCCATGGGTTATGTGGAGCTGGTTGAATTTGATGAACTTCATGGCTCTGTAACCTTCCGGGTAAAGGATGATAGTTATTCAACTTTTTATAAAGTACATATTCAGCAGTTCAATGATCCCAAAACATTATCATTACGGTGTACTTGCCCATATAACCTCAGCGATATCTGTCGCCACGAAGCGGCCGCGCTAATACAACTACAGGAATTACTGGATAAAAACCTGTTGAAATCGCATGCCATTGTGTATAACCAGTTACACACGGTGGTTAAAATGAAATACATCGATCTTAAAACGATTAAATTACTCTGTTCACAGCAAACATATGCCGACGCGGAGATATACCTGCGTACGCAAAAAGCTAATATTGAATCTGCTAAAGATGAAGCAGTGAAAGCTTCTGTACTGCTGGATGAGAAAAATTATAATGTTGTTATCCGAAAAAATGAAGAAAGGAATTTTGATACAAGTTGCGATTATGACGATCCTTCCCATCCTCTTTGCCTGCCAAAAGTTATTGTAATACTACAACTGCTTAATTCTCACGGCCCTCATTATTTTGATACAATACGAAACTGGGATAAAGAGAAGAATAAATTGCTGGAAGCATATGGTTATTCCATAAATGATGATCTCAAAGGTAAATTTGAATTTACCTATAAAGAAGGCAAACCATTTCTACGCCTGCTGGATGTCACTATAAAACGGATTAACCCTCTCACCATCAATAGGCCTAAGCCAATTGAACAGGCTGCTCCTCTGGCCGAAACACAGGAAGAAAATGCAATAATGGGTTCCTCTCAGCGCCTGGGAGTCGTCTTCAATTTTAATTTTCCTACTTATCCGGGTTTCCTGGTAGAGGCTGTGCAAGGCGAAAGCGATGAAGAACAAAAGATTTTTATTGGGAAAATTGAAAAGCTCGACTTATCCAAGTTTGTGAATACGGATATCCTGGTGGAAGAAGATAAGTTACTGGTACCTGCCTTGCGCCGGATGCAGGAAACAGAAGTAACAAAATATTTAAACCGAAACTCGCCCTTCAGCGGCTTTTGGGAAAATATAATTCATCATGAAACCGAGGAACTACCCGAAGAAACCAAGAACCTGATGATAGAATACCTGCATCCAAAACTGAAGAAATTATTTGCGGATGTTTCTGGTAACCCTTTCGTTTTTTACCTGAATAGTCATAAACCTTTCAAAACTGACAATATACGTACAGTAGGTATTGTACCCGAGGCACTTAGCCCCCACTTCAAAATACAGGTAAAGGAAAATGATTTTGAAGTCAGTTGCTGGGCAAAGATAAATGGTCACGAATGGGAAATCAGCGATAATCAACTTAATAGTAGCCTGTTGTTCTTCTTCCACGAGAATCTTTATTTATGGAAAGAGGCGGAAGATGTAAGTACAATCGAGCCTTTTATTGGCCAGGGAAGGAAAAAAATTGACAAAGCTGATTGGCCTGCGCAACTGAAATCATACGTATTGCCTCTGGCAAAAAAATACTTTATCGAATTTGATAAAAACCTGATTACTGAAATAAAGGATGGCCAGCCCGAAAAGAAACTACTACTCCAGGAAAAAGGAGATTACCTGGTGTTTCAACCGGTGTTTACCTATAAAGGTTTTGAAACCAGGCCGGGAGAAAAAGATGATATCGTTATGGCCGATGGAGAAAAAGTACTGATCGTTCATCGCAATAAAGAAGCAGAGCTGGATTTTGTTATAAAGCTGGAAGCGCTACATTCCAATTTTATAAAACCCGAGGGTTCAAATAATCTTGTTCTCAAGGGTGCCGAAGTATTACGTAACAACTGGTTCTTTTTATTCGTGGATGCCATGAAAGAAATGAGAGTGCCTGTATTAGGTTTCGAGGCATTAAAAAATTTCAGGTTCAACACGGCGAAGCCACAAACAAAAATTCATATTAGCAGCAATACCGATTGGTTTGATGCAAAGGTTGATATACTTTTTGGAGATCAGCACGTAAGCGTTTCAGAAGTAAAACGTGCATTGGGAAACAAACAGCAGTTTGTTCAATTGAATGACGGCACGCTTGGTATATTGCCTGAGGAATGGATAAAAAAATATTCATTGTTGTTCAGGGTGGGTGAAGGAAAAATGAATGAATTGAAACTCTCGAAATATCACATGAGCGTGATAGATGAGTTATATGAAACCCGCGATGAAGAGGAACTTTTTATTAAACTGGAAGAAAAGTATGATCGTTTACGTGGATTCAAAAGCATACAGGAAGTGGAGCCTCCCTTACATCTTCAAAGTATTTTACGGCCTTACCAATCATTCGGATTTCAATGGCTAAATTACCTGAGTGAAGTTAGATGGGGCGGAATTCTCGCTGATGATATGGGTCTTGGTAAAACAGTGCAGGCTTTGTCTTTCCTGCAATATTACAGAACTCATCATGGCACTTTGAACGCGCTGGTTGTTTGTCCTACAACGCTGATGTTTAACTGGGAGAATGAAATCAAAAAGTTTACTCCTGACTTAACCTGGCATATACATCATGGTGGAGACCGTACAAGAAATAAAGATTTTATAAGGCAGCATAATGTAATTATTACTACTTATGGCACTTTAAGAAGTGACATCAAGTTGCTGATGGAAAATGAGTTTGATTATGTTATCCTGGATGAGTCGCAGGCTATTAAAAACCCTGCCAGTAAGGTAACACGTGCCGCGGGTTTGTTGAAAGCGAAAAATCGTTTATGCATGAGCGGTACACCGCTTCAGAATAATACATTTGATATTTTTGCACAAATGAATTTTCTTAATCCCGGGATGCTGGGAAGCCTTGAATTTTTCCGCCAGGAGTTCGCCCTGCCCATTGATAAATTAGGAGAGCCTGACCGAAAAGACCACCTGCGGAAATTACTTTTTCCTTTTATTCTTCGCAGAACCAAGGAACAGGTGGCCAAGGACCTTCCGGAAAAAACAGAAACAATCCTGTTTTGTGAAATGGAAGATGAACAGCGTAAGATTTATGAAATCTATAGAAATGATTATCGTGATAAGATATTAGGTGTGATCGACACACAGGGTATTCACAAATCGCAGTTGACGATTTTACAAGGTTTGATGAAACTAAGACAGATCTGTGATTCTCCATCCATTCTTAATGAACCCGAACCTTATCCAAATCATTCCATAAAGCTGGAAGAACTGGCCCGGGAAATAACTGAAAATATTAGCAATCATAAGGCCCTGGTTTTTTCCCAGTTCCTGGGTATGCTGGCACTTATTAAAGAAAGACTGAAAAATTTAGATGTAAAATTCGAATACTTTGACGGCAGCACTTCTGCTATTGACAGGGAGAAGGCAATTCAGAATTTTCAAAACCAGGAAGAATGCCGCGTGTTTCTTATCTCTTTAAAAGCGGGTGGTGTAGGCTTAAACCTGACAGCAGCAGATTACGTTTATATTGTTGATCCCTGGTGGAACCCGGCTGTTGAACAACAGGCAATAGATCGTACGCACCGTATCGGCCAGACTAAAAACATTTTCGCCTACCGCATGATCTGTAAAGATACTATCGAGGATAAAATTCTCCAGTTACAGGACAGGAAGCGTTCCCTGGCAAGAGACCTTATTGCTGATGACGATGGTTTCGTAAAGAATCTCACCAAAGAAGACGTAGAGTATTTATTCAGCTAATGAATATTCCTTCATATTCTACTTAAATATATAAATACAATATTATCAGACGTTAGGGCCATCCCGTTAATTAATGGTATACCCTATATTTTTTTCATTTTATTCACACCATTATACAATAAAAATAGCAGACCCTGCTACCTCGTAATATTCAGGCATTATTAAGATTTACATTTGTGGCCAATTCAAATAATTTAACATAACCACAAGTTTAGAAGGTTATTAGCTTCTAATTCGAATATATCATTTATTCCAAAGACTCATGAAGAATTTTTTACTGGTACTCATACTGATTGTTACAGGATTCGTTTCATCCGCACAAACCAAAAATGGTGTAGTTAACGGCAAATTAGTTGATTCTACCTATAAAGAATCACTGGCCGAAGCTACTGTTTCTCTCTTAAATCCACGCGATTCTTCTGTTGTTGCTTATGTTCTCGCCAATGCAAAAGGCCAGTTTGAAATTAAAGGAGTAGACACCGGCACTTACAAGTTACAGGTGAGCTTTCAAGGGTACAAGACTTACACCCGAATTATTACCCTCACATCCAGAATGAATATTGCTGATCTTTCCACCATTTACATGGACAAGAAAGGAACCCTGCTGGATGAAGTAGTGGTAGAAGCAGCACCCATAAGGGTTAGCAAGGACACGGTTGAGTTTAGGGCTGGCGCCTTTAAAACAGTCCCCAATGCAACGGCGGAGGACTTGTTTAAAAAATTGCCCGGTGTTGAGGTTGATAAAGATGGTAATGTAAAGGCACAGGGGGAAGACATCCAGAAAGTGTATGTGGATGGTAAGGAATTTTTTGGTACTGACCCCAAACTTGCCACCAAGAATATTACAGCAGATATGATCGAATCGGTACAAGTATTCGATGATATGAGCGACCAGGCAAAATTTACCCGAATTGATGATGGCAGCAGGGCTAAAACCATTAATATCAAGTTGAAAAAAGATCAGCGCAAAGGGTATTTTTTAAGAGCCGTTGCCGGCGTTGGAACGGATGATCGCTATACAGGAAACTTTACCTATAATAGTTTTAAAGGAGACCGCCGGCTATCACTTATTGGCAGCTCTAACAATTTAAATAAATCCGCCTTCAATTTTAGTGATATCGTAAGTACCATGGGCGGTTTTAGTGGCGGTGGTGCAAGTGGCGGTGGCGGTGGTAACAGAGGTGGAGGAGGTGGGAGAGGTAATCGCGGTGGTGGTGGCGGTAATTTTGGTGGCGGTGGTAGCGGAAGTAATGGGATTACCCGCGCTACTTCAGTCGGGTTAAATTATACCAATAAATTCAGCAACAAATTAGATGTAACAGGCAGCTATTTTTTCTCCGAATCAGAAACAAATACCAAAAGAACGAGCCATAGGGATTCGTACTTCACTGATTCAACGGCCTCCCAAGATCAGCAAACAACTTCTTTAAATAAAAATCAGAATAACCGGTTTAATATCCGGATGGAATATGCTATTGATTCTATGAATTCTATATTATTTACCCCTAGTTTAACCTTCCAACATTCTACCGGTAACAGTATTGATTCAAACAGGATAGTGGGCATAAAAGGCGACGTGAGTGCGTTGGCCATTGATGGGTTAACAAGTAATTCAAATGAACGCAACGGATTTAATTTAAATAACAACCTGCTTTACCGAAGAAAATTTAAAAAGCTGGGACGTACTTTTACATTGGGCCTCAATAATTCATTAAATGATAGCAAGGGCAATGGAGATAGTTATGCACCCTTAACATTCTACAATCCGAATGGTAGCATACAAAGGACCCAAAATCAGAATATACAGAATGACCAGACAACAAAATCCAATAATAACGTCGTTAGTGGTTCATATACCGAACCTATTGGTCACAACAAAATACTTGAATTAAACTACGCTTATACTAACAACCACCAGACTTCAGATCGCAATGCTTACGATTTTAATATAGTGACTGGTAAATATGACCTGGTAAATGCCTCTCAAACCAATTATTTTGTAAATGATTTTTTTGCAAATCGTTATGGGGCCAATTTCCGTGTTCAGACAACCAAATATAATTGGCAATTGGGCGGAGCAGTGCAATCATCAGTGCTCACTAATAATAGCATACGCCCTTCCGTCTTAACCGGAAAAGACTCGGCAATAAATTTAAAACAAAGTGCCTTAAACTTTTTCCCTACCGCAAATTTTAACTATAGTTTCAGCAGAACAAAAAACCTTCGAATTTTTTATAGAGGGCGTACCAACCAACCATCTGCTACACAATTACAGCCAATCGATGACGTAAGTGACCAATTATCGATCCGACGGGGAAATCCACTGCTGAAACAAGAATTCAGCAACTTTGTAAACTTTGGCTATAATACATTCAACGCATCGACTTTTCGTTTTTTTAACGCCAATATAAATCTTGGACAGACCTCCGATAAAATTGTTAACAGCATTGATTCCTTTCCTAAGAGTAAGGGTGTTCAGCTAATAATGCCGGTAAATATGGGAGGCGTGTATAATGTATCTTCTTATATAACTTTGGGTATCCCCTTCAAAAAATTAAAAGGAAGCAGTGTTAACTTTACGAATTCCATGAGCTATAATCGCGATGTGAGCCAAATTTATAAAGTAACAAATTACACCAAGACTTTTATCCTAACACAGTCGGCAGGCCTTAATATGGATTTTAAAAATAAATTCAATTTTGGATTAACAGGCCGATTTGCATATAATAATGCCCGGTATAGTGTTCAACAAGATCAGAACTCAGAGTATTACACTCAGACCTATACCACCAACGTTAATTATTTCATCATCAAAACGCTCATTTTATCCACTGATTTTAACTATATAGTCAACACAGGGAGGGCGGCAGGGTATAACCAGAGTATCCCATTATGGAATGCTAGCCTGGCCAAACAAATTTTTAAGAAGAGTAATGGTGAAATAAAAATTTCCGTAAATGATATTATGAATCAGAACCAGAGTATTTCCACTACCCAGACAGAAAACTATACAGAGAACATAAATACTGTAGTTCTAAAACGTTATTTTATGCTCACTTTCACTTATAATCTTAATCGTGCCGGCTCTAACAGCATGCAACAGCAAAGAGAAAGAGGAATGCAAATGATGCCACGGGAAGGAAGAGAAGGGGGCGGTATGGATAGAAGGATGAACAATAACTTCCAGAGAAATAACTAGTGTTATGTTAAGCATTAAATGACGCATGGCTATCAGCTATCAGCCATAAGCCATCAGCTAAGAATGCCTATGATCATCTGATATGTCAACTAGTATGTGGATAATATATAAACTCTTTTTGATAAACTCAAATAATGAAAACGATGTTTTCGTCAAATCTTAAGGTAAAAGCTTTGGCTGATAGCTGATAGCCAGTGCGCCAAAACACAGTTAAGTTAACACTAGTATGGTAAGAGTGCTTTAACCAATTTTTTATCTTGCAGTATTAAAACTTCTGGCAGCAGAGGTTTTTTTATCTGTAAAATATTTCCATATCCAGGTTATGGTAAAAGTTGGAATAAAATCAGTTCCTGGTAATATCTCCTCTGCAAAATTAAAGAGACCTCCGAAAGCTCCTTTCCATCCACCAAAAGATTTGTAAAAGATAATTGCTGAAATTGGCGCCCAAATTATATCTCCAAATTCACCGATGCCAGGTAGCGCATAAGTTGCATAACCGAGGGCATCCATCAGGATACAAAACGTGAGCGTTGGTTTTAATTTATTCATGTGAATTATTTAAAGTATTCCCTGGTATCAGGTTCGATTTACAGTATGTAATATCCATGCCAGTTCCTCTTACACAAGAGCTAATTTTGCCACAGCTTTTTCCAGTGTTTCTTCCTTTTTTCCAAAGCAAAATCTTACTACCTTATTATCTTTTCCGGATTGGTAAAAAGCCGAAACGGGGATGGCTGCTACTCCATACTGTTTCGTAAGGCGGATAGCAAAGTCAACATCAGCCTCCTCGCTTATCTGATTGTATTTATATAATTGGAAATAACTTCCGTAACTGTGTAGCGGCGTAAACCTGGTTTTTTGCATCAATTGTTGAAAATAATCCCGTTTTTGTTGGAGGAAATTGCCCAGTGAAGAATAGGAATCTTTTTGGGCCAGGAATAGTGATAATCCAACCTGGGAAGGAGTATGGCAGCTAAAACAATTGTACTGGTGAACTTTCCTGAATTCTTTCATTAGATCGGGTGCCGATACACAATAGCCAAGTTTCCAACCCGTGCAATGATATACCTTCCCAAAAGAAAAGCAAACGAAACTTCTTTCAACCAGTTCAGGATAACGTAAAATGGAGAGGTGTGGAATTGAGTCAAAAATCACGTGTTCATACACTTCATCCGATAAAATAAGGATCTCAGTATCTTTTACCAGGCTCTTAAGCTGTATAATATCGTTATCGCCCAATACAGCACCCGTAGGATTATGCGGACTGTTTAGCATAATCATCCTCGTTTTGGGGGATACTTTTTGCCTTACTTCATCCCAATTAATTTTATAATCAGGGAATGTAAGGTCAATTAAAACCGGAACAGCGCCATTGACAACAATATTGGGAATGTAACTATCGTATGCCGGTTCGAAGACTATCACTTCATCGCCGGGTTGCAAAACCGATGTTAATGCGGTATAAATAGCATAAGTGCCACCAGGAGTAACGGTAATCTGCGTATCAGGGTTTATGCCGGTAACATACAGTGATTTTATTTTTTCAGCCAGTACTTCCCGCAGCACCGGCAATCCGTTCATATGGGTATATTGATTATATCCATCCTGCATGGCTTTATTTACCAACTCAATCAAAACGGAACTCATTGGGTAGTCTGGAAAACCCTGTCCAAGATTAACGGCCTTATTTTCAGTTGCCAGGGAACTCATTACGGTAAAAATAGTGGTGCCTACGTCCGGTAGCTTCGATTGTACATTCACGCTGCTGCTATTTGTGAGTGCTAAAGTTAGAAATTATCGGGCTTACAAAAAATTAGAGCTCATAAATGAGCTCTAATTGTAATTAACACCCTAAAACCTGCATGAAGAACCAATTATTTCACAACCCTTATTAATTAGGTTATTTGATCAATAATATCCTGCTTTGCGCAAGGTTAATTAAATTTTATTTGAATAGTTATATCGCACAATAAAGTTATTTTATAACCGGCTATCTTGTGGGTGAATGCTTAAGAATTATGGGTATTTTCTTTATAAGATAAGCGAAAAATGGTAGGTGTTGTGCCCGTGCTTCGTTTAAAAAATTTAGCGAAATTGGAAGTGTCCGAAAACTGAAGGTGATAAGCTATCTCCGACACAGTCATTGTACTGTTGCAGAGTAACGCCTTTGCTTCCAGTACCAGTCTGTCACGAATTATGGAGGAGACTGTTTTGCCGCTTTGTGCTTTCACCAGGTTACTTAGGTAGTTAGGATGGATATGTAACTGCTGGGCTATTCCCTTCATCGTTAATGCTTCGCCTGATGAACCCTTGGTGAGCGAAGTGAAGTAATTATTCAAGGCTTCTAAAAAACGGGTGATCATCTTTTCGTTATTACCAGTTGTTCCCGTTACGTCAACGCAGTTCAGGGATTTGCATTGTAGCAATAATATATTTACATAATGATAAAGGATCCTATATCGGTCGGTATTATCAGATTTTACTATGCTGTACATTTCATCGAATGCTTTTTCCAGCCTGCGCAATTCTTTTTCCGATAACGAGATCACTATTCCGTTTTCAGACTGAAAGAACGGGAACTCTTTAGTAATAGATACGGCCTGATGGTTTTGCAACAGGTACTGTGGGGTAAAGAAAAGCAAATAACCCTGCCATTTGTTGATATGGGTGTAATGCCGGATATGCCACGGAGTAGAGAAATAGAGAGTGCCTTTTTTTAATTTGTGGTCTTTCGAATTAATTGTAAGAACCGCTTCCCCATCCGTGAACAATCCTACCACAAATGCGTTCAGGCGAAAAGGTTTATTATGGTCGGCATACTCCAGCGGAATATCTTCAAAATGAATCAATTCAAAATCAGGACTAATTGATTCCAGGTGAGCATCCTGGAAAGATTCTGAGATATTTTCAAAATATGGAATATTCGATGTCATCACTTATATAGTGTGTAAAATAGCAGTAGCTTCTATTTCGATCAGGAATTCAGGGCTGATCAGGGCTTTAATTTCTACCAGCGTGGTGCATGGCTTAATATCTTTAAAAACTTCCCCGTGTGCTTTGCCGAAGTCTTCCCAGCGGGATATGTCGGTAACATACATCCTGGTTCGTACAACATCTTTTAATGTTGCCCCGGCTCTCTCTAAAACTTTTTCAATTTTTTGTAAGATGTACTTTGCCTGTTCATAGGGATTACCTACACCTACCGTTTGGTTATTTTCATCTACGGCCACCGTTCCGGTTACTTCCACCACGTTCCCGATTTTCACGGCGCGGCTATAGCCTATTATCTCTTCCCAATGTGCGCCAGAGGCATAGTTAATACGTTGCATATAGTTATTTAGTTTAGTAACCGGTACCCCTGAAAGATGCATTCAGGCTATGCTGTTTTTATTTCAATATTTTCTGCTTTTATCAATATTTCCCCCTGCATTCTTAGATAAACCTGCGCAACAGTTATTACGTCCTTCTGGCAATAAGTAACAATCCGTTTAAGGTCTTGATCGTCCCAATAAACCTTCCATACCATACTCCCGTCAATGTCGTCTTTGGGAGTCGGAATTCCAAATGTGAAGGCGAGTAAATTCAACGTAGTATAATTTTTATAATCGCCAAATTTCCATAATTCCAACGTATCAACATGTGGAATATCCCATGGTTTTTTGCCTGATAATTGAAGCATCCCTGGAACCTGGATCTGATTTATAACCATCCGGCGGCTTAAATAAGGAAAATCAAATTCCTTCCCGTTATGCGCGCACAATACCTTATCCTGGCCTGACCACTTTTTTAACAGCTCACAAAAATCCAGCAAAATAACTTTTTCGTCCTCACAGCAAAAAGATTTGAGGATAAGTTTTTTATCTTCTCCGGTTCCACTGATAATTCCGCAAGAAATACAAACAATTTTTCCAAATTCCGCATAAATACCAGCCCTTGGATACATGGAGTCAGGCGTATCCAGTTCCTTATCCCTTCTCATTTGGTCCGCTTTCTTGTTCCAGTATGGCTTGGCATCCGCTGGCACTAACTCATAAGAAGCATATTGCGGAACCGTTTCTATATCAAGAAAAAGTATATTGTTGAGTGAATGCATAATGGTATTCAGATGGCCAAGCTTCCGATTTTTTCAATTGCTCGTAGCGCAAATATTATAATTCTCTTTCAAATTATCATTTTAATCCCAGAGTTTAAAATGATGGGCAGATTATCTTTATTGGTTTAATAGTTTAAGATCTATTACAGACTGATTTGGCCAGCTTTCAGGCCTGATTATTTATTTCATTCGTTATAAGATATCAAAGCATTCCTGAAACAGGCTGGCTTAATTTATAACGATTAAGATAATAAATTCTTGTGGAGCGAGGACTATTTGAGCATTCCTATATAAACTTCTCTCCTTTATTCCTTTTAACTTCTGCCACGTATTCTTTTATCTCCTGTTCTTTGTCTTTTTTGCATATCATAAGAACATCCGGAGTATCTACAATAATAAAGTTATCCATTCCCTGCAGCAGTAATAATTTTTCTTTTGGTGCATGCACCATGCAATTAGTAGCATCAATGGAAATGACGTTGTCGCCGGCAATAGCATTGCCGGACTCATCCTTTTCCAGGTTTTCATATGCACTGTTCCAGGTACCAAGGTCACTCCAGCCAAATGATGAAGGTATTACGTATACATTATCCGCTTTTTCCATGATTCCAAAATCGATGGATATATTCGTGCATAACGGGTAAATCGCATTCAACGATTTTTCCTCTTCCGGCGTATTGAACTTGTCTTTTTCGGCAGCGAACACTTCGTACATTTCAGGCAGGTATTTTTCAAATGCTGTAATAATGGTTTTTACCTGCCACACAAAAATACCCGCATTCCATAAAAAATCGCCGCTGGATACAAACGTTTTTGCCAGCTCGAGGCTTGGTTTTTCGGTAAACGTTTTTACTTTATAAACGCTATCAGTAATGGCGTGTTGCTCGTATTGAATATAGCCATAGCCTGTGTTAGGATGATTGGGTTTTATACCCAGGGTTATAAAAGCATGGTGTTTGTTTACGAAAGTCAAGGCCTCAACACATACTTTAAGAAAGCCTGTATTATCAAGGATAATATGATCGGCGGGAGCAACTATCAGCGAAGCCAGCGGGTCTTTCTGCAATAATTTGAAGGAAATGTATGCTATACAGGGAGCTGTATTTTTGCGTGAAGGCTCACCCAGAATATTTTCTACCGGTATTTCGGGTAATTGTGTCTCTACAATTGAAGCATATTCATGCGACGTAACTACGTAAATGTTTTCTTTTGGTATAAAAGTCGAAAACCGTTCAAAGGTCCATTGTATTAATGTTTTGCCTGTGTTCAGGATATCCAGAAACTGTTTCGGATAACCGGTTCGGCTCATTGGCCAGAAACGACTACCGATACCACCCGCCATGATAACTACGTAATTGTGTTTATTCATATAATATCCTGATTTTCTTCGTTATAACGTGAGAAGTTTATAATTTATTAGTCTAGTTTGCAATAATGTACATCCTGTACCTGTACAAAAAAAAAGGCACTAATTATATCAACCCCTCTTTTATCAGATCATGCAAGTGAATAATCCCCAGGTATTTTCCTTGATCGCATACCGCCAGTTGTGTTATACTGTATTTGCGCAGTTCGTCCAGCGCCTGAACCGCTAGTTCAAACGGAGCTATTGTTTTTGGATTTGCAGTCATAATATCCTTAGCGGTAACCTGTTGCAGGGAAACATCTTTTTCAAGCATTCTGCGAAGATCCCCATCTGTAATAATACCTAATAATAGGTCATTTTCACCTATTACAGCGGTAACCCCTAATCGCTTCTTTGTCATTTCCACTATTACTTCCTTCAAATTCTGATCAATAAATACATAAGGCTTTTCATTTTCGGTATACAAATCATGTACCCTCATGTATAATTTTTTACCCAGGATGCCCCCGGGATGGAATTTGGCAAAATCTTCCCCAGTGAAACCATGTTGTTCCATTAAACAAACAGCCATGGCATCACCCATAACCAATTGTGCGGTTGTGCTGCTGGTAGGAGCAAGATTATTAGGGCAAGCTTCTTTCGAAACGGTGGTATTCAACACAATATCTGCATGCCTGGCAAGATAAGATTCAAGATTGCCTACCATGGCAATAACAGTGTTACCAAAGTTTTTAACAAGTGTTACCAACACCTTTATTTCGGGGCTATTACCACTTTTGCTGATAAGCATTACAACATCCTGTTCCTGAACCATGCCCAGGTCGCCATGAATGGCGTCAGCTGCGTGCATGAATAAGCCTGGAGTTCCCGTGGAATTAAGAGTTGCAACAATCTTTTGGGCAATAATAGCGCTCTTACCAATTCCACTAACCACTAGCCTGCCCTTACAGGCTAACACAGCCTGTACCGCCTTTGAAAAATCTTCATCTATAAATTTATGCAGTCCGGCTATTGATTCTGCTTCTAACAGGATCGTTCGTTTCGCAGTCTGCTGAATTTTTTCTATCTCCATGTAAGAGAAGCAAAATTAATTTTTTAAAGCCACCTTCCAAATTCAATATGAATAACCCTCTTATAAAGATGTTGTTTAACAATTCAGAAGATTGTTTAAGGTTAAGTTTTCATATATTCGCATACCTTAAATATCTCTAAAGTCCCTGTCTTCCCGGAAATTTATTTGGCGCCAACCTTTCACAATTGGGTAGTAAGTAGTTATCGGGCCTTCATGGGAGTATAAACCTTTATTCCACGGGCAGTATTCACCCGCATCGTCTGTGCTGCGCGTAAAATGGGATATATTAACATAATCAAATTAATATCATAACTGGAAATCCGTTATATATATAAAAAAAATACAACATTTTGTGAGCAGGAAAACTAATGAATATGGCTATTACAACTTCTAAAAAAACTACCCCTAAAAAAACATCAGACAAATCGAAAGCTCCTGAAAAAGGACTTATTAATTTACATGAAAAACTCCATGAATATTTTGGCTTCGACTCCTTTAAAGACGACCAGGAAGCCATTATTACATCGCTTATTTCGGGCCGGGATACTTTCGTAATCATGCCTACCGGCGGCGGCAAGAGCCTATGTTATCAACTTCCTGCTTTAGTAAGCGAAGGAGTGGCTATTATAGTTTCTCCCCTGATCGCGTTGATGAAGAACCAGGTTGACCTGGTCAGAAGTTATAGCAGCAATGATGATATCGCTCATTTTTTAAATTCCACTTTAACAAAGAAAGAAATAGTACAGGTTAAAGAAGACCTGCAGGCGGGAAAAACAAAGATGCTTTATGTAGCTCCTGAAACACTCACTAAACAAGAAAACCTTGATTTTTTCAGCGACCTGCAGATATCTTTTTTCGCAGTTGATGAGGCCCATTGTATTTCTGAATGGGGCCATGATTTTCGACCTGAATACCGGCGCCTGCGCGAGATGATGGAAATCATCAACGATAAGATCCCAGTAATTGCACTGACAGCAACCGCTACCCCGAAAGTACAGAGCGACATCGTTAAAAATCTAAAACTCCGTGACGCCAATATTTTTATCTCCTCTTTTAACAGGCCTAACTTATATTATGAAGTGTTGCCCAAGATCAACAAGGAAGAGACGATAAAAAGTATTGTGCGTTTTATTGTTCAGAACAAGGGAAAGAGCGGAATCATCTATACACTGAACCGGAAAACTACGGAAGAACTGGCTGATATGTTGATGGCTAACAGTATCAAAGCCGTAGCTTACCATGCAGGCCTGGATAGTAAACTGAGGGCCCACCGCCAGGATCTATTCCTGAATGAAGATGTGCAGGTGATCGTTGCTACCATTGCCTTTGGAATGGGTATCGACAAGCCCGATGTACGTTTTGTAATTCACTACAACATTCCTAAGAGCATCGAAAATTATTACCAGGAAACCGGCCGCGGCGGCAGGGACGGACTGGAAGGGAAATGTATCCTCTACTATTCGCATAAGGACGTTTCCAAACTGGAGCATTTGATGCGCGATAAACCATTAAGCGAAAGGGAAGTCGGCGCCCAGCTTATCAACGAAACCGTAGCTTACGCAGAAAGCGGCGTGTGCCGCAGGAAGGTCTTGATCAGCTATTTCGGTGAAGACCATACAGCAGAAAATTGTGGCAGTTGCGATAACTGTTTACATCCTAAAGAAAGAATTGAAGCCAAAGAGAACGCTGTGAAGGTATTAAAAGTGGTAAAGGCGCTGGATGAACGTTTTCCTACTGAATATGCAGTTTTCATTTTAATGGGTAAACTTACGCCCCAGGTGCAGATGTACCGGCATGATGGAATTCCTGAATTCGGTCTCGGAAAAAACGAGGCGGAACATTACTGGAACTCACTGATACGCCAGCTTTTGCTGGAAGGAATACTACAGAAAGATATCGAGGAATATGGTGTTCTTAAGATAGCCGCCAAAGGCGAGAAATTCCTCAAAAAGCCTACTTCTTTCAAAATTGTCATGAACAATCTGTTTGAAGAAGCTAACGCGGATGATGACGATGGCGCCAATGAACCGGCATTCGGAGCGTCCCTGGATGAAACACTGCTGGAAATGCTGAAAGAACTCCGGCAGAAAGAAGCCAAGAAGAAGGGGTTACCTCCTTTTGTCATCTTCCTTGAAACAACTTTGCAGGATATGGCAACGCTTTATCCCAGGACAATGCTCGAGCTGGAGAAATGCCAGGGTGTGAGCAAGGGGAAGGCCCTTCGCTATGGAAAACCTTTTGTGGAAATGATTGCCGCCTATGTAGAAGAGCATGATATAGAACGTCCTGATGACTTTGTTATGAAAAGCGTGGTCAACAAAAGCGGACTAAAGGTTTATATCATCCAGCAGACGGATAAAAAAATAGCGCTGGAAACCATCGCCAAAAATAAAGATATGCGCATCGATGGTCTGCTGGAAGAAATGGAAACGATCGTAGGCAGCGGCACCAAATTAAACCTGGACTATGCCATTGATGAAATGGTGGATGAACAGGAACAGGATGAAATCCTGGATTATTTCAAGAGTTGCGAGACCAGCAGTTTGCAGATAGCCCTTCAGGAGCTAAGCGACAGCGATTATACCTGGGAGCAACTCAAGATCATGCGTATTAAGTTTCTGTGTGAATATGGGATATGAGATTCCTTTTTGAGGTGTTGAATTTTATTTCTGAAATAATACATAATCTCTTACTTTTGCTGCCCGGACAAATAAGTACCTCATTAACTTGCCAGTATATTTGTTCAGGATGGTGCGGTAGCTCAGTTGGTAGAGCAAAGGACTGAAAATCCTTGTGTCGGCGGTTCAATCCCGCCCCACACCACATAGTAACCTTGTTAAGTAGCTGATTATCAGCTACTTTTGTTTTTATCTGGAGATAAATGTCCCAAATAGGTGTCCCAATAAACAAATAAAGCTATAAACTTCTTATTTTGATGTTTAACTCAAAAACGTTTTAATGGCTTTAAATCTGTTTTGAAATGTTAGTCTCCTTTCCTCTTTTTAAATTAACTTAACTGTCAAATTAGCGATTTTGCTCAGATGAGATTACCAAAGAAGATAACGCCAGATAATATTAGGGAAGCAGTTGTTGAAGTTAAATTTGAATCAGATAGCTCATCGGAACTATTTCCAGGAATTATTTATGAGGCATTTGATGCAAGCTATACCTATACTAATAGACCTTTAAAGCCAGCCCCCCAAAATCTGGCAAGTCCAAGACAAGAGCTACGTATTCAGATTAACACTCAAAGTTTGTTATATAATGATAAAATTATTATACAGATAATTCCTAATGCATTTATTTTCACGTGTTTGAGTAAGTATGTTGGATGGTCTGAATATAAATTAGAAATTGAAAAAGCCTTAAATATTATTGAAAAAACCAAAAGGGTACAAATTTGGACTCGGGTAGGAATACGTTATATATCTGAATATCCTCAGAAAGACCTGAGGGATTGCACAAAATTTCAATTTTCATTCGGACTTCCTGAAACAGCAAGTGAGATGGTGGCTTTTAAAAGTGAATTTAGTTATAAGGAGGCAAAAGTTATACTTAACTTAAACAACCATTTACCCTTAATTGTACAAAAAAAAGAGGCTAACAGATTTGACATCATCCCAACATCTTTAATTGATATAGATGTAATCAAAGTCATAAGCAATCTTAAGGATATCCAAGAATTGCTTAAAGTATTGGAAGATGTTCACATTTTAGAAAAAGAATTGTATTTTGGACTTCTAAGAGAAGATTTCTTAGAGACATTACACCCTGAATATTAATATGGCTTCAAATTCAAATGAGCACCCATTAATTAAAACAGACGTGATTAATCTTACTTGGTATGACGGAAGATACCCCATAAATGAAGGAACTGCCATATCCGGTCATATGGCTATAAAATGGGAATCTAATACCGGTCTAATAACTGGACAGGAAATATCGGATCTAAGGTCGGACCCTACGCAAGATTATAAAAATACTCGTCAGTTTATTAAACTGGATCAGGCTTTTAGGGAACAATTAAAGGAATATTCAGAAGCCTTTAAGGGTAAGACGAATTTTGCACTGAAAGAATTGATGAACCTTTCGTCAGATATTTTACTCAAAACTCTGCCTGACAAAATATCGCTGCAACTAACTGAAGAAGGTTGTATTTTTTATACGCTTTTGAAGAATAATATAACTATTTTTTTCAGCCATTATTTAACTGCAGATATTCATGATATAGACGAGTCAATCATTTCAATCTATAAAGGTGAGTCCAATTTACTAAATTACGCTGGCGAACTATGGGAAACTATACACGCAGCTAATAAAGTATTACATTCTTTCAATATTGCTATTCCGGAGTTTGCATGATGTATGAATTACCCATTGGAAATTTTGCCTAACGAGAGATATAAATTAATTGACTGCGATCTATCGGATTATTATCTTTTACGGATTACTAATACCAATGACATAGATAAAATTACAGATTCTGAAACAGGACATATTACGTTAAAGTACATTTGTTCTCCCGGAGAACACATCGTAGACTTTTCCATTAATTTATTAGGCATTTACAAACCAGAACATATTTTTTTAGAATTTACAAGCGAGGGAAAAGCTCGCTATATGCATTATTGTAGTCCTACAACGAATGTAGAACCTCCTGAATTTGATCGCCATTATTGTAGGAATGAAGACAAATATTTTTGGTGTATGGCAATTAACCGTATACATCAAGTAGTATTTGACTATTCATATGGTACAGAGATATTACAAACGACCTGTGTTGTAACACATACTCCTATGCTATGGAACTTCTGGCATTTTTCTTTACATTGGCAAACTAACATGGGCTTACTTGATAAACTTGGACCAAAAGCGCAAAAGACAACCGCGCAAAAAATCGGTCATTCAGTTAGAAGCATACTTTCATTGTTAGCAAAGGTTGGTTCGCCTGAAAATGCTTTATTACTTCCCAGTGATTGTTATAGCAAACAGATATAATAAATCATAAGTAGTTGCCTTCTCCCGCAGATACACTTAGAGTTTATAAATATCTGATTGCATTCTTCACTTCATCTACACTCAAAGTTTCGTCTAACCTGCTTGTTTCAAAAACCATAAAGTAGCTGTAGAAGTCGCCAGCTTTGTTTGCCCATTGTCTTCCTAACCGATTTTTAGCTTCACTGTCAGAATTATCACGGTCGTTGCCTTTTGTTTCTAAGACAATAATATGTCTTTTCTTAGTGTATATTATAAAGTCGGGATAATGATTATTTTTAAACCCGTTGATTGCAAAACCTTTTCCTCTACCCAGGTTTGCGATGCCAAAAGGTTATATTTGGCAAGGCTGCAATTTCCGACATTATTTTTGCTTCAAATCCATTCATCTCACCTTCCTTTTCGTAAAGAGAATTGGCAATATCAGTACCTGTCCTTCCAGGGACTATTGAAGAAGGCAGTGAATAGTCCTGCTGCATTTTTATAAGCCTTGCATTCAGCAACTCTTTAAACTTCTGTTCTGCATATAAATCGGCTAACCAGCTAATTTTCTTTCTCAAAACATCAGCGTAGCTGTGTTCTCTCATTAAGAAGTCATAAAGCTGTTCTGCATTCATTTCTTCAATTATACGTGAAACATATTTCCTAATATGCTGGTCAGGAATCGGATACATATCTCCAATACGCTTCACCATCTTGCTTGCTATATCTTTAATTTGTTCTTCTTTTGGTTTTGACAGAATGTATTCAACCAGTGGCTCTTTTAATTCATTGTTATCAAGCTGTATGAACTTGGGAATATATTCATCTTTTCTTACTTCTTCAAGATCTACTTTGTACAAGTCAGACCTAATGGAATCAAAGTTTATCACTGCATCCTGGCTGGCGAGGTTAAAACCTTTTAACAGCTCCTCCTGATTCAATGGTTGCCAATCTGTATCATGAAATAAAGATTTCGAAACCTGCATATAAAAGCGTGGCAATGTGATTGCAAGTGCTTCAGAAGCAACCGCTTCTCTCATATTATATTTAATCACTTTATCTGGTATTTCTGATAATATAGGATCGCCTCCCGTAACACTTTGCTGTTCTTCTATCTGCTTTTCAAATCTTTCGTTTGTTTCCTTCGCTAATGTAACAATATCTACAACACGCTGATATTTTGTATCTATTATCCCTTCATTAGGATCAAACGAGATTTTGGAAACATCAATATCCTCTGTTTCCTCAAATTGTGTCGATTTTTCGCCGAATAAAAACTCTAAACTTGTGGCCGGCTTAGGTTTTTCCTCTTCTGGCATTCTATCTATGCTGCGGTAGTCGTTTTTGCTAAAGCCAGCATTTTGTAGCCCATTTACAATATGCTGTAATGTATCATGAAACTTAGTGGAAGCAGTTAATACATAAGACAGGTTTAATTGAAAGTTCTTATGTCTCATAACATGCGGCTGTCTTAAAACCCTTCCTAATATTTGCTCTACATCTACCGCTGAAGATTTATCAGCCAATGAAGCTAATATGTAGGCATATGGACAATCCCAGCCTTCCTTCAAAGCGTTAACTGTAATAATGTATTTCACTTCACAGCTTTTTTCCATCAAGTCAATGCCTTTCAATTCATCTATATCTGCTGTCTTAATTTTTATTTGATCTTCTGAGATACCTAAGCTAAGTAGCTTTTCTTTCAGCTTTCTGAAATTAATATTTTCGTCTTTTGTTCTGGGTTGCGCCTGGAATAATACAATAGGTCTTATGTATTTGCCACCTTCTTTTTCTTCCTGATCTGCTAATAATTCTAACTGACGTTGAAGGTGCAAAGCGCTATTGATTACTTCATTTTTATCGTGGTGGTTGTATACAATTACCGGCAACTTAACCATATGCTCTTTCTTTAACTCCAATGCGTTTACAAAAGACACAATATTGCTTTTGTCTTTAGGGGTTGCTGTAAGATCAAGGATGAAACTTGGGTTAAGGTTTTGCAGCATATCAGTGCTCAGCTCACTTTCAGCATTGTGGCTTTCATCTAAGATAATAATAGGCTTAAAGCTGCGTATGATATTAATTAGGGCTGTTTCATCTGTATTAGGTAAAATATGATCTCTATTCTTATTTAGGTCTGCAAACTGAGCTAACTGCCCGTTTTCTTCATATATTTTACGGTCTTCTTTCTTCTTTGACCTAATACTGCTAAAGCTCATTACAAAAATACTTAGTTGTTCGTTTACAATTGTAGGATTAAAATTAGTACCCTGCAGAAGATCCTTCTTTTCATAAACTTCCACGCGACCGTTGAATAAGGCATTAAGTTTTTGCCTGTACGGATGCTCGGGATTTGAAAGGCTTTTGATTGTTTGTGCCAAAAGATTACTCCAGGGTACTAACCAAACAACTGCCTTTGTTTGGGTATCGTCATAGGCATTGAAGATTGACTTTAATGCATTGCAGGCTATAAACGTTTTACCACCTGCTGTTGGCACTTTTACACAAACATGAACAGCACCTGATACACTATTCAAATATGGTTTCATCCCTTTTCCAGTAACCGGATTGTATTGCCCAATTTTATCCAACCAATAAGTATTAAAAGCAGTATCTATACGTTTTTCTTGCTGAACGTATGTTAAATAAACATCGATGTCATTCAGTACTTTTTGCTGGTATGGTTTTAATTCCATTTAAAATCTGGTTATATCTCTTGGTATCTTTTTAAAAATAATATTCTTCTCCTGCATGAAAGCCTTATCTAAAAGGCAGTTATCGGCATAAATTAAATATTGACCTGCCTTCGTTTTTATTGTTGCTAAAAAGTCGCTATCTAAGGTAGTAAGGATTCCTCTTTCATAAATGAAGTAGTAAGCTGTATCATTGAAGTTGTTCAGAAAATATTTGTTGTCATTCCCTTGATTAGGTTTAGCTGTAAATAGTGATTGTTTCGTTTCTGAATAATATACATACTCTCTAATCCTACCTTCAGCCACATCTTCATTTAGATTATCATCGTCCCCGAAAATCGGCATTCCCAATGAATAAAAATCGAAACCGCCACCAGTTCCTTCTATGTCATTATATCCACTAATTACAGTTTTTACTCTTTTAACAGTTATTTCATTTGTAATATCAATCAAGTTACCTTCCTTATCAAATTCATCTATTTGTATTAGAATAAATTTACGTTTCCCACTTACTGTATTCATATTTAAAACTGCATGGGCGGTTGTACCTGAACCAGCAAATGCATCTAAAACAATTGAATCTTCATCTGAATACATCCCAATTAAATATTCAATCAATTGAACAGGTTTTGGATAATCGAAAGCAATCCCCATACGCTTCAAGTCATTACTCATGTTTTGAGTGCTTCCTAAACCCTGAAGTATTGAAACTACATGACTGGGACTTTGTCTACACTTCACCATTTCAATTGTGCCACTTTCTAATAATTCGAAAGAAGTATTTTGTCCTTTTTGATCTATGACTTCTACACATCCTTTATTGATGAAGTCCTCAATTAAATCTTTTGAGGACCAGCCGCTGTATATTTCAACTTCGTTAGTAGTTTTAAAATTCTCTATTATCGCATCTTGCTTATAATGAGGGTACAAGTTTGCTCTTGCTTGTATAATACCCATATTAAATTTAGATGGAAAGCCAATTGGCAATTTTATTAAGGACGCAGGATTTTTTCGTCCGTTCTTTACAATCGTATTTCTAATTTCCCCTTTAAATATTTTACTATTTTTGTGAACAGAAGGATCTATGGCTTTTGGTAGACCTACATTTTGAATATTCTTAAAGTAAGATAATACATATTCATGAACAACTTTTGCTTTAGCTTGATTATCAAAATTTCCTTCAGATCGCCAAGTGAATTGCGTAAATAAATTTTTAGCACCAAATATTTCATCACAAATAAGACGCAGGTTAGCTTGTTCATTATTATCAATACTAATAAAGATCACTCCGTCCTCCGAAAGTAATTTTCTAAGTAGCCTTAGACGAGGATACATCATACATAGCCATTTATCGTGCCGCGTAAGATCATCACCATCTTTACCTACAATTGAATTTAACCAGTGCTTAACCTGGGGATGATTAACATTATCATTATACCTCCAATTTTCTTTGCCAGTGTTGTAAGGAGGATCAATATAAATACATTTTACCTTCCCTTCGTATTGAGGCAATAATGCCTTTAAGGCTTTCAAATTGTCGCCATGAATAATTTTACTGCCGCTGCCTATCTCGATTCCCAGTTGTTGGCCTGTTGGCATAGAAAAGCTATATTGGTGTTCCAATATTCTGTAGGGAACTTCCTGGTGGTGATTTACAATCTTTTCCTTTCCAATCCAATTCAATGTCGGCATGAGTATTCATATGAATTTTGACTGAGCAAAATACGAATAAAACGGATCTTATAAAGATAGTTTAAAATTGAAAAATTAATATTTTACAAAACTTAATAAGCCTTCCCATAATATTAGAAATAATACTTCGAATCAGATAGCATGATTCGATCATTGTCGTTGATCCGCACAAACTTCTCATCATAAATTGGCACGCAAAATAGCAAGGTCCTTAACCATAACTTTATATTCAAAAAATTTAAGACCAAAAAAATTTCCGTGTCCCTGAATATTCTGTCGCGGCTGAAATTCTGAAAGGGAAGTTCACCGAAAATAAAATGAGTTTGGTTCCAGCCATATTTGTCATTAGGCATTTAACATAGTCACGATACATATCTTAAAATAGTTTACCAATTGTTAATTAAATTACTGATTCAATATAATTTTATGTTAACCACTTCAACCGGTCTGCAAGTTTCAAGTGAAACAATAATTTTTCCTTTATTTACATTTGATGCCAATAAGTTAACGTTCAGGTGCCGAGGTACTGGCTTTTTTATTACACAGATAGGTGGCTTTATAACGGCTAAACATGTCTTTTTTGAAAACGATGGATCTCATTTGCCAACAATGTATGGTATTCAAAGCCTTGACAATGGGATGAGGATAGTAAGGGAAGTAGTAGCTTTATTTACCCACAATAATGCTGACATTGCAATCGGCACGCTTAATAGTAAGGCTTATGATCAACCTATTGTAGCTCCATTTGTACCTCAGTTAATGATTTCGACAAAAGACCTAAATCCCGGAGATGATGTTATAACTTTTGCATACCCTTCAACAAAAACCGATTACCCAAGCGATACAAAAACGCAGTTTACATTTTTGGGTAATTGGTCTGACGGTAAAATTGTTGACTACCATCCAAGTGGAATGAACCTATTGAGAAATGCATGTTATCAAACTACAATTCATTTAGGAGATGGGGCAAGCGGTGGTCCTGTTTTTAGTGAGAATTTAGTCGTTGGCGTAAATTCGACTGGAATGGACGTGGGGGACGGCGAAGAACCTATTTCAGGAATT